>DATLYU010000208.1:0-4464 GCA_035574435.1 Gaiellaceae bacterium | reverse complement strand
AGAGAGCCGACGCCCGGACTCGAACCGGGGACCCCTTCATTACGAGTGAAGTGCTCTGCCAGCTGAGCTACGTCGGCGAGGCGCGACGCAGTGTAGCGCCCGCCCGGCGGCGCCCCCGGCACCCCGAGACGGTCGACGAAGCGCCCTACGCGCGCGCGGCCGGACGGGCCGCCCGGCGGAGCTGCACGAAGAGCGCCTCGAAGGCGAGGCCTGCGTTCAGGTTGAACTCCTCGAGCGCCCGCCACGTCTCGCGCACGGCCTCCGCCGCCTCCGCCGCGCCCTCCACGGGGACGAGCTCCGCGTCCTCGCGCAGCTCCGCGAGCCGGTCGGCGTTCACGGCAGCGGACTCGGCCCCCGAGGCCACCACCACCAGATCGCGGAACCACGCCTCCAGCGCCTCGAGGCCGGCCAGGAGCTCCTCGCGCTCAGCGCCGTGCTGGGCCCGGCGGACGCGCTGCTCGGCCTCCCGAGCCGGGAGGTCGAGCCCGTCCACGAGCGCCTGCTCGCGCTCCTTCGCCTCCTGCGCGCGCTCGCGCGCCGCCTCCAGGAGCACCGAGGCCGCCTCGGCGGGATCGGCGTCCGGCTCCAGGTACACCGAGCGCGCCGCCGCGACGAGGGCCTCGCGGCGGGCGACGGCCGCCTCGTCGAGCAGCCGCCGCGCCCGGTCGAGCCGCCCCGCCGCGGCGCGGGCGAGCGCGCGCACCTCACCCTCCGGGCGCTCGGGCGCCTGCGCCGCGATCCACTCGCGAACCGCGCGCTCGGAGAGCCGACGGAAGGGGACGAGCTGGCAGCGGGAGAGGATGGTCGGCGGGAGCGGGCCGAGCTCGCTCGCGACGAGGACGAGGACGGCGAACTCCGGCGGCTCCTCGAGGTCCTTGAGGAGCGCGTCCGCCGCGTCCTCGTTCATGCGGTCTGCGTCCAGCACGAGGTAGACGCGGCGCGCGGCCTCGAAGGGCCGCATGTGCAGGTCGCGGCGCAGCGCACGCACGTCGTCGATCCGGATCATCTCGCCGAGCGGCTCGAGGACATACAGGTCGGGGTGCGTGCGCGCGAGCACGCGGCGCTCGTCTCCGAGCAGCGCCGCCGCGAACGCGAGCGCCGCCGTCCGCTTGCCGACACCCGGCGGCCCGTGGAAGAGGTACGCGTGCGCCGGCCCCTCCCTGACGGCCGCAGCCAGCAGGCGCGTCGCCTCCGGCTGCTCAGCAACCGCGGCGAAGCGCTCCATACACCTCCTCCGCGAGCTCCTCGGGAGGTCGGGCGGCGTCCAGGCAGACGATCCGCTCGGGGAAGCGGGCGGCGAGCTCCCGGTAGCCGCGGTCGACGCGTGCGCGGAACGCCTCGTCCTCGCGCTCGAGCCGGTCGTGCTCGCGATCGAGGCGCCCCGGCGTCGCCGCCGGGTCGAGCAGGAGGAGGAACGTGCGGTCGGGGAGCAGGCCGCCGACGGCGGCGACGTTCAGGTCCCAGACCGCCTGCACGCCGAGCTCGCGGCCGGCTCCCTGGTAGGCAGCCGACGAGTCGAGGTAGCGGTCGCAGAGCACGGAGGCGCCGCGGGCGAGCGCCGGGCGGATCACCTCCTCCACGTGCTGGGCGCGCGAGGCCGCGTACAGCAGCGCCTCCGCCCAGGGCGCGACGTGGTCGCCGTGCAGGACGAGCTCGCGGACGCGCTCGCCGAGCTCCGTCCCGCCCGGCTCCCTGGTCGCGACCACCTCCACGCCCTCGGCCTCGAGCCGCGCGCGCAGGAGCTCGACCTGCGTCGTCTTGCCCGAGCCGTCGAGCCCCTCGAAGGTGACGAACATCCCGGCCGCCATCCTACGGCGGGCCTGTCCGTAGGATGGGCCCGTGCGCGTCCTCGTCACCGGAGGGGCCGGTTTCATCGGCTCGCACGTCGTGGACGCGCTCCTCGCGCGCGGGGACGACGTCACCGTCCTCGACTCGCTCGCGACCGGGAAGCGCGAGAACCTGAGCGAGCACGCGACCCTCGTCGTGCGCGACGTGCGCGAGCCGCTCGACGACGTGTTCGCCGACGCGCGGCCGGAGGCCGTCTTCCACCTGGCGGCCCAGGCGGACGTGCGCGTCTCGGTGGAGCGGCCGGCGGAGGACGCCGAGGTGAACGTGCTCGGTACCGTCCGCGTGCTCGAGGCGGCCCGGGCGCACGGAGCGCAGGTCGTCTTCAGCTCGACCGGAGGAGCGATCTACGGCGAGTGCGACGCCGGCCCCGCTCGCGAGGACGCCCCGCTGCAGCCCGTCTCCCCCTACGGCACGGCGAAGCTCGCGGGCGAGGAGTACCTCCGCACGTACAACCGGCTGTACGGGACGATCCATGTCTCCCTCCGCTACGGGAACGTGTACGGGCCGCGCCAGGACCCGCACGGCGAAGCCGGCGTCGTGGCGATCTTCCTGGGCGCGCTGGCGGAGGGGCGTGCCGCGCGGATCTTCGGCGACGGCCTGCAGACCCGCGACTACGTGTACGTGGGCGACGTGGCGCGCGCGACGGTGTCCGCGCTCGGGCAGGAGGGCGGCGTCTTCAACGTGGGCACCGGCCGCGAGACCTCCGTCGTGGAGCTGTACGAGCTCTGCCGGCGGGTGGCCGGCTCGGAGGTCGAGGCGGAGCCGGCGCCGCCCCGGCTGGGCGAGCTCCGGCGAAGCGCGCTCGACCCCGAGCTCGCCGCCCGCGAGCTCGGCTTCCAGGCGATGGTCGGCCTCGAGGACGGGCTCGAGGCGACCTGGGAGTGGCTCCGCCGCCAGGGCGGCTAGCCCTCCCGGGAGGACTCGCCCGCCCGCGCGCGAAACGAGCAGGCCGTGGACCACCCGCTGCCGGCTCCCGAGGCGCTCGTCCGTCCCTGGCGCACCGCGACCGCGATCGCGGTGACGATCGCGGCGCTCGAGCTCCTCCTGCTCCTGCTCATCGGCGGCAAGGCGCTCGCCGGCTGGGCTGCCGACCGCGTCCGGCTGGAGGCGCAGGAGCGCGTGCTCGCCCCCACCGCCGCGAGGCCGTCCGCGACGCCGGTCCGCAGGACACGGCCGGCTCCCGTCGCCTCGCTTCCGCGGCGCAAGACGATCGTGCTCGTGCTGAACGGGAACGGGCGCACCGGAGCGGCGGCCTCGGCCGCGAGCCGCGTCCGCGCGCGCGGCTACCGCGTCGACGCGGTCGGGAACGCGCCGCGCAGCGACTTCGCCCGCAGCCTCGTCATGTACCGGCCCGGCTTCGCGGGCGAGGGACGGCGGCTCGCGCAGGACCTGGGCGTGCGCGTGGTCGGCCCGCTCGACGGCATGCGCCGCGCCGCGCTCGGGCGGGCGCACCTCGTCTTCATCCTCGGGCGCTAGTCGTCCCCGGCAGGACAGGCGCCTGCGTCGACCGCGTCCCGGGCGACGTCCAGCGGCCCGCCCGGATACCACTGCCGGCCGGCGGGGTCGAGCGTGTACGCGTCGTTCAGGAAGACGTAGGCGGCGCACAGGTTCCGCAGCACCTGGAGCTCGTAGAGGCCGAGCGCATACCAGGTCTCCGGGTTCTCCGGCTGGAGCTCGACCGCGCGGATGTAGCGCTTCTCGGCCGTGTTGCGGAAGCCGCGCACCTCCGCGATGCGCGCCTGCGCGAGGATGGGCTCGACGGAGAGCGGGTTGAAGAAGCGCGCCCACCGCGCCAGGTCCTCCGCCCGGGCGTAGTCGCCGTCGTCGAGCGCGCGGGTCGAGGCGCGCACGCTCTCCTCCGCGAGCCGCGGGAAGGAGAAGGACACGAGCGCGCCCGCCAGGAGGAGAACCGCCCCGACCGCGAGCAGCGGCCGGCGGCGGCGCGCGCCCGGGATGCGACAAGCCCCGGCGAGCACGCCGAGCGCCGCGAACGCCGGTCCGGTGACGGCGAGGAAGTCCCAGTCGTAGTCGGCGAGCGCGTGCAGGAGGTACGCGAGCGGCAGGCCGGCGAGCGCGAGGGCTGCGGCCCGCTCGCCGCCGCGCAGGCGGCGCAGGGCGCAGAGGCAGACGAGCGCGCCGGCGAGCACAACCGCGGCGAAGAGCCCGAGGGCGACGAGGCCACCGTCCGCGAGCATCTGCAGCGGCACGCTGTGCGGCTGGACGACGTTGCGCGCGTCCGAGCGGTAGCGCTTGCGCGCGATCTCGAACGTGCCCGCGCCCGCGCCCTCGGGCGCGTTCGCCTCGTACACGTCCCAGGCCTCGCTCCACCAGCACCAGCGGTTCGAGAGGTCGAGCGAGCCGTAGCGCCCCGGCTCGTTCGCGAGCTCCGCGCAGCTCGACTCCGTGGTCGCGGCGCCGGCCACCGCGACCGCGAGCGCGCCTCCCGCGGCGAGCACCCCGGCGAGGCTCGCGACCGCGAAGACGCGTGCGAGCCGGACACGCGCGCGCTCGGAGAGCGCTCGCCGGCCGAGCAGCGCGACCGCGAGGACGACGAGGACGGCGCCGGCGAGCGCGAGCACGACGAGCACCCGCCCGTCGGCGACCCGGTCGGCGCGC
>DATLYU010000207.1:0-3524 GCA_035574435.1 Gaiellaceae bacterium | reverse complement strand
CCCGGCAGGAGCCCGCCGACCTCCACCCCGCCGACGACGACGCCGAAGGCGATCGGCGCCGGCTGCGGCGGCGGAGGCGGCTCCACGGGCTCGGTGGGCGGAGGCTGCGTCGGCGGCGGCGTGGTCGTCGTGGTCGTCGTCTGCCCGGGCTCGGCGCCCGCGGTCGCGGCGAGCCCGAAGGCGGCCGCGAAGCCGACGAGCGCGCACGCCGCCAGCAGCCCCGCCGCGATCGCCCGGACGCCGTTGCTCACGTTGTCAGTGTAGATCCCGTCTCCCGCGGCGCCGTGCGGAAGATCGTGGGATCGTTCGTGACCACCGCGTCCACTCCCGCCTCCTCCATACGGGCGAGGTCCTCGTGGCGGTCCACGGTCCACGCGAGGACCGCGGCGCCGCGCGCGTGCGCCCGGCGCACGGCCTCCGCGCTGACGACGGAGTGGTGCAGCGCGAGCCCGCTCGCGCGCGTGAGGGCGAGCAGCGGCCCGATGAGCGAGGGCAGGGCGAGGCGGGCGAGCCGCAGCCCGGCCCGGCCGAGGAAGCCGAGGCGCCCGCGGTCGCTCAGCCCGAGCAGCCCGCGCGGGAAGGAGAACGCGGTGCGCAGCCCCGGCGCGGTCGCGGCCAGCTCCCGGAGCGCCCGGACGTGGAACGTGCTCACCAGCGTGCGCTCCGCGAGCCCGAAGCGGGCGACGAGCTCGGCCACGCGGCGCGCCGCCCGCGGGCTCTTGAGGTCGACGTGCACGCCGGTCGCGGTCGCCTCCTGCGCGAAGAACGCGAGCGCCTCCTCCAGCGCGGGCAGCTCGGGCGCAAGCTCCCGCAGCTCGGCGGCCGTCCGGCCGCGCACGCGCCCGCGCGCCGCGCCGTGCGTGACCTCGCGCAGGTCGTCCGAGTGCGCGAGCACGAGCTCGCCGCCCGCGAGCTCGAGCACGTCGAGCTCGATCAGATCGACGCCGAGCGCGAGCGCGGTCCGGAACGAGCGCAGCGTGTTCTCGGGCGCGAGCGCGGCCGCGCCCCGGTGCCCGATGCGCAGCGGCCGTCCGTCCCGGCGCTCGAGCCGCATCACGGCCGCGTCGGCAGGTAGTCCTCCTCCAGCCGCCCGCCCTCGGTCGCGTAGGCGACGATCATGCGGTCGGTGACCCATTCGACGGGCGCGTGGTCGTCCGTCCAGGGGTCGTCCGAGGGCGGAAGCTCGCGCGCGTCCTGCGCCAGGAGCCGGCGCAGCGGCGCGAGCTTCGCCGGGCCCGCGCGCAGCCGGCGGGCCCGCTGCGCGGCGGAGAGCGGCTCGGTCAGCCCGAGCACGATGGTGTTGAAGCGGAGCGCCGGCCACTCGAGCACCTGCGGGAAGTCGGCCGCGAGCGTGCCTGCGATCTCGCGCACGAGGCGCTTGTCGTCGGGCACGGCGGCGACGTTCAGCGCCACGATGCCGCCGGGCGCGAGCCGGTCGCGGACGAGGCGGAAGAACTCGCGCGTGGCGAGGTAGAACGGCACGTACGGCTGGTGGTAGGCGTCCACGACGACGAGGTCGTAGCGCTCGTCGGCGGCGCGCAGGAACGGCCGTGCGTCGGCGTCGTGCACTCGCAGCCGGGGGTTGTCCTCGAGCCCGAACCAGCGCCGGGCGACCCGGCTCACCGCCGGGTCGATCTCGACGCCGTCCACGTGCGCGCCCGGGTAGAAGACGCCGAGGGCGCGGGCCGTCGTGCCGGCTGCGTTCCCGAGGATGGCCACGCGCTCGAGCGGCCGGCCGAGCAGCGGCGGCACGGCGAGGAACGCGTCCCACACGCCTCCGGTCAGCACCGAGTCGGGCCGCCACACGGAGTGGACGGCGATCCCCTCGTTCAGGTACAGGAGCCGCCGCCCGTCCGGGCGCTCGACGACCTGGATGTACTGGTGGAAGGACGTCTCCTCGTGCAGCAGGCCGGGCTCGGCCTTGACCGCCCCGGGCGGGAGGGCGACGAGCGCGGCCAGCGCGGCCGCGACGAGCAGGTAGCGCGGCCCGAGCAGGAAGCAGGCCGAGGCGGCGAGCGCGACCGCGACCACGAGGAACGTCCGCTGCGTGCCGATCCAGGGGATGAGGACGAGCGCGGGCAGGAACGTGCCGAGCAGCGAGCCCGCGGTGGAGAGCGCGTACAGGCGCCCGGCCACCGTGCCGGCGGTCTCCACGCTCGCCACCGCGAGGCGGATGGCGAAGGGCGAGACCATGCCGAGCAGGACCACGGGCGGCGCGCACAGGAGCAGGACGGCGACGAAGCTCCCCACGACCGCGCCCGCGGAGGCCTCGTCCAGGCCCTGCACGGTCAGGTCGAGGAACGGCTCCGAGACGAACGGGATCGCAGCCACGCAGAGCGAGGCGGCGAGCACGACGGCGCCCAGCAGGCCCGGGCTCGGACGGCGGTCGGCGAGGCGCCCGCCGAGCCAGTAGCCGAGCGCGAGCGCGGCCAGCACGATCCCGATCAGGTTCGCCCACACGATCGTGGACGAGCCGAAGTAGGGGGCGAGCAGGCGCGAGGCCGTGATCTCGGTGGCGAGGGCGCCGATCCCGGCCCCGAAGACGAGCGCCTCGAGGGCGAGCCGGCCGCGTCGCGCCATCGGACGTGCTAGAGGCCGAAGACCCGCTCGATCTCGCCGAGCGTCCTCGCCGCGAGGAGCATCGCGACCCCGAGCGCGAGCGCGAGCACGAGCCAGAAGCGCAGCCGCGCCCAGCGCTGCTCGCGCGAGCGGCGCTCGCGCGCCTCCCGGCGGGCGCGGTGGAAGCGGTAGGCGCGCTCGACGGCCTCCGGATCGAGGGGCGGGGCCTCCTCGGCGCGGGCTCTGGGGAGCGTCCTGGCCACCGGCGAAGTGTAGGAGGTCTGCGGCTCCGACCGCCGCCGACCCCATACTCTTCACCCCATGGACGGCCTGGACAGCGAGACCCGCCGCCTGCGGCTGCCCGCTCCGGGAACGGGGCTCGGCGGGCGGCTGCTCTTCCTCTTCGGCCTGCTCCTGGCCGTCTCCGCCCTGACCGGCTGGTACACGGGCGAGGGCGAGGGCACGACCGTCTCCGTGATCGGCTGGCACACGGGCACGCTCGGCAAGATCGTGCTCGCCCTCGGCCTCCTAGCCGTGCTCATCGTCGTGCTGCGGGCGCTCGGCATCGAGCTGCCGGCGGCGCTGCCCGAGAGCCTGGTCGCGATCGCCATCGGCTCGCTCGCCACCATCCTCGTCCTCGTCCGGCTCATCTCCATCCCGGACACGTTCTTCTTCGCCAGCCGCGGGATCGGGATCTGGGTCAGCCTCGTGTGCGCAATCGGCCTCATCGTGGCCGGGCTCGTCGAGGCCTCGGAAGAGCTGTAGCGGCGCTCAGCGCGTCTCGGTCACGGTCACCGTGACCGTCCGGGCCGGAGCCTGCTGCGGCAGCGGGGTGAGCGTGCGCACCTCCGTCACGCGGCCGCCCGGGCGCGGCCGCTCCTCGAGCGCCCGGCCAAGGGCGACCCCGAGCAGGAAGACGAGCGCGAGCAGGAGCAGGCCGGCCGCGAGCCGCAGCCCGCGCGGGC
>DATLYU010000206.1:0-23520 GCA_035574435.1 Gaiellaceae bacterium | reverse complement strand
AGCGCCACGCCGCCCGTCACCGTGCCCCGCAGCGCCGGCACGCGGGCGGCGAGCGCGGCGGCTGCCTCGCTCGCGTCCGCGATCCGGGCCGCGATCTCGCCGAGCGGGAAGCCCGCGCCCGGCCGGCACTCGACGACGAACGGGGTGAGCACGAACGGCCGCGTCCAGTCCTCCTGCGGCCAGAGCTGGACGAGCACGACGGGGACGAGCACGTCGTCGGCCTCGGCCACGGCCGCGAGATCCTGCTCGTTCGGGTCGCCGGCGACGATGCGGACGAGCACCTCGAGCCCGCGCACCGAGCGCGGCTCGACCACCACCGCGCCGGGCTCCGCGCCGGCGCCGAGCTCACGCGCGAGCTGCTCGGCGAGCACGCCGCTGACGCCGAGCGGCCCCGCCCGGCGCCTGGACTCGGCCCGCAGGGCGGCAAGCAGGTCCTTGCCCTCGAGCAGCGCCGCTCTGGCCGCCGCGGCGTTCACGGGCTGCGCCCCGCCCCGCGAGCGTGGATCCCCTGCAGGACGCCCACGAGCACGAGGTTGGCGACGAGGGACGAGCCGCCCACGGTGACGAAGGGGAGCGGGATGCCGGTCACGGGCGCGAGGCCCATCGTCATCCCGACGTTCACGAACACCTGGAAGAGGAAGGCGAAGACGAGCGCCCCCGCGACCACGGCGCCGTACAGGTCCCCGGCCACGGTGACGACGCGCAGCCCGCGCCACACGACGAGCAGGTAGAGGAGCAGGAGAATCGTGCAGCCCACGAAGCCGCGCTGCTCCGCCAGCGACGCGAACGCGAAGTCGGTGGCGTGCTCGGGCAGGTAGTCGAGGCGCGTCTGCGAGGCCTCCACGACGCCGCGGCCGTCCAGGCCCCCGGAGCCGACCGCGGTGATGGACTGGTTCACGTTCCAGGTCAGGCCGCTCGGGTCGAGGTCGCGGTCGAGGAAGCCCTTGAAGCGGTCGACCTGGTAGGGCTCGAGCACCTGCACGCCTGCCGCGGGCAGCCACCAGAGCACGGAGAGGACGGCGACGGCTCCGGCCAGCAGGAGCACGAGGAGCTGCCGCCAGCGTACGCCGGCGAAGAAGAGGAGGGCGAGGAGCGCCGCGGCGTACACGAGCGCGGTGCCGAGGTCGGGCTGCAGGAAGACGAGCAGGACGGGGGCGGCGCCGAGCGCGAGGGCCTGGCCGATCGTGCGCCAGCGGGTCACCCGGCTCGAGCGGCCGACCAGGAAGCCGGCGATGGCGAGCACGAAGAGCACCTTCCCGAGCTCGGAGGGCTGGAACTGGATCACGCCCAGGTCGAGCCAGCGCTTGGAGCCGCGCACCGCCTCGGCGGCCACGAAGACGACCACCATGAGCGCGAGCGTCGCGCCGTACACGAGCTGCCAGCGCCGGCGCACGAAGGAGGGCGGGACGGCCGCCGCGAGCACGAGCCCGACCGCGCCGACGCCGGCCGCGAACGCCTGGCGCACGACGTAGTAGCTCTCGTCTCCCGGCACGTCGAAGCGCGTGATCCCGGAGACCACCCAGAGCCCGTAGCCGGCGAGGGCGGCGGCGGCGCCGAGCAGGACCCAGTCCAGGCGACGCAGGAAGCCGACGAGCGCGGGCTCGGCGCGCCGGCGGGAGGCGTCGAAGGAGGTGGAGCGGGCGGCCTCGAGCATCAGTCGGTGCTCACGAGGACGGAGGGCGGCGCGTCGACGCCGAAGTAGGCCTCGAACACCTTGAGGGCCGCGGGCGCCGCCGCGGTCGAGCCGTGGCCGCCGTTCTCGATCAGCGCGCAGACGACGAGCTCGGCCTCGTCCGACGGCCCCCAGCCGCACCACCAGGACTGGTCCTCGAGGTGGTCGGGCGGGTACCCGGGGAGCGGGACGACCTTCTCGGCCGTGCCGGTCTTGCCGGAGATGGGGACGTCGTAGTTCGCGAACACGCCCGAGGAGGTTCCGCTGTGCGCGTGCGTGGCGAGGTAGAGGCCGTCGCGCACGGCCGCGAGCGCGGCCGGGTCCACGCCCGAGGGTCGCGGCGGGCGGGGGCTGAAGCGGCGCAGGACGAGCGGCGGCGAGCCCTTCGCGCCGGGCTGCTCGACGCCCGCGACGAGGTAGGGGGTGACGAGGCTGCCGCCGTTCGCGAGCATGGCGTAGAAGGCGGCCATCTGGAGCGGGGTGACGAGCAGGTCCTTCTGCCCGATCGCGAGCTGGATCGAGTCGCCCGGGTTCCAGGCCCGGTCCCAGTCGCTCTCGAACGTCCGTCTCCGCCACTCGGGCGTGGGTAGGAGGCCCTCCGCCTCGCCGCCGATGTCGAGGCCGGTGGGCTGCCCGAAGCCGAAGCGGCGCGCCCACTGCTGGATGCGGACGCGGCCGTCCGCGCCGCCCTGGTAGAAGCGGTTGCCGATCTCGTAGAAGTACGTGTCGCACGACTCGGCCAGCGCCTCGGGCAGCGTCATCGGCCGGTTGACGGCGGGGTTCCAGTTGCGGAAGCGCTGGCGGTCGAGGCCGTAGTAGGCGACCGGAGAGCACTGGATCGAGTCGTAGGCGCCGAACACGTGCTCCTGCATGCCGGCGAGCGCGGTGACCGGCTTCCACGTCGAGCCGGGCGGGTAGAGGCCGGCGATGGCGCGGTTCAGGCCGGGGAAGTTCGCCCGCCGGGCAGCCTCCTCCTCGAGGAGCGGAGCGAGCTTGCGCCGGTCGCGCGTCCCCACGAAGAGGGACGGCTTGAACGTCGGCGCCGACGCCATCGCCAGCACGGCGCCGTCGCGCGGGTCGAGGGCGACCACGGCTCCGCCGTTCGCCGCCCAATTGTCCGTCTCGTGTGCGAGCTGGATCCCGTACCGCAGCGCCTCCTCGGCGGCCCGCTGCAGCCGCACGTCCAGCGTCAGCCGGAGCGCGTAGCCGGCCCGCGCCTCCTGACGGAGCGCGAGGTCGCTCTGCGGGCGGCCCAGCGAGTCCACCCGGATCTGCGCGAGACCCGGCCGGCCCCGGAGGTACGTGTCGTAGGTGGCCTCGATGCCCGCCTTGCCGATCCGGTCGCCTGCGCGGTAGCCCTGCCGGCGCAGGCGCGCGAGCTCCTCGCGCGAGATCTCGCCCACCGACCCGAGGATCTGGGCGGCAAGCGTGTCGTACGGGTAGTGGCGCAGGTAGACCTGCGCGATCTCCACGCCCGGGAACTCGGTCCGGTGCTCGTACAGGTACGCGACCTGCGCCTCGCCCACCGAGGTCTTGACCGTGATCGGGGTGAGCGGGTCGGAGCGGCGCTCGTCCACCTCCCGGGCGAGCTCGCGGGAGGGGACGCCGAGCACCTCCGCGAGCCGGCGGACGATGCGGTAGCGCCCGCTGCGCGGCAGGTCGGAGACCCAGAGCCGCACGGCCGTGCCCGCGACGTTCGAGACGATGACCCGCCCGTTCCGGTCGAGGATCGGTCCCCGGGGTGCCTCCACGCGGACGAGCCGGAGCTGGTTGTTCTGCGCGGCGTTCAGGTACTCGTCGCCGGAGAGGACCTGCAGCGACCACAGGCGCAGGAGCAGCAGCCCGAAGGCGGCGAGCGCGAGCGCGCCCAGCACCCCGATCCGGAGGGCGAGCTGCGGCGTCAGCCGGTACGGCTCCCGCACCTTCGGATCGGGCGGAAGGAAGCGTCCGCTCGGTGGAGCCGGCGGCTCCCGGTACGCGCTAGACAAGGACCTCCACCTCCTGCGCCAGCTCCGCCGCCTCCGGCTCGCCGGTCGCCGCCCGCACGACCGCGTGCACCGGCAGCGCGAGGAGCACGTTCCACGCGAGCGAGGGGAGGAGCGCGCCGACGAGGACGTGCTGGGCGACCACCGCCTCCCCGAGCAGGTAGTGGAGCAGGAAGGCGAAGACGGTCGCGAGGACCGTGATCACGCCGACCGCCAGCAGCGGGGAGAGGCGGCGCGACCGGGCCGTCGTCTCCGCGTAGCGCCCGGCCCAGAAGCCGGCGAGCGTGAGGACGAGCGACGTCAACCCGAGCGTCCCGAGCGTGAGCACGTCCACCAGGAGCCCGGCGCCGAAGCCGACCGCCGCGCCGGGCACGGAGCCGCGCAGGAGCCCGAGCGAGACGACGGCGACGAGCAGGAGGTCGGGCGCCCCGCCGAGGACGACGAGCGAGGAGACGATGCCGACCTGGAGCAGCGCGAACGCGAGGACGAGCCCGGACGCGCGCAGCGCCGCCCCGCCGGTCATGCGCGCTCCCGCGGGACGAGCACGAGCACGGCGTCGAGCCCCCCGAAGTTCACGTACGGATCGACCTGGACCTGCTGGTAGAGGTCGGTGTCGGTCTGGCCGACGCTCGTCACCTCCCCGATGGGGATGCCCTTCGGGTAGAGCGAGCTGAGCCCGCTCGCCCGCCAGCCGGCGGTCACGATCTCGTCGCCCTCCTCGACCTCGTCGCGCTTGCGGACGCGGTCGAGGACGAGGGTCTCGCGGGTTCCGCGCGCGTGGCGGACGATGCCGGTCGCGCCGGTGCGCAGGTCGACGGCGGACACCGCCGCGCCCTGGTCGGTGAGGAGCTGGACGCGGGCCGTGCGCGTGGTCACGCGGGTGACGACGCCGACGAGGCCGTCCGCGGTGACCACGGGATCGAAGGCGCGGATGCCGTCGTTCGCGCCCGCGGCGATCACGATCGCCTGCACGAACTCGCCCGGCGGCCGCCCGATCACCTCGGCCACCACGGACCCGTAGTCGGCCGGGAAGCGCGGCCCGTCGCGGTAGCGGAGCAGCCGACGCAGCGACTCGTTCTCCCGCAGCGCGAACTCGTTCTGGATCGCGCGCTGGCGCAGCTCCCGCAGCTCCTCGCGCAGGCGCTCGGCCTCGGCGCGCGCGCCGAAGAGGCTGTCCACCCATCCGTACGCGTCCCGGAAGGGCCGGGCCACGCGCTCGACGGCGACCGCGAACGGGCGGAGCGCGCTGGAGGCGGCCGACTGCGCGCCGGAGAGCGGCCCGTCCGCCTCCGAGCGGAAGGAGAGCGTGATCAGGACCAGCGCGGCGAGGACGAGCGTCCCCAGGACGAGCCGCCGGCGGTGAGCGCCTGACGTTCGCGGGGAGAGCGGGCTCGTCAGGGGACGCCGGACGCTCGTTCCCAGCGCCGCCGATCGTGCGCTGCGGCTCCTTGGCACCCGGCCGAGTGTAGCGGCGTGCGCCGCGCATCTTCGCGCCCAGGGGCGGCGCGCCCTGGCCTCCGCGTCGTGCGCGCTAGTAGCGGAGGAGCCCGTTCCGGCGCGCGCGGCTGCGGTTCGTGCGGTGGATGACGTCGAACTCCTCGAGGCTGCGCCCGGAGCCGACGGCCACGCACGTGAGCGGGCTCTCCGCGAGGTGCACCGGCATCTGCGTCTCGTGGCGGACGCGCTCGTCCAGGCCCTGCAGGAGCGCGCCGCCGCCCGCGAGCACGATCCCGCGGTCCATGATGTCCGCGGCCAGCTCGGGCGGCGTCTTGTCCAGCGTGGACTTGATCGCGTCGATGATCTGCGAGACGGGCTCGTCGAGGGCGCGCCGGACCTCCTCCGAGGAGATGATCACCGTCTTCGGGAGGCCGGTCAGCATGTCGCGCCCGCGCACCTCGGCCTGCAGCTCCTCCTTCAGCCGCCACGCGGAGCCGATCTCGAGCTTGATCTCCTCCGCGGTCTGCTGGCCGATGAGGAGCTTGTACTCCTTCTTGATGTGGTTGACGATGGCCTCGTCCATCTCGTCTCCGCCCACGCGCATGCTCTGGGAGACGACGATGCCGCCGAGCGAGATGACGGCGACCTCGGTGGTGCCGCCGCCGATGTCCACGATCATGTTCCCGGTCGGCTCGGCGACCGGCAGCCCGGCCCCGATGGCGGCCGCCATCGGCTCCTCGATCAGGTAGGCCTGGCGCGCCCCGGCGGAGAGCGTCGCCTCCTCGACCGCGCGCTTCTCGACCCCCGTCACGCCCGACGGGACGCAGACCACGACCCGCGGGTGCGCGAAGCGGTGCTGGTGCACCTTCTGGATGAAGTGCCGGAGCATCTGCTCGGTGACGTCGAAGTCGGCGATCACGCCGTCCTTGAGCGGGCGGATGGCCGAGATCGTCCCGGGCGTGCGCCCGAGCATGCGCTTCGCCTCCACGCCCACGGCGTGCACCTCGCCCGTGCGCTGGTCGATCGCGACGACTGAGGGCTCGGAGAGCACGATCCCGCGCCCGCGCACGTAGACGAGCGTGTTCGCGGTGCCGAGGTCGACCGCCATGTCGCGGCCGCCGAAGCCGGTCAGCGTCTTCATCCAGCTCATGGGCGGAACGAGTCTACCTGCGGGCTTTCCAGGAGCTTTCCCGCGTACCGCTCGAGCAGCGAGACGAGCAGCGCGCCCGGCAGGCCGACCACGTTCAGGTAGTCGCCCTCGACCCGCTCGACGAGGCGACCGCCCAGCCCCTGGATCGCGTACGCCCCCGCGCGTCCCTCCCACTCCCCGCTCGCCAGGTAGGCGGCGACGAGCTCGCGTGTGAGCACGCGGAAGGTGACGTCCGTGACCTCGTGGCGGACGAGGTCGAAGCCGGGGCCGAGCAGGCAGAGGCCGGAGACGACCGTGTGCGTGCGCCCCGAGAGCTCGTTCAGCATGTGCGCGGCCTCCTCGCGCCCGGCCGGCTTGCCGTACACCCGGCCGTCGAGGACGACGGTGGTGTCCACGCCCAGCGTCACGCGTCCGGGCTCGTGCACCGAGCGCGCCTTGCCCTCGGCGTGCAGGCGCACGAGCTCGGCGGCCTCGAGCGGGGCCTCGTCGTCCTCCTCGTAGGGCGGCGGCACGACCTCGAAGGGGATGCGGAGCTGCTCCAGGATCGCGCGGCGCTGCGGCGACGAGGAGGCGAGGGTCAGCCGCTCGGCGCTCACCTGCGGCCCGGCGAGCGGGTCAGAGGAGCCCGTCGGGGAAGAAGAGCGCGAGCTCGCGGCGCGCGCTCGCCTTCGAGTCCGACCCGTGCACGATGTTCTCGGAGAGCTCGAGCGCGAAGTCGCCGCGGATTGTCCCGGGCGCCGAGTCGAGCGGGTTCGTCGCGCCCATCATCGTCCGCACCACCGAGATGGCCGACTCGCCGCTCACGGCGAGGGCGAGCACCGGGCCGGAGGTGATGAAGTCCACGAGCCCGGCGAAGAATGGCTTGCCGCGGTGCTCGGCGTAGTGCTCGCGGGCCATCGCCTTGCTGACGCGGAGGAGGCGCGCGCCGCGCAGCTCGAGCCCGCGCCGCTCGAAGCGGGCGAGGATCTCGCCGGCAAGGCCGCGGCGCAGGCCGTCGGGCTTGACGAGCACGAGGGTGGTCTCGCGGGCCATGGCGGGCGCGGAGTCTAGTCGCTCGCGCTACTCGCTCGCCTGCGAGCGGCGGGCGCGGCGCTGACGCGGCTGCGTGAGGTCCTCGAGCGCCGGCAGGAGCGGCGGCACGGCCGTCCCGCAGTACGGGCACACCTGCCAGAGCGACTCGAGCGGCCGTCCGCACTCGGCGCAGGCCTGCTTGAGCCGCGTCGTGCAGACGGGGCAGACGAGGTACTCGGGCTCGACGCGCGCGCGGCAGACCGGGCAGCGCTGGTCGAGCTGCGCGAGCCGCTCCTCCATGGCCTTGATCTCGAGCTCCCGCTCGCGCACGTCGTCCAGGTACTCGGGCGGGCGGAAGAAGAGGTAGATGATGGGCCCGAGGAAGGGAACGAGCCCGACGAGCGCGGCGAGCGCGACGAGCCAGGGCTCGCCGATCCGCCGGCGGGCGTCCTTGAACGTCCAGAACGCGGTCGCGAGCCAGAGCACGGCGACGAGCGCGACGCCCAGGTTCCGGAGCAGGGTCCAGTCGAAGGCGTCGGACGTCTGCGCGAGCCGCATGGCCTGCCTCATAGCAGAAGCTTGCCCACGGCGTAGCCGGCGGCGAACGCGAGGCCCACGATCGCGCCCACGAGGACGACCGCGAAGGCGAGCACCGCGATCCGCTCGCCCGCCCGCGTCACGTGCGGCTCCGCTCGGCGGCCTCGAGGTCGCCGAGGAGGTAGAGCGACCCGGTCACGAGCACGGGCGCCCCCAGCTCGTGCGCGCGCGCGAGCGCCGCGCGCGGGTCCTGCACGGCCTCCACCTGGGCGAAGTGGCGGCCCGCCAGCATCGCGAGCTCCCGTGCCGGGAGCGCCCGCGCCGAGGACGAGCGCGTGGCCACGAGCCGCGACCCCGCTCGGCGGAGCAGGCGCAGCATCTCCTCCACGTCCTTGTCGGCCAGGATGGAGACGACGAGCGTGTGCTCGCCGGGCGGCAGGCGCTCGAGCAGGTAGCGGACACCGTGCGGATTGTGCGCACCGTCCCGGATCTCGCCCTCCCGGAGCTCGAGCCTCCCCGGAAGACGAACGTCGGGCTCGGCCGCGATCGGGTGGCCGGCGAAGGCCTCCGCGGCCTCGCGCGCCCCTCCGAGGACCACCTCCCGACCAGGCACGAGGTGGGCGTAGGTGGCGTCCGGCAGCACCACGACGCTCCCAGGCCCTGCGACCGCGAGCTTCTCTCGCGCGATCTCCTCCTCCGTGTCGCCGAGCACGTCCGTGTGCTCGAGCGAGACGTTGGTGAGCAGCACGACCGGCGCGTCGAGGACGTTGGTGGCGTCGAGCCGCCCGCCCAGGCCGGCCTCGACGACCGCCGCGTCCACGCCCGCCTCCGCGAAGGCCGCGAAGGCGGCCGCAGTCACGATCTCGAACTGGGTCGCGCGCACGCGCTCGGCCGCCGGCCGCACCCGGGCGACCGCCTCCTCGAAGCCCGCCTCCTCCCCGTCCACCCGGATGCGCTCCGACCAGCGCGCCACGTGCGGGGAGATCGTCGAGCCGACCGAGAGGCCCTCGGAGAGGAGCAGCTGCTCGATCGTGACGGTCGCGGTCGACTTCCCGTTCGTGCCCACGACGTGGATCGCGGGGTAGGCGTCCTGCGGGTTGCCCAGCTCGGCGAGCAGACGCCTCATGCGATCGACCCCGAAGCCCTCGCGTGGCCACGGGCTGAGCGAGTCGAGCCACGCCTCCTGCATGCCGATCACGGGCCGAGCGTACGCGAGGGGGCACCCCGGGAGCCCCGGCAGGAGCACGCCGCCGCGCGGGGCGCGTCAGCCCTCGAGGGCGGCGAGCTCGCGGCGGTAGCGCTCGAGCTTCTCGCGCTCCGCGGCCACCACCTCGGGCGGCGCCTTCCGGACGAAGCGCTCGTTGGCGAGCATGCCCTCCGCCCGCGCCACCTCCTTGCGCAGGCGCTCGATCTCGGCCTCGCGGTTGCCGTCCACACGGGCGCGCTCGGGGCGCACGACGGCCGCGAAGATCCGCCGCTCGTCGTCGGAGCCGAGCTCGACCTCGACGCCGCTACGGCGGAAGATCCGCGCCGCCTCGCGCACCCGCTCGAGCGCGCCCGCGTCGGCGGCGAAGCGCTCGTCCGGGTCGGGCCAGGCGGAGACGATCAGCCGGGCCGAGCGCGCGGGCAGCCGCGACCAGATCTCCTCGGTCACGTGCGGCATCACGGGGTGGAGCAGCGCGAGCAGCCGCTCGAGCGCGGCGAGCGCGGTCGCCTGCGCGTCCGCGTCTCCTGCGTACAGGCGCGGCTTGGTCGCCTCCACGTACCAGTCGCAGAAGTCGTCGAAGACGAGGTGGTAGAGCGTGGCCGTGGAGGCGGCGAAGTCGAAGCGCCCCCACGCCTCCTCCGCCTCGGCGCGGGCGGCGTCGATGCGGGCGAGGATCCAGCGCTCCTCCAGCTCGCGCGGGCGCGTCTCGGGCAGGGCGTCGCCCGCGTTCGCGAGGATCAGCCGTGCTGCGTTCCAGAGCTTGAGGGCGAGGCTGCGCCCCTCCTCGATCGCCTGGTAGGAGAAGCGCACGTCCTGCGTGGAGGAGATCTTGAGCAGCCCGTAGCGGGTCGCGTCGGCGCCGTGCTCCTCGATCGGCTCCATGGGGTCGATCCCGGTGCCGAGGCTCTTGGACATGCGGCGCCCGTCCGGGGCGAGCACGGTCGAGTGGATGATCGAGTCGGTGAAGGGGACGTCGCCGAGCACCTCGAGCCCCGTCCAGATCATGCGGTTCACCCACAGGCGGATGATCTCGCGGGCGGTCGAGTTGACGTTCCCGGGGTAGTAGCGCGCGAGCTCCGGCGTCTCCTCCGGCCAGCCGAGCGTGGCGTAGGGCCAGAGCGCGGACGAGAACCAGGTGTCGAGGACGTCCGGGTCGCGCACGAGCTCGACCGAGCCGCACTCGGCGCAGGCCTCCGGCGGCTCGACGCGCACGGTCAGGTGCCCGTCCGGGCAGTACCAGATGGGGAGCTGGTGACCCCACCAGAGCTGGCGCGAGAGGCACCAGTCCGGCGCCTCCTCGAGCGACGCGAGCGCGAAGCGGTGCTGCGACTCGGGGTGGTAGCGGACGCGGCGCTCCCGCAGGGCGGCGATCGCCGGCCGGACGGCCTCGTCTATCCGGCACCACCACTGGAGCGAGATGAGCGGCTCGATGCGCGAGTGGCAGCGGGCGCACGTGCCCACCGCGTGGCGGTACGACTCGCGCCGCTCGACGAGGCCCCGCTCCTCCGCCCAGGCGAGGACCCTGGCGCCCGCCTCCTCCTGCGTCAGGCCCGCGAGGTCGCCCGCCTCGGCGTTCGTGCGCGCGTCCGGCCCGATCACCATCGGCTCCGGCAGGCCCGCGTCGCGGCCGATCTCGAAGTCCAGCGGGTCGTGTCCCGGCGTGACCTTCACCGCCCCGGTCCCGAACTCCGGGTCCACCCGCGCGTCCGCGATCACGGGCACGCGCCGCTCGACGTAGGGGACGACCACCTCGCGGCCGATCGCGTCCGCGTAGCGGGCGTCCTCGGGGTGGACGGCGACGGCGACGTCCGCGAGGATCGTGGCCGGGCGCACGGTCGCGATCGCGATGCCGTCGCCCTGCCCGTCCGCGAAGGGGTAGCGGACGGTGACGAGCGTGTCGTCCATCTCCACGTGCTCCACCTCCAGGTCGGAGATGGCCGTCTGGTGGAACGGGCACCAGTTGACGATCCGGTTCGCCCGGTAGATCCAGCCACGCTCCCAGAGGTGGACGAAGAACGTCATCACCGCGCGGACGTACGCGTCGTCCATGGTGAACCGCTCGCGCTCGTAGTCGAGGGAGCAGCCGAGGCGTCGGAACTGGCCCATGATCGTGCGCCCCGTCTTCTCCAGCCAGTCCCAGGTGCGCTCGACGAACGCCTCGCGGCCGATGTCCTGTCGAGACAGGCCTTCCTTGGCCAGCTCTCGCTCGACCACGTTCTGGGTGGCGATGCCCGCGTGGTCGTAGCCGGGCTGCCAGAGCGTGTCGAAGCCGCGCATGCGGTGCCAGCGGATGAGGACGTCCTGGATCGTCCCGTTCAGCGCGTGCCCCATGTGCAGCTCGCCGGTGACGTTCGGTGGGGGCACGCAGATCACGTACGTGTCCTCGCGCCGCTTGCCGGCGCCGGCGCGGTACAGGCCCTCCTCCTCCCAGGCCTGCTGCCAGCGCGCCTCGACCTCGCCGGGACGGTAGTGCGGATCCATCGCGCGGGAGTCTAGGGAGAGGCGGTCGCGGCGCTCGCGGGCTAGGCGCGCGGGCGCCGCCCCGGTACCGGGAACGCGGAGAGGCCCTGCGCGTCGCGTGCCATGCCGCGCAGGTTAGCGCGCCCCGTTCGCGAGCACGAGGATCGTGCTCGTGCCGTGCGCGCACAGCCGTCCCGCCCCGTCCACGAGCCGGGCCTCGGTCGTCACCACCGTGCGGCCGCGGTGGAGGACGCTGCCCGTGCACCGGACGGTCCCCGTGTCGACCGTCAGCGCCCGCGTGAAGTTCGCCTTCAGCTCCAGGGTCGTCCACGGCAGGAGCTCCTCGAGCGTGGTCACGAACGCGCAGCCCATCGCGGAGTCGAGCAGCGTGCAGGCGAGCCCGGCGTGCACGGTGCCGATCGGGTTGTAGTGGAACTCCGCCGGCTCGCAGGCGAAGACCGCGACCCCGGGCTCCGCCTCCACGAGCCGGAAGCCGAGCGTGTCCGCGATCGGCGGCTGCGGCAGCTCGCCGCTCGCGACCCGGCGCATCGTCTCCAGCCCGCTCAGCCCCTGGAGACCCGCGAGGACGGCGAAGGGGTCGGCCCAGGAGTAGGAGCGCTCGCGCCCGTCCGCCACGCGCGGGACGCTACCGGCCGACGGCGTAGCCCTGCATGCCCCGCGGGTTCGCAGCCGCCCGCAGGAGCCCGGCCGGATCGCGGGCGACGGCCGAGACGCGACCGAGCGACCAGGCGGGCGCGACGCGCACGTCGTGGCCGCGGCGCTCGAGCTCCGCGAGCGTCCGCGCGCCGAAGCGCCCTTCGAGCGAGAGCGAGCGCGGCTCGACGCCGCGGGGGTAGAAGGACGAGACGAGGTGGTCGGTGTGGAACTCGGGCGCGTCGATCGCCGCCTGCAGGTTCAGGCCGAGGTCGACGTGGCGGAGGAAGACGTGCAGGGCCCACTGCTCCTGCTGGTCGCCGCCGGGCGTCCCCCAGGCCAGGTACGGCTCGCCCTCGCGCAGCGCGAGCCCAGGGCTGAGCGTCGTCCGCGGGCGCGCGCCCGGCCGCAGCGAGGAGGGCAGGCCCTCCTCCAGCCAGAACATCTGCGCGCGCGTGCCGAGCGGCCAGCCGAGCGCGGGGATGACCGGCGAGCTCTGCAGCCACCCGCCGCTGGGCGTCGCCGAGACGAGGTTCCCGAAGCGGTCGCCCACGTCCAGGTGCACGGTGTCGCCTCGCGTCGGCTCGCCGGCGCCCGCGAGCGGGGCTGCCACCTGGGGAGCACGCGGCAGGCGCCCGAAGCCGGGCGCGACCTCGGCGGCCGCCTGCTCGCCCACGAGGGCGCGCCGCTCGGCCGCGTACTCGTCGGAGAGGAGGATGTCGAGGCGCACGTCCGCGTCCCCGTACAGCGCATCGCGGTCGGCGAAGGCGAGCTTCGCGCACTCGGTCACGACGTGCACGAGCTCCGCTTCCGACAGCTGGGCGAGGTCGAAACCGGCGAGGAGCGAGAGCTGCTGCAGTGCCACCGGGCCGCTTCCCCAGGGCCCGGTCTTGCAGACCGTCAACCCCCGGTACTCGTAGGTCGCCGGCGGCTCCAGACTCGCCTCCCAGGCGGCGAGGTCGTCGCCCGTGAGCAACCCGCCCTCGGCGCGCGAGAAGCGGTCGATCTCCTTGGCCACGAAGCCCTCGTAGAAGAGGAGGCGTGCCCGCTCGAGCTCCTGCTCGCGCGTCCCGCCGCGGCTCTCCTCCACGATCCGCCGGTACGTCGCCGCGAGGGCCGGGTTGCGGAAGAGCGCGCCCGCCTCGGGCGCCGGCAGGTAGAGCGCGGCCGAGCCCGGCCAGCCGCGCAGGAGCTCCTCGTGCAGGAGGATCGTGTCGCGGATGCGCGGGTGCAGCGGGTAGCCGCGCTCCGCGTAGCCGATCGCGTACTCGAGGACGTCGCCGAGCCGCCACGTGCCCAGCTCGCGCAGGAGGAGGAGCCAGCCGCCGAAGGCGCCGGGGACGCAGGCGGCGAGAACGCCCGTCCCGGGGACGAGCTCGTGGCCGAGGGCTCGGAAGCGCTCGATCGTGGCGGCCGCGGGCGCCACGCCCTGGCCGCAGAGGACGAGCGCCTCCCCCCGCTCGGCCGACCAGAAGACCGCCGGCACCTCGCCGCCCGGGCCGTTCAGGTGCGGCTCCACCACCTGGAGCACGAACCCCGCGGCGACCGCCGCGTCGAACGCGTTCCCTCCCCGCTCGAGCACGGACATCCCGGCCTGCGAGGCGAGCCAGTGCGTGGACGCGACCATCCCGAACGTGCCGCGCAGCTCCGGTCGCGTGGTGAAGGTCACGGGGATGATCCTACGAGCGGGCCGCCGTCCGAGCCCGGTGTGCTCGTTCCGCACCGCCGCCGGCCCGGTCTCGACCGAGACGTGGTCGAGGTCGAAGGAGCGCGACGCCCGCGAGCCGGCGCGATCCCGCTCCGGTCGGGCATCTAGGCTCTCCTCCGTGCCGACCTGCCCCCGCTGCGGCCAGGAGAACCCGTCCGGGGCCAGGTTCTGCAACGCCTGCGGCGGTACGCTCGCCTCGCCCGCGGAGGCGAGCGAGGAGCGCCGCCTCGTCTCCGTGCTCTTCGTCGACCTCGTCGGCTTCACGTCACGCGCGGAGACGCTCGACCCGGAGGACGTGCGCGACTTCCTGACGCCGTACTACGAGCGCGTGCGTGCAGAGCTGCAGCGCTTCGGCGGCCTGGTCGAGAAGTTCGTGGGCGACGCCGTGGTCGGCGTGTTCGGCGCGCCGACCGCCTACGGCGACGACCCCGAGCGGGCGGTCCGGGCCGCGCTCGCGGTCCGCGACTGGGCCGAGGAGAACGAGCTCGAGGTGCGCATCGCCGTGAACACGGGGGAGGCGATCGTGGATCTCGCCGCCCAGCTCGAGCGCGGCGAGGCGATGGTGGCCGGCGACGTCGTGAACACGGCCGCCCGGCTGCAGACGGCCGCTCCGGTCGGGGCCGTGCTCGTCGGCGCGGAGACGTACACGAGCACGCGGGGAGCGATCGAGTACCGACCCGCGCAGCCGGTCAGGGCCAAGGGCAAGACCGCTCCCGTGCAGGCCTGGCTCGCCCTGCGGCCGGTGACCGGGGCGGGCGAGCGACCCGTGCTTCCCGTTCCCATGATCGGGCGCGAGCGGGAGCTCGACGCCCTGACCGGCATCTGGGAGCGTGTCGTGGAGGAGGGACGCGCCCACCTCGTGACCGTGTTCGGGCCCGCAGGCGTCGGCAAGTCGCGGCTCGCGCTCGAGTTCTGCCAGCTCGTGGCGGCGCGCGGGGGGCGGGTCGTCCGCGGGCGCTCGACCCCGTACGGGACGAGCAGCCCGTACGGCGCGTTCGGGCAACAGGTCAAGCAGGTGGCGACGATCTTCGACAGCGACGACCCGGCCGAGGCGCAGGCGAAGCTCGTCGCCGGCGTCGCCGAGCTCGCCGGGCCTGCCGCGGCCGAGGAGCACGCGCCGCACCTGGCCACGTTGCTCGGGCTCGCGACGGAGGACGACGTCGCCGACCGCGAGACCCTCTTCTTCTCCGCCCGCGTCTTCGTCGAGTCGCTCGCGCTCGACACGCCCACGCTGCTCCTGTACGAGGACATCCACTGGGGGGACGGCGGCCTGCTCGACCTCCTCGAGGCGTTCGGAACGCGTGTGCGCGATGTGCCGGTCCTCTTCCTGACGCTGGCGCGCCCGGAGCTGCTCACGGAGCGGCCGGGCTGGGGCGGCGGGCTTCCCGCGTACACCGCACTCCCGCTCGAGCCGCTCCCCGAAGGGCCCTCGCGGGAGCTCGCGGAGCGCCTGCTCGCCCGCTTCCAGGCGCCCGGGACGAGGCTCCAGGACCTGGTGCGCTCGGCGGAGGGCAACCCGCTCTTCATCGAGGAGCTCGCGGCGTCGCTCGCCGAGGGAGCAGGCGCGACGGCGTCCGGGGAGCTCCCGACGAGCATCCGCACGATCGTGGCCGCACGGCTGGACGCGCTTCCGCCGGAGGAGCGGAGCGTGCTCGTGGACGCGTCGGTCGTCGGGCGCATCTTCTGGCGGGGAGCGCTCGCCCGCATGGCCGAGCGGAGCAACCTCGCGAGCCTCCTCGGCTCCCTCGAGGAGCGTGATCTCGTCCGGCGCGAGGCCGTGTCGCGGATCAAGGGCGACCAGCAGTTCGCGTTCAAGCATGCGCTCATCCACGAGGTCGCGTACCTCCGGCTCCCTCGCAGCGCGCGGCGGGCTCGGCACGCAGCCGTCGCCGCGTACCTCGAGGAGACGACCCGCGACATGCGCCAGTCCGCCGAGGCGCTCGCCCACCACTGGCGGGAGGCCGGGGAGCCGGAGCGGGCAGTGGACTGCCTCCTCGTCGCCGCGGAGAAGGCGGGCCGGGGGTGGGCCAAGGACCACGCGCTCGCGCTCTACAGCGCGGCGCTCGAGCTGCTTCCCGAAGGTGACCCGCGCCGGCGCGAGGTGCGTCTCCGACAGGTCGTGACCGCACAGGCGTTCGCGCACCTCGTCCAGGAGGACGTGGAGCGCCCGCCCGAGGGCTCCTAGCCGGGATCGTCCGTCAGCGGGAAGTCGGCGGGGGTGACGTCCCCGGCGATCTCGTAGATCGTCTCGATGAAGTGGTCCCCGAGCTGCTGCGAGTGCGCGCGGACGACCTCGATGCTGGGCGCGTCGTAGACGCAGAACGACTTCGGCGTCCCGTCGTCGTCGACGACGACGTGGCTGTGCTCCCAGACGATCTCCGGGAACCGGTGGTGGCCGATCGCCTTCGACCGCGTGGCGACCTTGGGGAGGGCGTCGAGATCGACGGTGTACGTTCGCTCGATGAGGTAGCGAGGCATCGCGGAATCCTACCCCGCGCGCGGCGGGGCGTAGACATGTCCCGGGGTCTGTCCCCCGGACATGTCTGCGTGGCACGGTGCAGGAGTCTGGGGGAGCTACGGCTCAGTGCGCCGAGTTCGTGACAGCTTCCGCAACGCGCACGCGCGCGACGTGCGGTCGCGGATCGAAGAGCTCGAGCACGCCCGCGACGTCGAGGTACGCCGGCGCGTGCTCGCCAACCGTCGCCGCGAAGCTGCTCCAGGGCCAGTGCTCCGGCCGCTCCACGAGCCCCGCCCGGACGGGATTCGCCAGCACATACGCGATCGCGGCGACGAGATGCGAGTTCGTCACCACCACTCTCGAGAAGAAGCGATCGCCGAAGAGGTGACCGGACCGGCCGTGCCGTGCATTGAACTTCTGCGCGTACGTGCCGGACAGCCAGTGCATGCCACGGCCGAGATTCGGCTCCGGCGTCGTCACGACGAGATGGACGTGTGTCTCCATCAGGCAGTACGCGAGACAGCGCCACCGGTGTCTCTCCGCAGTCCGCCCGAGTCGGGCGAGGTAGTCGCGTCGATCGAGATCGTCGCGTACGACGACCTCGCCAGCGGTTCCCTTGGTGACCACGTGGTGCGTTCCACCGGGTACTTCGAGTCGTACGGGTCTGGGCACCTGAGGAGCATGCGTGCGACGCGCCACCGGCGCGAGACGCTCTTCGAGACGACGCGACCTCGGACGCGTCGCAAGAGGACAGGTCCCGGGGACAGACCCCCGGCCGTGTCCCAGAGAGCCTAGGCGGACTCTTCGGCGAGCTCGTCGAGCTCGTCCGCGGCGTGGCCGGCGCTCGTCACGAGCGTGGGCTTGAGGCCCTTGGAGATGGTCTCCTTCGTGATCACGCACTTCGTCACGTCGGTGCGCGAGGGCAACTCGAACATGACGTCGAGGAGCGCCGACTCGATGATCGAGCGCAGGCCGCGGGCGCCGGTCTCCCGCTCGAGCGCGTGGTCCGCGATCTCCCACAGCGCGTCGTCCGTGAAGACGAGCTCGATCGAGTCGTACGCGAAGAAGCGCTGGTACTGCTTGACGAGCGCGTTGCGCGGCTCGGTGAGGATCGCCACCAGATCCTCGCGCGTGAGCTGGTGCACCGCCGAGATGACGGGAAGGCGACCCACGAACTCGGGGATGAGCCCGAACGCCATCAGGTCCTCCGGCATCACCTGGGAGAGCAGCTCGGCGCTCTCCTCCGAGTTGCGGGAGCGAACGTCGGCGGCGAAGCCGACCGTGTTCTTGCCGATGCGCCGCTCGATGATCTTGTCCAGCCCCGCGAACGCGCCGCCACAGATGAAGAGGATGTTCGTGGTGTCGATGGAGAGGAACTCCTGGTGCGGGTGCTTGCGCCCGCCCTGCGGAGGCACCGAGGCCACCGTCCCCTCCAGGATCTTGAGCAGCGCCTGCTGCACGCCCTCGCCGGACACGTCGCGCGTGATGGACGGGTTGTCCGACTTGCGCGCGATCTTGTCCACCTCGTCGATGTAGATGATCCCGGTCTCGGCCTTCTTGATGTCGAAGTCGGCTGCCTGGATGAGCTTCAAGAGGATGTTCTCCACGTCCTCGCCGACGTAGCCGGCCTCGGTCAGCGCGGTCGCGTCGGCGATCGCGAACGGAACGTTGAGGATCCGCGCGAGCGTCTGCGCGAGGAGCGTCTTGCCGCAGCCGGTCGGGCCGAGGAGGAGGATGTTCGACTTCTGGAGCTCGACGTCCGACTCGTCGAGGCCCATGCGCACGCGCTTGTAGTGGTTGTAGACCGCGACCGAGAGCGTCCGCTTCGACTCCTCCTGGGACACCACGTAGTCGTTCAACACGGTGTAGATGTCGCGCGGGCGCGGGAGGTTCTCGAGGTCGAGCTGCGCCGGGGTGGTCAGCTCCTCGTCGATGATCTCGTTGCACAGGTCGATGCACTCGTCGCAGATGTAGACGCCCGGCCCGGCGATGAGCTTCTTGACCTGGCGCTGGCTCTTCCCGCAGAAGCTGCAGAGGAGCTGCTCGTTGCCCTCGCTCGCGCGCGCCATCAGCGCTCGCCCCTTGCGAGAGCGGGCGCTGCCACCGGCGTCGAGCCGCAGGGTGTGGCGAGGTGGCGCACTCCGAGTCTCCTTTTACTCCGATTCGACGGCCAACGCTAGTGGTCGCAGCCCGGAACGGGCCTCAGCGGTGCTCGATCACCCGGTCGATGATCCCGTACTCGAGGGCTTCCTGGGCCGTCATGTAGTAGTCGCGGTCCATGTCCTTCTGGACCTTCTCGATCGGCTGGCCGGTGTGCTTGGACATGATCTCCTCCATTAGGCGCTTGAGGCTGATCACCTCCCGCGCCTGGATCTCGATGTCCGTCGGCTGGCCGTGGAAGCCGGCCGAGCCCTGGTGGATGAGGATCTTCGAGTGGGGCAGCGCGCTCCGCTTCCCGGGCGTGCCGCCGGCGAGGACGATCGCGCCCATGGACATGGCCATGCCCACGCAGATCGTCTGCACGTCCGGCTTGATGAACTGCATGGTGTCGTAGATCGCGAGTCCCGCGTACACGATCCCCCCGGGCGAGTTGATGTAGATCGAGATGTCCTTGTCCGGGTCCTCGGACTCCAGGTGCAGGAGCTGCGCGACGACGAGGTTCGCGATCTGGTCGTCGATCGGCGTCCCGAGGAAGATGATCCGCTCGTTGAGCAGCCGCGAGTAGATGTCGAACGAACGCTCGCCGCGCGAGGTCTGCTCGATGACCATCGGGATCAGTGGGCTCATGCGCTCTCCTTGCCGCCGGGGACCCACAACTTCGTCTCGCCCTCGGCCTTTTCCTTGTCGGGTGTCCAGAGCTTCTCGCGCGCCGCGGCGAGCTCCGGGTCGATCGGCGTCACGTCCGCCACGAGCCGGTCGAGCGCCGCGCGCAGGCGCAGGTCCTCGCGAATCGACTCCTGCTGGCCGTGCGCCCAGACGTCGGCCACGAGCTCCTCCGCGTCCTCGCCGGCCGCCTCCGCCTCCTCGCGCAGGTACGCCTTCACGTCCTCGTCCGAGACCTCGATCCCGGCCCGCTCGGCGAGGGCCTCGAGCGCCAGCTCGCGCGCGACCGCGACCGCGGCCTCGAGCACCATCTGCCGCTGGAGCTCCTCCGCGCCCGTCCCGCTGGCCGCGAGGTACGTCTCGAGCGAGACGCCCCGCCGCTCGAGGGAGCGCGCGAAGCCGGTGAGCAGGTCGGTGGCGCGCGAGCGGACGAGTGGGAGCGGCGGCTGCACACCGGAGGCGCGGACGAGCTCGTCCACGGCCGCGACCCGGAAGGCCGCGTCCACCTCGGCGTCGAGCTGCTCGCGCAGCGCCCCCTCGATGCTCGCCTCGAGCTCGGCCAGGGTATCGAACTCGCTCGCCGCCCGCGCGAGCTCGTCGTCGAGCGGCGGCAGCGCCTTCTCCTGGACCTCGCGCACGGTGACCTCGACCGTCGCCTGGGAGCCGTCTGCCCGCCGGAAGGCGATGCGGCGCGAGTCGCCCGGCGAGGCGCCGACGAGCGCCTCCTCGAGCTCGGCGCTCATCCGCCCCGCTCCGAGCTCGACGACGGTGTCGCGCTGCGCCTCGCCCGACTCGTCCACGAGGTCGACGACGAGCGTGTCCCCGAGGCGCGCGGGCCGCCCGTCGGCCGGCCTGAGCTCGGCGACCGACTCGCGCAGGGCCTCGAGCTCGGCCTGCACGGCCTCGGCAGGCACGTCGGCCTGCACGCGCGGCACCTCGAGCGTCGTCCAGTCCACGATCTGCGGGAGCGGCGCGACCTCGACGGTGGCGGCGAAGCTCCAGGCCTCGTCGGCCGTGCTCGGGAGCTCGAACTCGTACTGCGGGTCGCCGACCGGGCGCACGCGGCTGCGCGCCGCCGCGCTCCAGAACCAGCCTCCGATGTGGCTGTCCACCGCCTCCGCGTAGATGCGGTCGCGTCCGAGGCGCGAGACGAGCACCTGCGTGGGGATCTTCCCCTTCCGGAAGCCCGGGATCTTGACGCTCTCGGCGAGGTCGGAGAGCGCGTGCTCGACCGCGTGCTGGACCTCGGCAGGCGAGACCTCGACCGTGATGCGGACGCGGTTCTCCCCGAGCTCCTGGACGGCGGGAGTGGACATGAGCCCATTCAACCAGCCGGACGGTGGGTGGGGCCGGGCCGACACGCGCGGCTCGGACGCTCCGGGCGGCGCAGGCCCCCTACGATCGACCCGTGGAGCGCTACGACGCGGTCGTCGCGGGCGTGGGCGGGATGGGAAGCGCCGCCCTCTACCACCTCGCGCGCCGAGGCCGCCGCGTCCTCGGGCTCGAGCGCTTCGACGTTCCGCACGAGCTCGGCTCCTCGCACGGGCTGACGCGGATCATCCGGCTCGCCTACTTCGAGCACCCGGACTACGTGCCGCTCCTCCGCCGTGCGTACGAGCTCTGGCGGGAGCTCGAGCGGGAGGCAGGCGAGCAGCTCCTGTACGTGACCGGCACGGTCGAAGCGGGCGAGCGGATCTTCGCGGGCTCGCTCGCGTCCTGCCACGAGCACGACCTTCCGCACGAGGTGCTCGACGGTCGCGAGACGCGCAGTCGGTTCCCGGGGTACCGGCTGCCGGACGAGCTGCCGGTGCTCTTCCAGCCAGACGGCGGCTTCGTCCTCCCCGAGCGCTGCATCGTCGCGCACGTGCAGGGCGCGCTCGCGCGCGGAGCGACCGTGCGCGCCCGCGAGCGCGTGCTCGAGTGGGACGTGACCGATTCGGGCGTGCGCGTCCGCACCGACCGCGGGACGGTCGAGGCGGAGCGGCTCGTGCTGACCGCGGGCGCCTGGTCGCAGGACGTCGCCCGGCTCCCCGCCGGGCTCGTGCGCGGCGTGCGCCAGGCGCTCGCCTGGTTGCAGCCCCGGCGGCCGGAGCTCTTCGTGCCCGAGCGCTTCCCCGTTTTCAACCTGCACCTCGACGGCGAGCACTTCTACGGCTTTCCCGCGTTCGGGATCCCGGGATTCAAGGTCGGGCGCTACGACCACTTCGCGCCCGGCGGCGATCCCGACGCCATCCCGCGCGAGCCGGAGTTCGCGGACGAGGAGTCGCTGCGCGCCTTCGCCGACCGCTACTTCCCGGACGCCGCCGGCCCCACAATCGCCCTCAAGACGTGCCTCTTCGAGCCCTCGCCCGACGAGCACTTCCTGATCGACCACCACCCCGAGACCGAGGCTGCGGTCGTCGGCGCCGGCTTCTCCGGCCACGGGTTCAAGTTCTGCTCCGTGGTGGGCGAGATCCTCGCCGACCTCGCGCTCGACGGCACGACGCGGCACGACGTCGGCCTCTTCCGGCTCGACCGCTTCCAGGAGAGCTGAGATGCGGGCGGGAGGGCTCGAACCTCCACAGGCCTCGCGGCCCAACGGGACCTAAACCCGTCGCGTCTACCGATTCCGCCACGCCCGCGGGGATCACAGGATAGGCCCCCGTCTGGGGGCCGGCCGCCGTCGCGCGAGTTCTACGCCCGGCCGACGAGCAGCGAGACGGTCTCGCGCACGCTCTCCGCGACGAGACCGACGAGCACGACGATGGCGAGGACGGCTCCGGCGCCGAGCGGCTCCCCGGTCGCCGACAGCAGGAGGAGCGCGAAGAAGCTGCCGAGGACGAGGAAGGCGGTCGAGAGGGGACGGCGGGTGTAGGTGCCGAGCCCGAGCCCGACGAGGAACGCGGCGCCGAAGACCACGATCCCGAGCGTCATGGCGCGAGGGTAGGACCCGGACCGGACGGACTCGCCTCAAGCCGACGCGTCCGAAGGCCGATGGTCCAACCGTATGAGCGGGCCGCTGGTGGTCCAGGGCCGCGCCGGCGGCGGCGGCCGCCGGCTTCGCGCTGTTCGCGCTCGTGACCGTGGCGGGGCCGCAGGACGGCGCTCTCGCGTCGTTCTTCAACGTCTGGGTCTACAACGGGCTGATGCTGCTGGCGGTCGCGATCGCGGCGGCCCGCACGCTCGCCGTGCGCGAGGACCGGGCGGCCTGGACGGCGTTCACGGCGGGCCTCGCCTCCTGGTCGTTCGGCGAGCTCTGGTACGCGGCGGTGCAGCCGGAGTCGTTCCCGTCGGTCGCCGACGCCGGCTTCCTCGGCTTCTACCCGTGCGCGTACGTCGGGATGGTCCTGCTCCTCCGCGGCCGCGCCCGCGGCCTGGGCGGGGCGCTCTGGCTGGACGGGCTCGTCTCCGCGCTCGCCGCGAGCGCGCTCGGAGCGGCCGTGCTGGTGGAGCTCGTCCTGGGCACGACGCAGGGCTCGCTCTCCACGGTCGCCACGAATCTCGCCTACCCGCTCGGCGACCTGCTCCTCCTCTCCGCCGTCTTCGGCGTCCTGGCGCTCACCGGCTGGCGGCTCGACCGCCGCTGGCTTCTCCTCGGGCTCGGCCTGCTCTCGACCGCGGTGGCGGACGGCGTGTACCTCTTCCAGTCGGCCGAGGGTACGTACGTGGAGGGGACGTGGGTCGACGTCCTGTGGCCGCTCGCGATGCTCCTGGTCGCGCTCGCGGCGCTCGTGGACGACCGCGGTCGGCGCCTCGAGCTCGCGGGCAGGCCGCTCCTCGCCGTCCCGACCGGCGGCGCGGCGGTCGGGATCGGGATCCTCGTGTGGGACCATTTCCAGCGGACGAACCTGCTCGCGCTCGTCCTCGCCGCAGCCACGGTCGCGACGGTCGTCGTGCGCCTGGGCCTCACCTTCCGCGAGAACCGGAGGCTGTACGAGCTGACGCGCGAGGAGTCCGTGACGGACGCGCTCACGGGCCTCGGCAACCGGCGGCGGCTCGTGCGCGACCTGGAGGACCTGCTCGCGGAGCGAGACCGTGGCTCGACGCTCCTCATGCTCTTCGACCTGGACGGGTTCAAGACCTACAACGACACGTTCGGCCACCCGGCCGGCGACGCTCTGCTCGCGCACCTCGGGGCGCGGATTGCGGCGGCGGTCGCCCCCCAAGGCACGGCCTACCGACTCGGCGGGGACGAGTTCTGCGTGCTGGCCGACGTCCGTGCGGGCGAGGCGGAAACGATCATCGACCGTGCGTGCGAGGCGCTGACCGAGCACGGCGAGGGCTTCCACGTGAGCACGTCCTTCGGCGCGGTCGTGGTGCCCGACGACGCGGAGGACGCGAGCGAGGCGCTGCGCATGGCCGACGAGCGGCTGTATGCGCAGAAGTACTCGCGCCGCGGGGAGGGCGACCGCACGCTCGAGGCGCTCCTGGACGCGCTC
>DATLYU010000205.1:0-2121 GCA_035574435.1 Gaiellaceae bacterium | reverse complement strand
CTTCGTCGACCGTCTCGGGGTGCCGGGGGCGCCGCCGGGCGGGCGCTACACTGCGTCGCGCCTCGCCGACGTAGCTCAGCTGGCAGAGCACTTCACTCGTAATGAAGGGGTCCCCGGTTCGAGTCCGGGCGTCGGCTCTCTGGGGGTCAGGTCTTCCGCGTTTCGCCGCGTGCCTCGACGCTCCGCACGCGTCGGTGGACGGTCGCGACGCCGCAGCCCAGGTGGGTCGCGATCGCCCGCATGCTGTAGCCGTGCTCGAGGTAGGCGTGCGCGATAGCGCTCGCCTCCGAGGCGTCTCGGACGAGCTCGACGAGCGGCGGGCGGGGACCCCGGAGCGCTCGCCGCGGGTACTCGGGGTCGGGCCTCACGAGGCTGAGTTGCGTTGCGAGGAAGCCGTCATCGCCTTCCGCGAGCGGGTGCGCGAACAGATCAGGATCATCTTCGGAGGCGACGAGCGTGAGGTAGCGGGTACGCGCTTCGGCTCTTCCCTCTGCGAAGAACGAGAGCAGCCGGTCGAGCGCGAGGAGTCCGGGTGGGCGCTCGCCTAGCGTCTGCAGGTGGCTCGACCAGTGCCAGTCCTCGAGGCGCCGGCACATTCCCGCCCGCAGCGGGTTGCGCACGACGTAGCGGACGGCCGCGAGCAGGTGCTCGTCCGCCTGCACGAGCCGTGCGCCGTAGCGCCCCTGGAAGAGGTGGCCGACGCGATTGTGGCGCCGGTTGAACCACTGCGCGTAGACGCCGTTCAACTGCCGCATCGCCCGCGCGAGATTTGCGTTCTGCGTCTGCAGGAGCAGGTGGTAGTGGTTGTCCAGCAAGCAGTAGGCGAGCACCGCCACGCGGTACCGGCGAGCCACCTGGGCCAGGATCTCGAGGAAGCGCTCACGGTCGGCTGCGTCGCCGAAGATCGCCCGCCGTTCGTTGCCGCGTGCGACGACGTGGTAGATGCCGCCCTCGATCTCGATGCGCGGGAGTCGGGAGATGCGTCCGACGCTAGTCCCGACGAGCGCCGGCCGGGCCCACGCCGCGCGAGTTATCACGCTCTTGGCACACACAACTCGCGCCGTCCGCGGGCGCGGGAGGGAAACATGGAAGACCTGACCCCGGTTCGAGTCCGGGCGTCGGCTTGGAGTGCTGCCGGGCCAGCGCGTCCGCGTCGGCGATGATCCAGCGGTGACCGAGGGGCTTCCGGTTTCGGGCGAGGGCGGACGCGCGCGCGAGCGGTTGCTGGACCCGGAGGGCGCACACCTCGCGGCGCTCCGGCGGCTCGTCGACTTTCGCGGAGCGCGCGTGCTCGAGGTGGGCTGTGGCGACGGGCGGCTGACGCTCGGCATCGCGCGCGACGCCGCGCGCGTGCTCGCCTTCGACCCGGACGCCGGCGCCGTCGCGGACGCGCGCAGGGCACTCCCGGCCGAGCTCGCGGGGCGCGTGACCTACGAGGCGGGGTCGGCCCGCGAGGTCGAGATCCCGCGGGCGAACTTCGACATCGTCGTCTTCTCGTGGTCGCTCTGATGCATGGAGCGCGAGGACGTCGTGCACGTCCTGGGCGTCGCGAGGGAGGCGCTCGTCCCGGGTGGCGTGCTCCTCGACCTCGAGGTGGTTCCGCCGCAGCCCGTCATCGAGGTGGAGGGGCGGGTCGTGTGTGCAGTGGAGGGTGACGGTCTCCTGCGCGCGGCGGCGGAGGCGACCGCGGTCGTGGACGACCTCGTCGCGCGCGGGGTGCTGCGGGAGGAGGCGGTGGACGACCACGACGCGCTGCAGCACTACCCGACCGGCGCCGCGCTCGTTGCGGACTTCGAGAACCGGGAGCGGTCGCTGCCTGCGACCGCGCTCCCCGAGCTTGTCGCGATCGAGGAGCCGTGCGTGATGCGCGAGCGCTGCCGGGCGCGCCGGCTTCGTCTGCTCGAGCCGGCCGGCTGACGCGCCACGGGAGGCGTCGGGGCATCCGGCGCGAACTCGATACGCCCGGACATGCGCGCCGCCGCCGTCACGCTCGCCTTCGCCCTCGTGGGGACGCTCGCGGTCGACCTTGCCCCCACCGCGCCGACGCGCGCCGTGACGAGAGCGCCGGCGGCGGCGCACGCCGCCCGGCCGCGCGCCACCGTCGGCGTCGCGTTCGTCCGC
>DATLYU010000204.1:0-2284 GCA_035574435.1 Gaiellaceae bacterium | reverse complement strand
AGGTCGCCCACGTGCTCGAGGTCCCGCTGGGCACGATGCTCGCGCGCCTGCATCGCGGGCGGAAGCTGTTCGAGCGCGAGCTCTGGCGCTACGCGGAGGAGAACGGCCTCCTGAAGGCGGGAGGCCGGGCGTGATCACCTGTGCGGAGGCCGTCCGCCGGCTCTGGGACTACTTGGACGGGATCGTGGACGAGACCCAGCGGGAGCTCGTCGAGGAGCACCTGGCCTTCTGCCGCCGCTGCTGCGGGGAGGTCGAGTTCGCCGAGGAGCTCCGCCGCTTCCTCGCCGCGCATGCTCAGGACGAGCTGCCGGGCGACGTGCGCGCCCGGCTCGCCGTCACCCTGGACGAGCTGGAGCGCGGATGAGCCGCGACCTCCTCTTCCAGGAGGACGTGCGCGCGCTCGTGCGCGAGGCGTACCGGGCGGTGGACGGCACCACGCGGGCGGTCGCGGAGCGCCTCTACTCCCCCGAGGAGCTGGCGCTCGTCCCGGAGGAGGCGATCGAGCGCGCCCTCGGGGTCGGGAACCACCTCCGCCACGCGCGCATCCGGCCGGGCGACACGGTGCTCGACCTCGGCTGCGGCGCGGGCATCGACGCCATCCTGGCCGCGCACCGGACCGGCCCGCGCGGGCGCGTGCTCGCGCTCGACTTCCTGCCCGAGATGCTCGAGCGGACGGCGGCCGCGGCCGCGGAGGCTGGGCTCGGAAACGTGGAGACGGTCGAGGGCGAGATGGAGGCGATCCCGCTCCCCGACGCCAGCGTCGACCACGTGATCTCGAACGGCGTGCTCAACCTCTCGCCCCGCAAGGCCAGGGCGCTCGCCGAGCTCGCCCGCGTCCTGCGGCCGGGCGGCGAGCTCTGCGTCGCCGACGTGACCGTGGAGGACGAGGAGCTGCCGCCCGAGGTCCTCACCCACCCGGCCGCGTGGGCCGGCTGAGTGGCCGGCGCGCTGACGGAGCGTGACTTCGTCCGGAAGCTCGAGCGCGCGGGGTTCGCGGAGATCGAGGTGCTCGAGCGGACGCCGCTCGGGATCGAGGAGTGCGGGCTCTACCCGCTCTTCACGGACGAGCTGCTGGCGACGATGCGGCAGCTGATCCCGGCCGACCGGCTCGACGAGATCGCGGTGGTCGCGGTCATTCGCGCGCGGCGCGGCTAACGAACGCCACACGCGCGACCCAGAGCCCGGACAGGGCGGTGAGCAGGCCCGTGGCCGTCAGGGCCGCACGCGCGCCGGCCGCGTCCGCCACGAGGCCGAGGGCGAGGGCGCCCACGACGAGCCCGGCGTCACGCCAGAAGCGGTAGGCGCCCACCGCCGGGGCCCGCTCGCGCGGCGCGACGACATCCGAGACGGCCGCGATCAGCGTCGGGTAGGCGAGGGCGGTGCCGAGCCCGAGCAGCACCGAGGCCGCGAGCGCGGAGACGAGCTCGCCGCCGCCGGCCGCGAGCAGCCCGAGCGCGGCGCCCTGCACCAGCATCCCCGCCACGACGAGCGGCTTGCGGCCCGTCGAGTCGGAGAGCCAGCCCGTGCCGACCTGGGCGAGGCCCCAGACGGCGGGGTAGAGGCCCGCGGCGAGCCCGACCTCCGCCGCGCTCGCCCCGCGCGCCGCGAGGTAGAGCGGAACGAGCCCCCAGACGACCGCGTCGTTCAGGTTGTTCACGAGCCCGGCCTGCGCGCACGCGCGCAGCGCGGGCACGCGCACGCTCGCGCCGAGGGCATGCCGGAGCGACGTGCGCGCCTCGCCCCCGCTGCCGTGGGCGGCCTGCTCGTGGCGCACGTGGGCGGTCGTGTCCCGGATCGGCCCGGCGGCGAGGAGCAGGCCCGCGAGCGCGACGACGGCCATGCCGACCCAGACGGCCGTCCGGGGCGCGACCGCGCTCGCGGCGGCGCCGGTGACGAACGCGGCGGCGGCCACGCCCACGTACCCGGCGGACTCGTTCAGCCCCAGCGCGAGCCCGCGCCGCGCGGGCCCGACGAGGTCGATCTTCATCACGATCGCCATCGACCACGCGAGCCCCTGCCCGGCGCCGAGCAGGACGTTGGCCGCCACGACCACCTCCCAGGCGGGGGCAAGGGCGAGCAGCGGCGCGACCGGGAGCACGAGCAGCCAGCCGAGCACCAGCACGCGCCGGCGCGCCGTGCGCTCCGCGAGCACGCCCGAGGCGAGGTTGGCGAGCGCCTTCGCCGCCCCGAAGCTGGCGACGAAGGCGAGGATGGCGGTGCGGGACTGGACGCCGAAGTCCTCCGCGCCGACGAGCGGGAGGACGCTCCGCTCGAGCCCGGCCGC
>DATLYU010000203.1:0-8199 GCA_035574435.1 Gaiellaceae bacterium | reverse complement strand
CGGGTCGAGGTCGGCGCCGGCCGCGACGACCGCCGGCGGCCCGCCGTCCTCGACCGCGGCGCGCTCGAGCACGCCTTCGCGAACGAGCGCGTCCACGTGCGGCCGGACGCGCGCCGTGCCTCCCCGCAGGCGCCAGTGCTCGACGATCCCTGCCTCGGTGAGCGCTCCGCGCGCGGACACGGCGCGGCGGACGAGCTCGCGCAGCCGCGCCGCCTCGTCGGGGACGGGCGCGTCCAGCACCTCGGGCGGGAGCACGCGCTCGGCCAGTTCGTAGAGCCGCTGGAAGCCGTTCACGCGGCCGGCGACGACGAGCTCGCCGCTGTGCCAGAGCGCCTCCAGCACGACCTTGGCCGGCTTCCAGCCCCACATGCCGCCGCTCGCACCCTCGAAGTGGCGGGAGGCGAGCGGCCCGCGCTCGCGGATCGCGGCGCGCACCTCGTCGGCGAGCGCCCGCTCGCGCTCGAGCACGTTCCCGCGCCAGGGGTGCTCGTTGCTCATGACCGGGCGGAAGAGCGGCCAGTCCTCGACCGGGAGCAGGCAGGCTTCGTGCGCCCAGTACTCGAACAGCCGCCCGCGGCCGAGCAGCCGCGACACGGTCCCGCGCGGGTAGGCGCCGACGCGGGCGCCGAGGACGATCCGGTGGCTGCGCTCGACCGCCGTGATGGAGTCGAGCTGGACGCAGGAGAGCCGGCGCACTGCGTCCTCCACCTCGCGCGCGCTCCCGCGCCGCGGGCGGCCGGCGTAGCCCTGCGCGTGCACGGCGAGGCGGCGCAGGGCAGGGAGGGAGATCGTCCGCATGCCTCCCGAGTTCTAACGGCGACGGGCCCAGCCCTGCCGCTTCGGGACATGGCTGGGGGTCTGTCCCCCAGACGCGGCTAAGGCGGACATGGCTAGGAGCCTCACGGCTGGGGTTGATCCTTGAGTACGGCCATGGCGGACATGGCTGAGGGTCTGTCCCCTGGACATGTCCCTTGGACATGTCCGCTGAACGCGATGAGTGCGGACGCGGCTGGGGTCCTGCCTGCGAGACGCTTCAGCGTCCTCGGCGCCAGAGCAACGCGGCCGCTCCGAAGCCGAGCGCGGCGAGGGCGAGCGCGGGCAGCGCGATCTCGAAGTGGACGGTCTCGTGCGGGTCCCCGAGGAGCCACGCGGCCCACGCCGCGAGCAGCGCCGAGGCTCCCCCGATCCCGACGGCCAGGAACGTGGCGAGGAACCGCATGCGCGCACCCGTCAGTCGGGCACGCGGCCCGCGAGGATCGCGACCAGCCGGTCGGAGTCGATGTTCCCGCCGGAGACGATGCAGACCACGCGGCCCGTTCCCGCGCGCCCCGCGAGGGCGGCGGCGACCGCGAGCGCGCCGGCGCCCTCCGCCACGATCCGCCGCCGCTCCACGAGCAGACGCACGGCCGCGGCGGCGTCGGCGAGCGGGACGGCGAAGGCGTCCGTGACGAGCTCCCGCGCGTGCGCCCACACGCCCGGGAGCAGGCCGCTCGCCCCGGCGCCGTCCACGAACGAGGGCGCGTACGGGACCTGGACGGGCTCCCCGCCGTTGGCGAGCGCGGCCGTCACCGGGGCCGCGGTCTCCGGCTCGCAGGCGTAGATCGCCGTCTCCGGCCGCAGCGCCCGCACGGCGCTCGCGATCCCCGTGGTCAGGCCGCCGCCGCCCCAGGGCACGAGCACGGCGTCGAAGCGGTCGAGGTCCTCGACCAGCTCGAGTCCGATCGTGCCGTTCCCCGCCATGACCGCCTCGTCGCGCACGGGATGGACGAAGTGCCCCTCCACGCCCTCCACGGCGCCGCGCTCCATGGCGGCCCACCACTCCTCCCACGGGACCTGCACGACGCGGCCGCCCAGCCGCTCCACCGCCGCCAGCTTCGTCGCGGGCGCCGTGTCCGGCGCCACCACCGTCGCCGGGACGCCGAGCTCGCGCGCCATCCAGCACACGCCCTGCGCCATGTTCCCCATGCTCGTGGTCACCAGGCCGCCCGCGAGCGACTCGGGCGGCGCGCTGAGGACGGCGTTCGCGGCGCCGCGCAGCTTGAAGGACCCGATCGGCTGCAGGCTCTCGAGCTTGAGCCAGATCTCCGCCGGCTCGCCCTCCGCGTGCAGGCGGACCACCGGCGTGCGGAGGACGAGGCGGGCGATCCGCTCGCGCGCCGCCTCGATCGCCGCCAGCGGGATCAGAAGGGAACCTCCGCGCCGACGCCCTCCTCGCGCGCGCGGCGCACGACGAGCTCGGCGGCGGCCAGGTCCTCGACGGCCAGGCCGAGGGACTCGAACACGGTCAGCTCGTCCTCGCGCTCGCGTCCCGGGTGCAGGCCGGCGAGCACCTCGCCGAGCTCGGCCCGGATGTGCTCCGGCCCGATCGCGCCCTCGGCGGCCGCGAGCACGTAGTCGCCCGCCTCGTTCAGCGCCGACTCTCGCCGGTCGACGAAGAAGGACGAGCTCGCCACCGTCTCCGTGTCCAGCTCGCGGACCGTCGGCAGGCACGCGCCCACGGCGTTGACGTGCGCTCCGGGAGCGAGCCAGCGGCGCTCCACCACCGGCTCGCGCGCGGCGGTGGTCGTGCACACGACCTCCGCGCCGAAGAGCGCCGCGTCCGCGGAGGGCGCGACCAGGGCCCCGACCTCCGCCGCGAGGCGCTCGGCCTCTTCCGGGCGGCGGGCCCAGATGCGGATCTCCGGGTCGTCCAGCACCGCGCGCAGCGCGTGCACGTGGGCGCGCGCCTGCACGCCCGCGCCGAGGATGGCGACGCGCCTCGCTCCCTCGCGCGCGAGCGCCCGCGTCGCGACCGCGGAGACGGCAGCCGTCCGGATCTCCGTCACCGGGGACGCGTTCAGGATCGCGACCAGTCGCCCGTCCTCGCCGTCGTGCAGGAGGACGCCGCCCTGGTGCGCGTCGAGGCCGCGGGCCGGGTTGCCCGGCGTGATGACGATCTCCTTGAGCGCCCACGCGGGCCGCTCTCCGCCCCGGTAGGCCGGCATGAGGCCGAAGAGGCCATCGCTGCCGACCGGCTTGAAGACCGGCCGCAGCGGGAGCTCGAGCTCGCCGCGCGCGAGCGCGGCGAGCACCTCGGCCATCGCCTCGATGCACGCCTCGATTCCGAGGAGGCGGCGCACGTCGTGCTCGGAGAGGACGAGCAGGCTCACGGGAAGAACCCTCGCAGACGCTCGCGCTCCGCGGAAGGCAGCTCCAGCTCGAGCGCCTCGCGCACCGGCGCGAGCTGCTCGGCGCGCGTGGGGCCGACGACCACGGCGGTGACATCCGGGTCGGCCAGGAGCCACGCCAGCGCCAGCCCGGCCATGGACACGCCGCGCTCCGCCGCCTCCCGCTCGAGCGCCTCGAGCGCGGAGAACACCTCGTCCCGCTCGAAGCGGCGGTAGCCGTCCGGACGCTGGGTCATCCGGGAGCCTTCCGGGTAGGGATCCCCGCGGCGATAGCGGCCCGCGAGCCAACCTCCGGCGAGCGGCCCGAACGCCTCGTACCCGAGCCCGTGCTCCCGGCACACGGGGAAGACGGTCTCCGCGTCGCCGCGGTCGAGCAGGGAGTACGAGTTCTGCACCCACTCGTAGCGCACGAGGCCCTCGAGCGCGGACAGCTCGAGAGCCTCGGCGAGCTGCTCGGCCGTGAAGTTGGACGCGCCGACGGCGCCCACCTTCCCCGCCCGCACGAGCTCGTCGAGCGCGCGCAGCGTCTCCTCCTGCGGCACGTCGGGGTCGAAGTCGTGCGCGAGGTAGAGCGGCAGGCGCTCGAGGCCGAGCCGTCGTAGGCTCGCCTCCGCCTGGCGGCGGATGCGCGCGGGCGCGAGGCCGCGGTCGCCTCCCTCGACGACCGGGTTGAAGGTCTTCGTCTCCACCACCGCCTCGTCCCGCACGGACGGGCCGCGGGCGGCCAGCCACTCGCCGATCCAGGCCTCGCTGCGCCCGCCGCCGTAGGCGTCCGCGGTGTCGAACGTCCGGATCCCGAGCTCCCAGGCCGCGTCCATGATCCGGAAGGCCTCGTCGTGCGGGATGCCGCGGCCCCAGAACGCCGGAGCGGAGCCGACGCCGCCGAAGTTGCCGCAGCCGAGGATCACGCACGTCACCGCGATGCCGCTCCGGCCGAGCTCGCGACGCTCCATGAGGGCGATCCTAGGCTCGCTAGGCTGCCCTGGTGGCCATCAGCCTGGAGGAGCTGCAGCTCGCCGCGCGCAACCACGGCCTGCCGCTCGAGGCGCTCCGCTGGGACGTCACCCCGCTCGGCCTGCACTACCTGCTCATCCACTACGACATCCCCGAGGTGGACGCGGACGCCTGGCGGCTGGAGGTGGACGGCCTGGTGGAGCGCCCGCTCTCGCTCTCGCTGGCGGAGCTGCGCGCGCGGCCGGCGGTGGAGCTCGCCGTCACCATGGAGTGCGCGGGCAACGGGCGCGCCCACGTGGAGCCGCACGTGGTCAGCCAGCCGTGGCTGCACGAGGCGGTCGGCACGGCGCGCTGGCGCGGCACCCCGCTCGCGCCGCTGCTCGAGGAGGCGAGGCCGGCGACGAGCGCGCGCGAGGTGCTCTTCACCGGCCTCGACCGCGGGGTCGAGGGCGGGGAGGAGCAGGCGTACGAGCGCAGCCTCGCGCTCGCGGACGCGCTCGGGGACGGCGTGCTCCTCGCGTACGAGGTCAACGGCGTCCCGCTCCCGCCGCAGCACGGCTTCCCGCTCCGGCTGCTCGTCCCCGGGTGGTACGGCATGACGAGCGTCAAGTGGCTCGCCCGGATCACGGTGCTGGACGAGCCGTTCCGCGGGTACCAGATGCGCCACTCCTACCGCGTCCGGCTCGAGGAGGAGGAGGACGGCACGCCGCTCGAGCGCATCCGGGTGCGCGCGCTCATGGTTCCTCCCGGCATGCCGGACTTCCTCACGCGCGTGCGCTACGTCGAGCCGGGGCCGTGCGTCGTGCGCGGCCGCGCGTGGTCGGGCGAGGCGGACGTGGAGGCGGTGGAGGTCTCGGCCGACGGCGGGCGCTCGTGGGCGGAGGCGGAGCTGGGCGAGGCGTCGCTCGGCCGCTGGGCCTGGCGGGCGTGGACGTGGACGTGGGAGGCCGAGCCCGGCGAGCACGAGCTCTGCTGCCGCGCGCGCGACGCCGCCGGCCACGTCCAGCCGCTCGCGCCGCAGTGGAACCTGGGCGGCTACGCGAACAACGCGGTGCAGCGCGTGCCGGTCATCGTCCGCGCGGCGTGAGGCGCTTCCGGCCGCCGCTCGCCGGGCTCGCGGCCGCGGCCGTGCTGGCAGCCACGCTGGCCGCGCCCGGAGGGGCGCTCGAGCGAGCGACGCTCCGGCTCGACGGCGTCCCCTTCCGGCCCGAGCTGGCGCTGACGCCCGACGAGCGCGCCCGCGGGCTCATGTTCAGGCGCCGCGCCCCCGGCGACGGGATGCTTTTCGTCTTCCCCTCCGCGACCACGGGCAGCTTCTGGATGAAGAACACGCTCGTCCCGCTGGCCATCGTCTTCTTCGACTCGCGCGGACAGCGGGTCGCCAGGCTGCGGATGACCCCGTGCCGGCGCGAGCCGTGCCGTCTGTACGCCCCGCGGCGCGCCTACCGCTTCGCGCTCGAGCTGCCGGCCGCGGACCCGAGGCCGGCGACGCGCCTGGGGCCGCTCGCCGACCTGCGGCGTCTCGTGCGCCGCGCGAGCTGACCGCACGGGGGAGTCGAGCGCGGAGCGAGCCCGACCGATACCCCCGGAGAGGTGGGGAGCGAGAGCCGAGACTGGTACCGCGCCGAGTCCTCGGGCCGCCGTCGCGGTCGGTGGGGCGTGGTGGGCGGGGTAGCGGTCGGCGTGGCGGTCGCGCTCGCGCTGAGCGAGCCCGTCGCGACGCGGCTCGGGTACTCGCCGCCGTTCACGCTTCCGCGGCCCGCGGACGACCGGCTCTCGGTGCACGTGCTCCCCGGCACGGGCGGCCTCACCGTGCAGGCGGGCGCGCTCTATCCCCGTGACGACCCCTGGCTCCCCTGGCTCGCGGACGAAGGGAGCTGCCCGCGCGGCGAGGATCGAGCGGCGCCGCCGCGCGTCCAGGCGCAGGTGTTCCTGTGCCTGGCGAACTTCGCGCGCGCCCGCCAGGGGCTCGGCCCGCTCGTCTACTCCCGTCTCCTGAGCGCCTCCGCCCAGGCGAAGGCAGCCGACATCGTCCGCTGCGACTCATTCGCCCACGAGGCCTGCGGGCAGGCGCCGGACGCGGCAGCCCGGGCTCTCGGCTGGCGTGGAGCGTTCGGGGAGAACCTGTACCTGTCCGGCCCGCCGCTGACCTCGCCGAGGGTCGCCCTCGACCGCTGGCTGAGCTCGCCTGGGCACCGGGAGAACCTCTTCCGCCCGGAGTGGAAGGCGCTCGGGGTCGCCCTGCTCCCCGGCTCGGTCGGCCCGTTCCCGCACGGCGTCGTGTGGGTGACGCACTTCGGCGACTGACAGACCCGAAGCGCCGCTCAGTGCGCCGGCGGCGCCACGCTGCTCCATTCGCGTGCGCGCTCGACCGCGACGTCGTCGGGCACGCCCACCGAGAAGTGCACCGTGACGATCTTCAGCTCGCCTCCCTCCTCGCGCATGACCGCGAGCAGGCGGACCGGCATCCGCGTCTCGCCGAGCACGAAGCTCGGCCGGTCCGCGGCCCAGGCGACCGTGCCCTCCTCCCAGCCTGCGGGTCGCCGGGCTCGAGGCTGACCCCCTCCATGCCCCAGGCTTGCGTGCCGGCCTCGCGGCCCCGAACCCACTCGTGCGCGGCCGTGCCGACGATGAGCAGCGCGTCCTCCGAGGTGAAGACGCGGTCGAACGTCTCCAGATCCCCGGGAACGGCCTGCGTGAACGCGTCGTAGAAGCGGAGCAGCGCCTCTCGCGCGCGTACGGACTCGTGCATCCCGCACCTCCTCGCAACCTGTCGGCGGCACACTAAGGCACGTGCGCGCGGCCGTCTTCGCCCTCTTCGCGCTTGCGGTTGTCGGCGTCGCGCCGGCCGTCGAGCGCCCGCCCGCGGTCGTGCTCGACCCCGGCCACGACGCGCGCGCCAACCTGGCGACGGAGCCGATCGGCCCCGGGTCGGAGACGCGGAAGATCAAGGACGGAGGCGGGACACGCGGCGTCGTGACCGGCGTGCAGGAGGCGGAGCTCAACCTCGCCGTCGCGCTGCGGCTCCGCCCGCTGCTCGAGGCGGCGGGCCTCCGCGTCCTGCTCACGCGCTCCGCGACGGCCGGCCCGAGCATGGGCAACGTCGCCCGCGCACGGATCGCGAACCGCGCAGGGGCGGCGCTCTTCCTGCGCATCCACGCGGACGGGTCGCCGGATCCGCGTGCCCGCGGGACGCACACGCTCCACCCCGCCCTCCGCCGCGGCTGGACGGACGACGTGTACGCGGCGAGCCGCCGTGCCGCGAGGCTCGTCCAGGGCGAGCTCGTGCGCGCGCTTCGCTTCCCGGACCGCGGGCTGCAGGAGCGCTCCGACTTCACGGGCTCCAACTGGGCGGACGTGCCCGTCGTGCTGGTCGAGCTCGGCTTCCTCACGAACCCGACGGAGGACCGGCTGCTCGCCAGGCCCGCGTACCGGCTGCGCGCCGCCATCGGGCTCTGCCGCGGGACGCTTCGCTTCCTCGGGCGGCCCGCGGGGGCGTGCGGCCGCGCGGGCTAGGGCTGCTCGAGCCGCAGGTCGAAGCCCGCGGGCGCGTGCACGTTGAAGAAGCGCGCCGGCGCGTCCGAGCGGTTCTCGAACGTGTGCTCGACGCCGGGCGGCACGAGGAGGAACGTGCCCGCTTCGGCGACGACCTCCTCGCCGTCCACGCTGAACACGAGCTCCCCCTCGAGGACGTAGAACGCGTCGTCCTCGTCCTCGTGGACGTGCGGCGGCGGGCCGTGGCGGCGGGGCCCCACGGTCACGATCCCCGCGTTGAAGCGCGGCGTGTGGGAGCTGCGCGCGAGCAGCTCGACGTTGCCCACGCGGTGGCCCGCGCCCGGCCGCACGACGACCGCCCGCTCTGCGCCCACCCGGCTAGCGCCAGTCCACCGAGACGACCGCGACGGGCTCGTCGAAGCCCTTGAGCTCTTCCTCGCGTGGCTCCGACACGCGCACCGCGAGGCTCACCCCGTCCAGCGTCTCGCGGCTGACGACGATCTCGCCCTTGCCGCCCAGAGCGGCGATGCGCGCGGCCGCGTGCACGCCCTCGCCGCCGAAGTCGCCCTCGTCCGTTCCGGTC
>DATLYU010000202.1:0-2353 GCA_035574435.1 Gaiellaceae bacterium | reverse complement strand
TCCTTCCAGAAGGACGGCGTCGGCTGGGGCGAGGGCCTCGAGCCGAAGCTCGTCAAGGGGCCCGACGTCCTCGTCGCCGCGCTCGAGCTCCTGCGGCCGCGGGCGCCCGAGCTGCACGTCCTGCTCACGGGCCCCGCGCGCGGGTACGTGCGGCGTGAGCTCGCGCGCCTGGGCGTTCCCGCCCGGCACGTCCTCGCGCGCTCCCGGGAGGAGCTCGCACGCGCCTACCACGCCCTCGACGCCTACCTCGTCGCCTCGCGGCAGGAGGGCGGGCCGAAGGCGGCGCTCGAGTCGCTCGCAACGGGGGTCCCGCTCGTGAGCACGCGCGTGGGCCAGGCGCAGGAGCTCGTGGCCGACGGGGAGAGCGGGCTCCTCTGCCCGGTGGAGGACGCGGCCGCGCTCGCGGACGCGCTCGCCCGCGTCCGCGAGGACGCCGAGCTCGGAGCCAGGCTGCGCGCCGCGGGCCGCGCGACCGCCGAGCGGCACGACCACGAGCGGCTCGACCCGCTGTGGGCGGAGCTCCTGGACGGGTTCGTCGAGCATGCGCGTTGACCGCGCCCGGGTCGGCCGCTATGGGCGCGCCGCCGCGCGCTGGGGTCGGCTGCTCGCGACCCGCCCGCCGCGCGGCGACGTGCGCGTGTTCTACGGGCACGACCGGGTGCCGGGGCCGGACGACGCCGCCGCGGGCGGCACGGCGAAGATGCAGCGGCTCGCGACGCGCTTCCCCAACTCCCCGGCGGGCTTCAACCTGCTCTACCTCGGGTCCACCTGGCTCCCGCGCGACCTGCGACCGCTGCTCCGGCTCGCGCGGAGAAGAGGGATTCCCGTCGTGCTGAACCAGAACGGGGTCGCGTACCCCGCCTGGGCGGGCGAGCGGGCCGAGGCGCTGAACCGGCCGAACCGGCTGGCGCTCCGGGCGGCCGGGCACGTGCTCTACCAGAGCGAGTTCTGCAAGCGCTCCGCCGACGAGCACCTGGGCCCGCCGCCCGCCGGCTGGGAGGTGCTCCCGAACGCGGTCGACGTCGAGCGCTTCACGCCCGCCGCCTCCCCTCCCGCCGGCGGCCCGATCCTGCTCGCGGGAGGGGACCAGGTGCAGGGCGACTACCGCCTCGAGCTCGCGCTGCGCACGGTCGCGCACCTCGTTCGCGAGCATCCGCAGGCGCGGCTCCTCGTCAGCGGACGGCTGCTCGGCGATCCGGCCGCGCTCGTCGCCGAGCTCGGGCTCGGCGGGCACGTCGAGCTCCTCGGGCGCTACCGCCAGGCCGACGCTCCGGCCCTCTTCCGGCGCGCGCACCTCCTGCTGCACACGCAGATGAACGACTCCTGCCCGAGCGTCGTGCTCGAGGCGATGGCTTGTGGGCTTCCCGTCGTGCACCCGGCGAGCGGCGGCACGGTCGAGCTCGTGGGCGGGGAGGCGGGCATCGGCGTCCCGCACGAGGCCTCCTGGGAGCGGCTCGTCCCGCCCGAGCCCGAGGCCCTCGCGGACGCGGTCGGACGCGTCCTCGAGGCGCTGCCGGCGTACGCCACCGCCGCTCGCGCGCGTGCGGTCGAGCGCTATGCGCTAGGCCCGTGGCTCGACCGCCACGCGGCGCTCTTCGCGCGCCTCGTCGAGCGCTAGAGGGGCGCCGCCTCCACCCAGATCTCGCCCCAGCGCAGCACGGGCTCGCCCATGCGCCAGCCGGCGGCTGCGAGCTCCGCGCGCAGCTCCTCCGGCGTGTACTCGACGACGTGCTCCGGGTCGGAGAACCAGGGCAGCCCGAGCTCCTCGCGCAGCGGCACCGTCCAGTCGCGCTCGCGGGAGGGCACCCGCACGAGCAGGCGCCTTGCGCCCGCGCGCTCCCGCAGGGAGCGCAGGAGCTGCGCCCGCGCCGTCACGTGCTCGAGCACGTTGGAGAGCACCGCGACGTCCACCGGCTCGGCGGGGGCGAAGCCGACCGCGTCCGCCTGGACGTAGCTGACGCGCGGGTGCGCGTGGCGCTCGCGGGCGAAGGCCAACGCCCACGGGCTGACGTCGATCGCGACCACCGTGGCGCCTGCGCGCTCGGCGAGGTCGTGGGCGACGCTGCCGATCCCGCAGCCCACGTCCAGCACGCGCTCTCCGGGCCGCACGCGCTCGACGAAGAAGTCGTGGTAGCGGGTGAGGCGGTGCTTGGGATGGACGCCGTCCCCGTAGCGGACGGCCGCCCGGTCGAGGGCCGCGTACCCGTCGGCGTAGGCCTCCAGCAGCTCGCGCGCCGCCCGGGCCCGGTCGGGGTGCGCGGCCCGCGCCGCGAGCCAGAGCCGGAAGAGCGCCCGCCAGGGGCGGTAAGGGAGCAGGAGCCGGAACGGGGCGAGCGGCACCCGGCGCGCGATC
>DATLYU010000201.1:0-7415 GCA_035574435.1 Gaiellaceae bacterium | reverse complement strand
CTGGCGCGCGCCCGGCGAGGTCCTCGACGACCGCGGTCACCCGCTCGGCGCTCGCCGTCTGACCGCGCTCGAGCCGCTCGAGGCGGGCGTCCACCGCCCGCCAGCCCGAGCTCACGAGGTCGACCAGGAGCGCGAGGTCGTCGATGCGGGCGTGCCGCTCCGCGAGCAGCTCGCCCTCGATGCGCTCCAGACGTCTGATCGCGTGGTTGAGCAGGCCGCGGATCTCGGCGATGTGGCGCGCGACCGGGAGCACCTCCGTGCGGATGCCGTCGCGGACCGCGTCCTGCACCTGGACCGGCACGGAGGCCTCCAGGCCCGCAGCGGTCTCGGCGAGCGCCTCGATCTGCTCCCGCGTCCGCTCGAGCGCCGACTCCAGGAGCGCCGGCTCCGGCCGGCCCCCTGCGGCGTCCGCGATGCGCTGCCGGGCGCGCTCCAGTGCGGCCTCGTCCATCGGCGGCAAGGCTACTCTCGCGGTCGGATGGACACCGCGGAGCTCGAGTACGACCTCCCGCCCGAGCTGATCGCGCAGCACCCGGCCGAGCCTCGCGACGCTTCCCGCCTCCTCGTGTACCGGCGCGCCACGGGGGCCGTGGAGCACCGCCGCTTCGCGGACCTGCCGGAGGTGCTCGCCGGCGAGCTCGTGGTGCTGAACGACACGCGCGTCGTCCCAGCACGCCTGCAGCTGCGCCGCGCGAGCGGCGCCGCCGTCGAGGTGCTCCTGCTCGAGCGGGCCGGCGCCGACGGGCTCTGGGAGGCGCTCGCCCGGCCCTCGCGGCGGCTACGCGCCGGGGAGCGGCTCGGCCCGGTCGAGCTCCTCGAGCCGCTGGGCGAGGGGCGCTGGCTGCTCCGGCTCGAGGGCGAGCCTGCGGGCGAAATCCCGCTCCCGCCGTACATCCACGAGCCGCTCTCCGACCCCGAGCGCTACCAGACCGTGTACGCGCGCACGGCCGGGTCCGCCGCCGCGCCCACCGCCGGCTTGCACTTCACGCCCGCCCTGCTGGCGCGCCTCGACCCCGCGCGCGTCACGTTGCACGTCGGGCTCGACACCTTCCGGCCGGTCAGCGCGGGCCGGCTCGAGGAGCACGACCTGCACGGCGAGCGCTACGAGGTCGCGCCCGAGGCGTGGGAGCGCATCGCGGGCGCGGAGCGGGTGCTCGCGGTCGGGACGACGACGGTGCGCGTGCTGGAGACGGTCGCGCGCACGGGCGAGCTCGCCGGCCGGACGACCCTGTTCGTCACGCCGGGCTTCGACTTCCGCCGAGTGGACGCGCTGCTGACCAACTTCCACCTGCCGCGCTCGACGCTGCTCGCCCTCGTGATGGCGTTCGCGGGCGTGGAGGAGACGCGCGAGCTGTACCGTCTCGCGGTCGCGGAGCGCTATCGGTTCTACTCGTTCGGGGACGCGATGCTCGTCGTCTGAGCGCGCGCCCCGGCCGCCGGGACGCAGTCCACGTGCACGCGTACGGACGCTCCCGGCCCGATCTCGAGGCCGTCGGCGAAGCGGCGCGCGAGGACGAGCCCCCACCCGCCGACGCCGCCGCCGTTGCGCGGAAGCCAGCCCGCGAGCGGGTCGGCGATCCCGCTCCCGCCGTCCGCGACCTCGCACACGAGACGGTCGTCGGCGAGGCCGAGGCGCACGCGAGCCGGCGGGCGGCCGTGGCGGAGCGCGTTGCTCGCGAGCTCGTGCACGGCCAGCGCGAGCTCCGCCCGCCGCGCCGGCGCCAGACCCGCCTCCGCGGCGAACCGGGACACGGCGCGCCGGACGTCGTCCAGCTCGTCGGCGTCCGCGACGGACGACTCGAGCAGCACGCGGACGTCGCCCGGGCGGCCGACAGCAGCCGGGAAGGCCGCGGGCTCCACGAACGCGTGCGAACGCTGCGGGCCGTCCGGACCCACGAGCTCCGGGTGCGTCGCCTGCGCGTGCTCGAGGACCGAGTCCGGAAGCGCCGACGCGTCGTACGGGCAGACGAGCGAGAGCGGCGTGCCCTGGAAGGCGACGTTGAGCGCCGACTCGTAGCGCGCCCACTCCAGGCGCGTCGCCTGCGAGCCTCTCCACGTCGGCTCGCCCAGCACGCGGGCGCTCGTGCCCGCAGGCCGACGCTCCACGCGGCGGCGGTAGCGGTCGAGCGTCTCGGCCGGACGCGTGTACCAGGTCTCGGCGTCGGCGAAGTCGATCGCGCGCGCGTCGACGCCGAGCGCCTCGCGCAGCGCGCCGGCGTTCGCACGCGTCGTGGCCACGAAGACCGCGTCCCCGTCAGCGACCCCCTCGCGCAGGAACGGGGCCATCGCCTCCACGAGCTCCTCGCGCGACACGTACAGCAGTGCCCGGTGCTCGAAGGACGCGCTCACGTCGCCTCGCCTCCCGACGCTTCGCGATCCGCGAGGCGGATGGTGTCGAGGCCGTCGCAGTCGAGCGCCGCCCACGCGCGCCGGAACGTGGGGGAGGCCCCGAGGAGCTGCACGGGCGCCTGCCGGGAGGCGGCCACGAGTGCGCGGATGCCGGCGACGTCCGCGAACGCGAGGCCGGAGATGTCCACGGGCAGCCGGCCGAGGTCGCGCCCCGCGCTCGCCAGGAGCTCGCGCACCCGGTCGGCGCACGTCAGGTCGACCTCGCCCTCGAGGACGAGGCGATCGGCCTCCGCGTGCAGCCGGAACGGCGCGGCCTTCGGGGAGCCTCCGGAACGGTGGCGATGGACGGCGTCCACCTCGGCGAGCAGCCGCGGGTCGGAGCGGCGCTCGTCGTACGCGCACAGCGCGGCGAACGGCAGCCGCGTGGCCAGCAGGTCGGCGCGCAGCTCGTACGCCGTCCACGTGTCGCGTGCGGTGGGATGCTCGAGGATCGCGGTGGCGTCCGCCGCGATGCAGAGGCCGGAGAAGCCCGCCCGCATCGCCCCGTCCACCTCCTCGGCGAACGCCCGCACCCGTGCGTCCGCGTCGAACGCCCCGCCCCGGAAGTACGCCTCGGCGGTGGACGCGACCGCGAGCCGGCCCTCGCGCACGAAGTCGGCGACGCGGAACGCGCCCGCCTCGAGCGCGCGCAGGTCGCGGTCGGGGTCGGCCGCGACATAGAGCAGGCGCTCGCCGCGCTCGAGGCCCGCGGTGAGGAAGCCGACCATCGCGCGTCGCCGCTCGTCCTCCGTCCGGTAGGTCAGCGAGACGTGACCGCGCAGGGCTCCACCCTCCATGACCCGAGGTGTATTCCCACGATGGCGCCCGTGCGAACCTACCGCGAGCATGTCGTTCACCGTCACGGCCACCGACGGCGCCGCGCGGGCGGGCGTGCTCCGGACGGCGCACGGCGAGATCCCCACCCCGGCCTTCATGCCCGTGGGGACGAAGGCGACGGTGAAGGCCCTGCATCCGGACGAGGTACGAGCGCTCGGCGCGCGCGTCGTCCTCGCCAACGCCTACCACCTGCACTTCCGGCCCGGGGAGGAGACGATCGAGGCGCTCGGCGGGCTGCACGCGTTCTCCGGCTGGGACGGGCCGATCCTGACCGACTCGGGCGGCTTCCAGGTCTTCTCGCTGCGGGACACGATCCTCGCGCTGGACGAGGAGGGCGTCGCCTTCCGCTCGGTGTACGACGGCTCGGCCGAGCGCTTCACGCCCGAAGGCGTGGCCGAGATCCAGCGCCGGCTCGGCTCCGACGTGGCGATGTGCCTCGACGTCTGCCTCCCCGCGGGCGCGCCGCGTGCCGAGCTCGAGCGCGCCGTCCGCCTGACGACCGCGTGGGCGGAGCGTCAGGTGGACGCCCCCCGGGCGCCCGGCCAGCTCCGCTTCGGGATCGCCCAGGGCGGGACCGACCCGGAGCTGCGCCGCCGCTCGCTCGCGGAGCTGACCGCGCTCCCCTTCGACGGCTTCGCGCTCGGCGGCCTCGCCGTCGGCGAGTCGCGCGACGAGCTGCTGGAGACGACCGGCTGGGCGGCGCCGCTGCTCCCCCCGGAGCGCCCGCGCTACTTCATGGGCATCGGCGACCCGGCCGGCATCCTGGAGGTGGTCGCGCGCGGGATCGACCTCTTCGACTGCGTGCTCCCGACGCGCACCGCCCGTACCGGCTCCGCGCTCACCTGGGCCGGCCGCCTCAACCTCCGCAACGCGCGCTTCGCACGCGACCCCGCGCCGCTCGAGGAGGGCTGCGGCTGCCCCGCGTGCGTGCGCTTCACGCGCGCCTACCTGCGCCACCTCGTCACGCAGGAGGAGCTCCTGGGGCTGCGGCTCCTGAGCCTGCATAATCTCTGGTTCGTACTCGACCTGACCGCACGCGCGCGGGCGGCGATCGAGGCGGGCACGTTCGCGGCCTTCCGGCGGGACGCGCTCGCGCGGCTCGCCCGTGCGCCCGAGGAGGAAACGTGGGCTTCCTGATCGTGATGATCCTGCTGCTCGTCGTCATGTACGTCCTCATGATCCGGCCGCAGCGCCAGCGCCAGCGCGAGCAGCAGCTCATGATCGACTCCGCGAGCGTCGGCGACGACATCCTCACCTCGGGAGGGATCTACGGGACGATCACGCAGGCGGAGGGAGACGACCTGGTGGTCGAGATCGCGGAGGGGATCAGCGTGCACATGACGCGGCGGGGGATCGCGGCCGTCCTCCCGCCGGACGAGCCGGAGGAGGCCGAGGAGGCGGACGACACGTCCTCGGCCGACGATGAAGCTGCGGTTACGGACGAGCAGGAGGCTGTTGCGGCGGCCGGCGAGGCAGAGGCGGATCCGGCGGGCCGGAGCTAACCTGAGCGCCCGAGCGTGAACCGCCGGTCCTCCCTCATCGTCCTCGCGTTGCTCCTGGCGGCGCTCGTGGGCGTGGCGCTGCTCGCCGTGCCCGGCTCCCCGCTCGAGCGCAAGCCGACGCTCGGCCTCGACCTGCAGGGCGGCCTCGAGGTGACGCTGCAGGCGGTCCCGCCGCCGGGCGAGAGCGTGACGGAGGACGGCCTCGAGCGCTCGGTCGAGATCATGCGCAACCGGGTGGACAAGCTCGGGACGACGGAGCCCGAGATCCGGACGCAGGGCGACGACCAGATCGTCATCCAGCTCCCGGGCGTGAAGGACCCCGAGCGGGCGGCGGAGATCATCGGCAGCACCGCCAAGCTCGAGCTCTACGACCTCGAGACCTCGCTCGCCGGCCCCTCGCTCTCCATCCGCGGCGACCCGGTCGAGTTCGCCTCCGTGTACGAGCTCCTCGCCCGCGTCCAGTCGCGCGCCGACGTGGAGACCTCCACCGAGGTGTACGTGGTCGACACGGAGCGCAAGCGGGTCGTCGCCGGCCCCTTCCCCTCCAAGGAGGAGGCGCTGCGCCGCTTCCGCGGCTCCCTGCCCGAGGGGCGCGCCCTCTTCGCCGTGCCGGACAAGATGGTGGTGGTCACGTGCGGCCCGCCCACCGAGGTGTGCCCGGGCGGCCCGCAGGGCGGGTTCACGCCCGCGCAGACCTTCTACTACCTCTTCACCTACGACCCGCCGCGCGTCCCGCAGATGACCGGCGAGGACCTGAAGGCGGACGGCACGCGCGCGGACTTCGACACGAGCCCGGGCGGCGGCGGCCTGCCCATCGTGACCATGGAGTTCACGGGGCAGGGGGCGGACAAGTTCGAGGAGATCACGCGCGCGGAGTGGATCCGCGGACGGCTCAAGCAGCGCCCGCAGCACTTCGCCATCGTCCTCGACCGCGAGCTGAAGACGTTCCCGCAGATCGACTACACGGACTCGAGCCTGTCCGGCGGGATCGGCGGAGGACGCGCGCAGATCGAGGGCCTGTCCGGGTTCCAGGAGGCGAAGGACATCGCGCTCGTCCTGCAGACGGGTGCCCTCCCCTACGACTACGAGACGCTCGACCGCACGGACATCTCGGCCACGCTCGGCAAGGACTCGCTCGAGGAGGCCGAGCGGGCCGCCATCGGCGGCCTCGTGCTCGTCATCGTCTTCCTGCTCCTCTTCTACCGCTTCCTCGGGCTCGTCGCGGTCGCCGGGCTGGGCATCTACGCGGCCTTCCTGTACGCGACCGTCCTCCTCTTCAACGTGACCCTCACGCTGCCGGGCTTCGCCGGGCTCGTGCTCACGTTCGGCGTCGCCGCGGACGCGAACATCGTCATCTTCGAGCGGATCAAGGAAGAGGTGCGCGCCGGGCGCTCCATGCGCGCCGCGATCGCGGCCGGCTACAGGAAGGGGTTCGCCACGATCGTGGACGCGAACGTGGTCACCGCGATCACCGCCATGGTGCTGTTCGCGGTCGCGACCGCGAGCGTCCGGGGGTTCGCGCTCATGCTCCTGCTCGGCACCGCGCTCTCCATGCTCACCGCGGTCCTCGCCACGCGCGCGATTCTCGCCCTCCTCGGCGGCTTCGGCTGGCTCGACAACCCGCGGCTCATGGGCGCCACCGGCGAGGGCCTGCCGCGCTGGCTGCGCCTCGACTACATCGGGCTGCGCCGCGTCTGGTTCGTCTTCTCGGGACTCGTCATCGCCGTGTCGATCGCCGCCATCGGGCTGCAGGGCCTGAACCTGGGGATCGACTTCGAGGGCGGCACGCAGATGACGTTCCGTACGCCGCAGCCGACCGCGCTCGAGACGATCCGCGAGGAGGCGGCCAAGATCGGCCAGGCGGACGCCGTCATCCAGGGCCGCGGGACGGAGGCGAACGGCCGCTACACGAGCTTCCAGATCCGCACCGAGTCGCTGACGGTCGAGGAGCAGAACCGACTCCAGCAGGACCTGAGCGCCGCGGTGGACGCGACCTCGTTCGGCGCGAAGAACGTCTCCGAGAGCTTCGGGCGGCAGATCGCGAACGCCGCCATCCTCGCCATCTTCGTGAGCCTGCTGCTCATGGTCGTGTACATCTCCGTCCGCTTCCAGTGGAAGTTCTCGCTCGGCGTGCTGGTTGCGCTCGCCCACGACCTGCTGATCGCCGTCGGCATCTACGCGCTGACGGGGCGGGAGGTCTCGACGGCCACGGTCGCGGCGCTCCTCACCATCCTCGGCTACTCGATGTACGACACGATCATCATCTTCGACCGCATGCGCGAGAACCTCCCGCTCATGCGGCGCGCGTCCATGCGCGTGATCGGGAACGTGTCCCTCTGGGAGGTCATCCCCCGCTCGCTCGCGACGACGTTCATCACGCTGCTGCCGGTGGCGGCCCTGTACCAGTTCGGCGGCGACACGCTCAAGGACTTCGCGTTCGCGCTGCTCGTCGGCATCGGCGCCGGCTCGTACTCCTCCATCTTCCTGGCCGCCCCGCTGCTCGCGCTGCTGAAGGAGCGGGAGCCGGACTTCCAGCGCCGCCGCGACGACCTGGGCGCGCTCGTCGGCGTCTCCTCCGTCGGGCGCACGCTCGCCCGGGAAGCGGCCGAGGTCGTGGCGGCGACCGGCGACGGCGCCGGCGAGGAGGAGCCCGCCGCCGAGGCGCCGCCCGTGGCCGCCGCGACCGCG
>DATLYU010000200.1:0-4396 GCA_035574435.1 Gaiellaceae bacterium | reverse complement strand
GGGCGCGCTCCTGGTCGCCCTGCTCGTGGCGGCGTTCTGGGGCGCCGCGCACGCCCTCACGCCCGGTCACGGCAAGGCGCTTGTGGCCGCGTACCTGGTCGGGACGCGGGGGACGGCGCGACACGCCTTCCTGCTCGGCGGGACGGTCACGGTGGCGCACACGGCGGGCGTCTTCGCGCTCGGGCTCGTAACGCTCGCGCTCTCACGGGTCGTCGTCCCCGAGCGGCTGTATCCGTGGCTGACGCTCGTCTCCGGCCTGCTCGTGGTCGGCGTCGGCCTCTCCGTACTCCGCGCGCGCCTGCGCCACCGCCGTGCGCACGCGCACCGCCTCCACCACGACCATGGCCGCGGCCACGCGCACGACCACGACGTCGCCTCGCGCGGGATCCTGGGCGTGGGCCTGGCGGCCGGGCTCCTCCCCTGTCCGTCGGCGCTCGTGGTGCTGCTCTCGGCGATCGCGCTGCACCGGATCGGCCTCGGCCTGGCGCTGATCGTGGCATTCAGCGTCGGCCTGGCGGCCACGATTACCGCCATCGGGCTCGTCGCGGTGCTCGCCCGCCGCGCGTTCGCGCGCGTCTCGCTCGACGGGCCGCTCGTGGGCGCGCTCCCGTCCGTGAGCGCGGCGCTGATCGTGGCGGTGGGCCTCGTGCTCACCGCGCGCGCGGTGCCGGGCGTCCTCTGACGAACCGGACCGTCCACGCGCGCGAACCAGGGGCGTGGTCGGGCTCGACGACTGGCTGGCAGGGCTCTCGGAGGGCGCCTCCTTCGCCGTCGTCCTCCTCGTCGCCGCGCTGCTCGGGCTTCGGCACGCGACCGACCCGGACCACCTGGCCGCGATGAGCACGCTCGTCGCCTCCGGCCGCGAGCGGGCCGCCCGCGCGGGCGCCCGGCTCGGGCTCTGGTGGGGCGCCGGGCACGCGCTCACGCTCGTCGCCTTCGGCCTGCCGCTGTTGCTCGCGCAGCGCCACCTGCCGGAGCGCGTCCAGCAGGGAGCCGAGACGGCGGTCGCGGCGCTCGTCGTCTTCCTGGGAGCGCGCCTCCTCGTCCGCTGGCGCCACGGCGCGCTCGAGCGGCGCGCCCACCCGCACGCCGACCGCGCGCACCGGCACCCGGTGCGGACGCCGCTCGGCGCGTTCGCGATCGGGATCGTCCACGGCGTCGGGGGGAGCGCCGGCGTCGGCGTCCTCCTGCTGGCCGCCATCCCGTCCGAGACGGTGGCGGTCGCCTCGCTGCTCGTGCTGGCCGCGTTCACGGCGGTCTCCATGGCCGCCGTCACCGCCGGTCTCGGCGCCGCGCTGGCCGGGCGGACGGGCGGGGGGGCGGTCGCCGGAGCGCTTCCGGCGCTCGGCGCGGGGAGCCTCGCCTTCGGGCTCTGGTACGGCGCGGCCGCCTGGAGCCTCGCCCCGTATCCGTTCTAGGGACGCGGGTCACGCAGGGCGGTACGCTCCGCCCGCATGGACGAGCTCCTCACCCTCGACGACGCCGAGCGCCTGGCGCGGCAGGTCGTGTCGCCGGAGGCGTGGGGGTACATCGCGGGTGGCGCCGGCGACGAGCGCACGCTCCGCTGGAACCGCGAGGCGTTCTCGCGCTGCCGCCTGCGCTACCGCGTGCTCGTGGACGTGTCCAGCGTGACCACGGAGACCACTGTGCTCGGGACGCCCGTCTCGCTGCCCGTCGTCGTCGCTCCGATGGCGTACCACCAGATCGCGCACGAGGAGGGCGAGCTCGCGACCGCCCGGGGCGCCGCCGCGGCAGGCACGGTCATGTGCCTGTCCACGGTCGCCACCGCCACGCCCTCGGCGGTGGCCGAGGCGGCGCCGGACGCGCCGCGCTGGCTGCAGATCTACGTCTTCAAGGACCGCGAGGTCTCCGACCAGGTGATCGCGGAGGCGCTCGAAGCGGGCTTCTCGGCGCTCGTGCTCACCGCCGACCTGCCGGTCTACGGCATTCGCCACACGGAGGCCCGGGCGGGGTTCGAGGCGCCGGAGAGCGACGTGCCCGCGATCGTCGCCGCGCGCTCGCGTGGAGGCGCCGAGGACCGCCATCACACCCTCAGCCTCCTCGAGTCAGGGCTGCGCTGGGACTACGTGACCGAGCTGCGCGAGCGCTGGGGCGTCCCGGTCGTCGTCAAGGGCCTCGTCACCGCGGAGGACGCGCGGCTCGCCTGCGAGCACGGTGCGGCCGGCGTCGTCGTCTCCAACCACGGCGGACGCCAGCTCGACGGCTCGATCGCCTCGCTCGAGGCCCTGCCCGAGGTGATCGAGGCGGTGGCCGGGCGCGCGGAGGTGTACCTCGACGGAGGCGTGCGCCGCGGGACGGACGTGGTCGCCGCGCTCGCGCTCGGCGCACGGGCCGTGCTCGTCGGCCGGCCGGTCATGTACGGCCTGGCGTTCGGCGGCGCAAAGGGGGTCGAGCAGGTCCTCGGCATCCTGCGCGACGAGACGGAGAACGCCCTCGCCCTGCTCGGCTGCCGGTCCCCCGAGGAGGTCACGCGGGCGCACGTGGTGACCGGCTTCCCCGCGTGAGCGTCCTCGAGCGTCTCACGCGCAACGCCGTGCACGTGCTGCCCGAAGGGGGGCTCGAGGCCAAGCTCGCGCTCGGCCGGCCCCTGCGCGTCAAGCTCGGCATCGACGTCACCTCGCCGGACATCCACGTGGGACGCGGCATCCCGCTGCAGCGGATGCGCGCGTTCCAGGACGAGGGCCACGTCGGCGTCCTCATCATCGGCGACTACACGACGCGCATCGGCGATCCGTCCGGCCGCTCGAGCGAGCGGCCTGTGCTCTCCGAGGAGGAGATCGACCGCAACGCCCGCACGTACGTCGAGCAGGCCTACCAGATCATCCTCCCGGAGCGGACCGAGGTCCGCTTCAACAGCGAGTGGCTGGCGGGGCTCAGCTTCGCGGACGTGATCCGCCTGACCCGGTTGATGACCGTCGCCCAGATGCTCGAGCGCCAGGACTTCGCGGAGCGCTACGCGGCCGGCCGGCCGATCTCCGTGTCGGAGCTCCTGTACCCGCTGATGCAGGCCTACGACTCGGTCGCGGTGAAGGCGGACGTGGAGCTCGGCGGCACCGACCAGCTGTACAACCTGCTGGCGGGCCGCGAGATCATGCAGGCCTACGGCCTCGAGCCGCAAGTCGTGCTCACGACGCCGCTCCTCGTCTCCTGGGACGGCGAGAAGATGAGCTCCTCGCTCGGCAACAACATCCCGCTCACGGCGCCCCCGGAGGAGCAGTTCGGGCGGACGATGCGGATCCCGGACGATCTCCTGCCCGAGTGGTACCGCCTGCTCCTCGAGCGCGAGCCGCCCGCCGACACGGATCCGCTCGAGGCGAAGCTCGCGCTCGCGCGCTGGATCGTCGCGCGCTCGCACGGGGAGGAGGCGGCCCGGCGGGCGGAGGAGCACTTCACGCGCGTCGTGCGCGAGGGCCGCCCGCCCGAGGAGGTTCCCGAGGTCGCGCTCCCGGAGGGGGATCCCGTCCACCTCCCTGCGCTTCTCGCCGCCTGCTTCGGCCTCTCCACGAGTGAGGGCCGACGCCTGCTCGCGCAGGGCGCCGTGCGCGTGGACGGCCAGGTCGTGGCCGAGCTCGACGTCGCCCGCGAGCGGCTCGGGGGCACCGTCCTGCAGGCCGGGAAGCGCCGGTTCGCGCGGCTCCGGGGCTGAGCGACGCTCGCTGCCCTGCCCGGTGCCGGCCGCGCCGGCACCGGTTGACACTCCGAGCGCCTCTGCTACCATGCCTCGGCGCCCGACAGGGGCGGAAAGACCTGTCAATCGACGACTGGAGCGCCTTCGAGCGAACGGATACGACTTCTGCAGTTCCGTCCCGAAGGCCTCTGGCGCGAGCGGAGGCCTTTTCGTTGCCCTCGAGGGGCACGGTCTTTGAAAACTCAGCAGCGTGCAAAACGTCGAGACCTCGTCCGGCCGCTTCGGCGACCCGGAACGAGGCAACCTGTCCGCCTCGCCCTCCGTCCGCCTCGTGCGGCGGCGGGAGAGGCGAGCTTTGAGCGCAAGCTCGAAGTGAGAGGCTTCCGCCCCTCGGGGCGGGAATCACCTTCTTCACGGAGAGTTTGATCCTGGCTCAGGACGAACGCTGGCGGCGCGCTTAACACATGCAAGTCGAGCGAGAACCGGGGCTTCGGCCCCGGGGACAGCGGCGAACGGGTGAGTAACACGTGGACAACCTGCCCTCGGCACCGGGATAGCCCGGGGAAACCCGGATTAATACCGGATGGCCCAGCCGGCTCTCGGGCTGGCTGGAAAAGGTAGCTTCGGCCTCCGGCCGAGGATGGGTCCGCGGCGGATTAGCTTGTTGGCGGGGTAACGGCCCACCAAGGCGACGATCCGTAGCTGGTCTGAGAGGACGATCAGCCACACTGGGACTGAGACACGGCC
>DATLYU010000199.1:0-17126 GCA_035574435.1 Gaiellaceae bacterium | reverse complement strand
GTCGCCGTCGCCGCCGATCTCCTCGAGCGCGGCGAGGAGCTCCGCCTCGGTCTCGGGCGCGTACCCGAGCGCGGCGAGCGGCTCCGACGGCTGGATCTCGATCCCGCGGTACCGCTTCGGGCCGGTCGCCGCCGGGATCAGCTTGCCGATGATGACGTTCTCCTTGAGGCCGTAGAGCTTGTCCACCTTGCCCTCGATCGCCGCGTCCGTGAGCACCTTCGTCGTCTCCTGGAAGGAGGCGGCCGAGAGGAACGACTCCGTCGCGAGCGAGGCCTTGGTGATGCCGAGGATGAGCGGCTCGAACGTCGCTTCCTCGCCGCCGGACGCCCGCGTCGCCTCGTTCGCCCGCTCGAGCACGACCCGGTCGACGAGCTGGCCCGGCAGCAGCTCCGTGTCGCCCGCCGACTCGACGCGCACCTTCTTCAGCATCTGGCGCACGATCAGCTCGATGTGCTTGTCGTGGATGTCGACGCCCTGCGACTTGTACACCTTCTGCACCTCGCTCACGAGGTACACCTCGGTCGCCGTGGAGCCCTTGAGGAGCAGCAGGTCGGACGGGTTGAGCGAGCCCTCGTTGAGCGGGTCCCCCGCCGCGACGGTGTCCCCGTCGTGCACGAGCAGCCTCGTCCGCCGCGGGAACGAGTAGTCCCGCACCGCCAGCGGCTCGCCGTTCTCGTCGAGCTCGGTCGGCACCACCGACACCTTGATCGTGCGGTCCTGCTCCTCGATCTCGACCTTGCCCGCCACCTCGGCGAGGGTCGCCGCGCCCTTCGGGTTGCGCGCCTCGAAGATCTCGACGACACGCGGGAGGCCGTGCGTGATGTCCGCGCCGGCGACGCCGCCCGTGTGGAAGGTCCGCATCGTCAGCTGCGTGCCGGGCTCGCCGATCGACTGCGCCGCGATGATGCCTACCGCGTCGCCGATCTCGGCCATGTCGCCGGTGGCGAGGAAGGTGCCGTAGCAGGCCCGGCAGACGCCGAACTCGCTGCGGCACTTGAGCACGGTGCGCACCGGGAGCCGGAAGCCGTCCGCGTGCTCCTCGAGCTCGGCGACGACCTCCTCCAGCCGGCGCATCGTCATCTCTTCGCCCTTCTGCGCGAGCACGGTCTTGCCCGGCTTGCCGTCCTTGAGCGGCTTGTGCACGTCGAGCGCGAGCACCCGCCCGGCCGCGCTCCGGTTGAGCTGCCCGTCCACGAGCACCGGCACCTCGATGTACTCGTCGCTGCCGCAGTCGTGGTCGCGGATGATCACGTCCTGGGAGACGTCCACCAGCCGCCGCGTCAGGTAGCCGGAGTCGGCCGTGCGCAGCGCGGTGTCGGCGAGGCCCTTGCGCGCCCCGTGCGTCGAGATGAAGTACTCGAGCACCGACAGGCCCTCCATGAAGTTGGCCTTGATCGGGCGCTCGATGATCTCGCCCTTCGGGTTCGCCATCAGGCCGCGCATGCCGGCGAGCTGGCGGATCTGGTTGAACGACCCGCGCGCGCCCGAGTTGGCCATCATGTAGATCGAGTTCGTCTCGTGGAGGGTCTTCTTCATCTCCTCCGCGACCTCGTCCGTGGCCTGCGTCCAGATGGCGGTGACGCGCTCCTTGCGCTCCTCCTCGGTCATCAGGCCGCGCTCGTACTCCCGCTCCACCTTGGCCACCTCGTCCTCGTAGCGGGCGAGGATCTCCTCCTTCGTGCGCGGCACGACGATGTCGTTCTTCGAGATCGTCACGCCGGCCTTGGTGGCGTAGCGGAAGGCGAGCGACTTCATCGTGTCGAGCACGCCGGCGACCGCGTACGCGCCGAACTGGCCCACGAGGCGGTCGACGAGCGCGTCGAGCTCGCGCTTCGTCAGCGCGCGGTCGATCACGATCCCGTCGCCGGCGCCGTCGCCGCCGAGCGCGTCGCCGAGCGAGCGCTCGAGCTCGCGAGCGAAGATGACGCGGCCCGGGGTGGTCAGCTCGAGCGTGCCGTCGTGGCGGTACTCGATCGGGTCCTGGAGCTTCACCTGGCCGGACTCGACCGCGAACTCGACCTCCTCCTCCGACTGGAAGCGCTCCAGTCCGGGCTTGCCGAGCTTCTCGGCCACTTCCGCGGCCGTGGTGGCCGCGAGGTCGTGCTCGCAGTAGGTGAGGTAGTAGGAGCCGAGCACCATGTCCTGCGTCGGCGTGGCGAGCGGACGGCCGTGCGCCGGCGAGAGGATGTTGTTCGAGGAGAGCATGAGGATGCGCGCCTCGGCCTGCGCCTCCGCCGAGAGGGGCAGGTGCACGGCCATCTGGTCGCCGTCGAAGTCGGCGTTGAAGGCGTGGCAGACGAGCGGGTGAACCTGGATCGCCTTGCCCTCGACGAGCACCGGCTCGAATGCCTGGATGCCGAGGCGGTGCAGCGTCGGCGCCCGGTTGAGCAGCACCGGGTGCTCGGCGATCACCTCCTCGAGCACGTCCCAGACCTCCGGCACCATCGACTCGACGTGCTTCTTCGCCGCCTTGATGTTCTGCACCGACTTGCGCTCGACGAGCCGGCTCATGATGAACGGCTTGAACAGCTCGAGCGCCATCAGCTTCGGCAGCCCGCACTGGTGCAGCTTCAGGTTCGGCCCGGCCACGATCACCGAGCGGCCCGAGTAGTCGACGCGCTTGCCGAGCAGGTTCTGGCGGAACCGGCCCTGCTTGCCCTTGAGCATGTCGGACAGCGACTTGAGCGGCCGGTTGCCCGGCCCCGTGACCGCGCGCCCCCGCCGGCCGTTGTCGAACAGCGCGTCGACGGCCTCCTGGAGCATGCGCTTCTCGTTGTTGACGATGATCTCGGGCGCGCCCAGGTCGAGCAGCCGCTTGAGGCGGTTGTTGCGGTTGATGACGCGGCGGTAGAGGTCGTTCAGGTCGCTCGTGGCGAAGCGGCCCCCGTCGAGCTGCACCATCGGCCGCAGCTCCGGCGGGATCACCGGGATCGCCTCGAGGATCATCCATTCCGGCTTGTTCTCCGACTTGATGAACGCCTCGACGACCTTCAGCCGCTTGATCGCGCGCTGCTGCTTCTGGCCCTTCGAGGTCTTGATGATCTCGCGCAGCGTGCGCGACTCCTCCTCGAGGTCGAGGTCGCGGAGCAGGTCGCGAATCGCCTCCGCCCCCATGCCGCCGCGGAAGTAGACGCCGAAGCCGTAGGGGGAGCCGAAGCGGTCCTTGAGCTCGCGGAAGATCTGCTCGTCGTTGACGACCAGCTTCGGCTCCAGCTCGCGGAACAGCTTCCACGTCTCCTCCAGGCGCCGCACGCCGTCGACGGCGGCCTCGCGCGCGTCGTTGCGCCGCGTCTCGATGTCGGCCACCATCTCGCGCACCTTCGTCGCCCACTGCGTGAGCGTCTCCAGGTCCTCCTTGCGGGTGCCCTCGACGAGGCAGAGGTCGTGGGCGAGCTCGCGCAGCTCCTCCGCCGCCGCCTCGGGCGTGGCCCGGGCGAGCACCTCGGCGAGCAGGCCGTTGCCGAGCTCCCGCGCCTTCTCCAGGTTCTTCGCGTCCACCGCCGCGAGCAGCTCCGCGTCCTCGCCGGAGAGCTCTCCGCCGGCGACGACCGCGTCCACCAGCCGGTGCAGGTGCTTCGTGATAGCGCCCTTCTTCGACCCGCTCGCCTCGGCGAGCTCGGCCCGCAGCGGCTCGAGCGCGGCGTGGACCTGCTGGGCGGCGGCGACGACCGTCTCCAGCTCGCGCGGCGACAGCCGCCGGTCCTCCCGCGTGGCGGTGGCGCGCACGAGCTCGCGGATCTTCTTCGCGTCCTCCAGCGAGATCGTCGAGGCGAGCTCCGCGAACACGCCGCCGCCGAGCTGCCGCACCTCCTCGAGCGAGGGGATCCCCTGCTCCTCGCCCCAGTTCGACAGGCCGCGCGCCCAGAAGTCGTCGTCCTCGTCGAAGTCGCGCTCCTTGCCGGTCGCGAAGTACTCCCGGCGGCGGGCGAGACGGCCCTCGAGGGCGACGAGCTGCTCGTCCCGGTCGAGGTAGATCTGCTCGGTCTCGGCCCGCACCTTGTCCTCGAGCTCCGCCAGGTCGGCCGCCCGCTTCTCCACGTCGACCGCGGTCACGATCGAGGCGGCGAAGTAGAGCACCTTCTCGAGCTCGCGCGGCGCGATGTCGAGCAGGTAGCCGATGCGACTCGGCACGCCCTTGAAGAACCAGATGTGCGAGACCGGCGCGGCCAGGTCGATGTGGCCCATGCGCTCGCGGCGCACCTTCTGCCGGGTCACCTCGACGCCGCAGCGCTCGCAGATGATGCCCTTGTAGCGGACGCGCTTGTACTTGCCGCAGTAGCACTCCCAGTCCTTCGTCGGGCCGAAGATGCGCTCGCAGAAGAGGCCGTCGCGCTCGGGCTTGAGCGTGCGGTAGTTGATCGTCTCCGGCTTCGTCACCTCGCCGGACGACCAGTCGCGGATCTGCTTGCTCGACGCGAGCCCGATGCGGATCGCGTCGAAATCGTTGATGTCAATCATTCTCGCCTCCGGCGAAAATGAGGTGCGAGCTGAGATTCAGCAACTCGGTCCTTTCGCCTCTCGAATTCCGCTTCTCTGTTTTTCCGTAGATTTTCCGCGAAGCGAAAAATCAGTCTTCGAGCTCGACGTCGGCGATCTCCTCGAGGTCGCCGAGCTCGAGCGGCTCCTCGCCGGACTCGACCTCCACGGCCAGCTCCCCGTCGAGCGCCTCGTCAGCGGCGAGGGTGAGCTCGCCCGTCTCGTCCGTGCGGGCGGTCCCCTCCTCCACCTCCTCGGCGGTCGGCTCGCGCGGCGCCGCGCGCATGGCGGCCGGCGAGAGGTCGATGCCGAGCTCCTCCGCGGCGCGGAGCAGCTCGTCGTCCTCCTCGCGCACCTCGACGTCGCGGCCGTCGTCCGACTGGACGTGGACGTCGAGCGCGAGCGACTGCATCTCCTTGAGGAGCACCTTGAACGACTCGGGGATCGACGGCTCGGCGATGTTCTCGCCCTTGACGATCGCCTCGTACGCCTTGACGCGACCGATCGTGTCGTCGGACTTGATCGTCAGCATCTCCTGCAGCGTGTAGGCGGCGCCGTACGCCTCGAGCGCCCACACCTCCATCTCGCCGAAGCGCTGGCCGCCGAACTGCGCCTTGCCGCCCAGGGGCTGCTGGGTGACGAGCGAGTACGGCCCGGTCGAGCGGGCGTGGATCTTGTCGTCGACCAGGTGGAGCAGCTTGAGGATGTACATGTAGCCGACGGTGACCTTCTGCTCGAAGGGCTCGCCGGTCTTGCCGTTGTAGAGCGTCACCTTGCCGGAGCAGCGGCGGCCGGCCGGCCGCGACTCGTCCACGTTCATCGTCACCGGCGAGTCGTTCTGCCGCGCCCACGCGACGAGCGCGTCGTCCACGTCCTGCTCCGTCGCGCCGTCGAACACCGGCGTCGCCACCGCGCGCGGCGCCGGCGCGTTGATCGGCGCACGCGGGTTGACCTCGCCGCCGTCGCCGAAGACGCCGTGCGCCGCAGCCCAGCCGAGGTGCGTCTCCAGGATCTGGCCGATGTTCATCCGGCTCGGTACGCCGAGCGGGTTGAGCACGACGTCCACCGAGCGCCCGTCGGCGAGGAAGGGCATGTCCTCCTCGGGCACGATCTTGGCGATCACGCCCTTGTTGCCGTGCCGTCCGGCGAGCTTGTCGCCCTCGGCGATCTTGCGCTTCTTCGCCACGTACACACGGACGAGCTCGTTGACGCCCGGCGGCAGGTCGTCGCCGGCGTCGCGCGAGAACGTCTTCACGCCGATCACCTTGCCGCCCTCGCCGTGGGGCACCTTGAGCGAGGTGTCGCGCACCTCGCGCGCCTTCTCCTTGAAGATGGCGCGGATCAGCTTCTCCTCGGCCGTCAGCTCGGTCTCGCCCTTCGGCGTCACCTTGCCGACGAGCAGGTCGCCGGAGCCGACCTCGGCGCCGATGCGCACCACGCCGCGCTCGTCGAGGTTCGCGAGCGACTCCTCCGAGCGGTTGGGGATGTCGCGCGTGATCTCCTCGTCGCCGAGCTTCGTCGAGCGCGCGTCGATCTCGTACTCGTGGATGTGGATCGAGCTGAGCACGTCCTCCTTGACGAGCCGCTCGCTGAGCACGATCGCGTCCTCGAAGTTGTAGCCCTCGAAGGGCATGAAGGCGACGAGCAGGTTGGCGCCGAGCGCGAGCTCGCCGCCGTCGGTGGAGCTCCCGTCCGCGAGCACGTCGCCCTTGCGCACCTTGTCGCCGAGCTTCACGACCGGCTTCTGGTGGATGAGGGTGCCCTGGTTGGAGCGCATGAACTTCGTCAGGTGGTACTCGTCGCGCGTGCCCCGACCCTCGACCACGATGTGCTCGGCGTCGACGTCGATCACGGTGCCGTCGCCGCGGGCGAGCACGACGTCGCCCGTGTCCACCGCGGCGCGGTACTCGAGGCCCGTGCCCACGAGGGGCGCCTGCGGGATCATCAGCGGCACCGCCTGCCGCTGCATGTTCGCGCCCATCAGCGCGCGGTTGGCGTCGTTGTGCTCGAGGAACGGGATCAGCGCGGTCGCGACCGAGACGATCTGCGCCGGCGAGACGTCCATGTACTGGATCTCGTCGCGGGACGCCATCACCGCCTCGCCCTCCTTCGAGCGGCAGAGCACCTGCTCGTGCAGGAACTTGCCCGTCTTCTCGTCCACCGGCTCGGACGCCTGCGCGATCGTGAACTGCGCCTCCTCGGCAGCGTCGAGGTAGACGATCTCGTCCGTCACCTTGCCGTTCTTGACGACGCGGTACGGCGTCTGGATGAAGCCGAACTCGCTCACGGTCGCGTAGGAGGCGAGCGAGCCGATCAGGCCGATGTTCGGCCCCTCCGGCGTCTCGATCGGGCACATGCGGCCGTAGTGCGTGGGGTGCACGTCGCGCACCTCGATCGGCGCCCGCTCGCGCGTGAGCCCGCCCGCGCCGAGCGCGGACAGGCGGCGGCGGTGGGTGAGGCCGGCGAGCGTGTTCGTCTGGTCCATGAACTGGGACAGCTGCGAGGAGCCGAAGAACTCCTTCAGCGCCGCGACCACCGGGCGGATGTTGATGATCGTCTGCGGCGTGATCGTGTCGACGTCCTCCGTCGTCATCCGCTCGCGCACGACGCGCTCCATCCGGTAGAGGCCGACCCGGAACGCCTCCTGGATCAGCTCGCCGGTCGTGCGCAGCCGCCGGTTGCCGAAGTGCTCGTACTCGTCGAGCTCGGTGCGGATGGGGTCGCGCGAGAGGCTCGCGGCCTCGGCCGCGTAGTCCTTCGCGTCCTCCGGCACGCCCAGCTTCGCCGGCAGCTCGACCAGCCGCCGCACGAGCGCGAGGATGTCCTCGGTGGTGAGCACGCGCACGTCCTCCGGGACGTGCACGCCCAGGCGCTGGTTCAGCTTGTAGCGGCCGACCTTCGTCAGGTCGTAGCGCTTGGGGTCGAAGAAGAGCGCCCGCAGCAGGTTGCGCGCGTTGTCGAGCGTCGGCGGCTCGCCCGGACGCTGCTTCTTGAACACCTCGATCAGGGCCTCCTCCTCGCGCGTGGAGGGGTCCTTGTCGAGGGTGTTCTGGATGTACACACGGCCCACGTCGAACAGCTCGAGGATCTTCTCGTTGCTGCTCGTGTCGAGCTGGAAGCCGGTCGTGGGATCCTCGGCGGGAAGCGCGCGCAGCAGCGTCGTGATCGGGAGCTTGCGCTTGCGGTCGATGCGGGCGTAGACGACGCCCTTCTTGTCGATCTCGAGCTCGAGCCAGGAGCCCCGCGACGGCATCAGGTTGGCCGTGAACACCTGCTTCGTGGCGTCCTTCGGCTCCATCAGGTAGGCGCCCGGGGAGCGCACGAGCTGCGTCACGATCACGCGCTCGGTGCCGTTGATGATGAACGTCCCCCAGTCCGTCATCATCGGGAAGTCGCCCATGAAGACGCGCTGCTCGCGGATCTCGCCCGTCTCCGTGTTGACGAAGCGGACGATCATCGAGAGCGGGGCCTGGTAGGTCAGGTCCTTCTCGCGGCACTCCTGGATCGAGAACTGCGGCTCCCCGAACTCGTACTCGCCGAACTCGACGGCGAGCGTGCCGGTGTAGTCCTCGATCGGCGAGATGTCGTCGATCGTCTCGCGCAGGCCCTCCTCGAGGAACCACTCGAAGGAGGCCTTCTGGATGTCGATCAGGTTGGGGAGGTCGAGAACGTGCTTCAGACGCGAAAAGCTCTTACGCGCGCGCGGCGCAACAGCAGTGCTGCTCAAATGTGACAGCCTCCCTTACGGCGTGCAGTCGGGACGACGGGCAGGTCGAATGAGCGGACGCTCGGCGGAACCACTTAGGATAACGGACAGGCACGCTCCACCGCAACCGCTCGCGGGCGGTGGACGCATCCTGCGTTTACTGTAGCGGACGGGTCAAGCGGGGGAGACGGCTCCGGGCCGTCGAGGGGCCCGCTGGAGCAGCGGGCCGTCGAGGCCCGCGACGACGGCGCTAGACCAGGAGGGCCAGACCGAGGGCCAGACCAGGAGTCTGGCCCACTGGAGTAGCGGGCCGTCGGGGCCCGCTACTTCAGCTCCACGCTGGCGCCGGCCTCCTCCAGCTCGGCCTTGATCTTCTCGGCCTCCTCCTTCGTCGCCCCCTCCTTGACCGCGCTGGGGGCGCCGTCGACGAGGTCCTTCGCCTCCTTGAGGCCGAGGCCGGTCACCGCGCGCACGACCTTGATCACGGCGATCTTCTGGGCGCCGGCAGCCGTCAGCACGACGTCGAAGGAGTCCTTCTCCTCCTCCGCCGCGGCGGCGCCGCCGTCGCCGGCGGGGGCGACGCCGGGCATGGCCGCGACCGCCATCGGCGCGGCTGCCGTCACCCCCCACTCCTCCTCGATCGCCTTCTTCAGCTCGACGAGCTCGAGCACCGTCATCTTGCCGAGCGTGTCGAGAACCTGGCGCACGTCCGTTGCCATCACTCCTCCTCGCTTTCGTCGTTCTCGAAAACCCGGGACTCCTGCGCCCCCCGCGCCGGCTCTGCGACGCCGCCGGCCTCCTCGAGCTGGCGGATCCGCGCCTCGAGCACGCCGTGCAGGTCGCGGAGCGGCGCCGAAAGAAGCGCCGCCAGCTGGGCGAGAGGCGCCACGACCGCCCCGACGAGCTGGCCGCGCAGCACGTCCACGGGCGGCAGGGTGGCGAGCTCCGCCACCTGCTCCGCGCTCATCGTCCTGCCCTCGAGCACGCCGCCGCGGAGCGCGAGCACGTTCGTCTCCCGAGCGGTCTGGGCGAGCGCCTTCGCCACGGCCACCGGGTCGCCTCCGGACTCGATGAACGCGATCGCCGTCGGCCCCTCGAGCAGGACGAGTAGCGCCTCGGCGCCGGCCACCTCCGCGGCCCGCCGGGTGAGCGTGTTCTTGACGACGCGGAAGCGCGCGCCGTGCTCGAGCAGCCGGTCGCGCAACTCCTCGAGCTGCTTGTTCGTCAGCCCCCGGTAGTCGGCGACGAGCAGCGTCTCGGCGGTGCGGAGCTGCTCGGCCAGCTCCGCGACGACCCTCTCCTTGTCTTCTCTCAGCATCTCGATCCTCCGGATACGCGAGACCCGCGCGAGGCGGGTCCATGAGCGCCCGGAGGGCTCGAGACCTGCCTCGGCTGGACCTCTGCCGTGTCGGCTGCCAGCTGTCTTCGGCGGGCGGTTCTGCGCTAGGCGGGAACTGTAGCTGCCTCCAGCTCCTCGACGATGTCACGGGTCTTCGTCGGGTCCACCCGGACGCCCGGCCCCATGCTCGTGGAGAGCGTGATCTGGCGGATGTACCGCCCTTTGGCCGCGGCCGGCTTCGCGCGCACGATCTCCTCCACGACGGCCGCGTAGTTCTCGAGCAGGGCGCGGTCGTCGAAGCTGCGCTTCCCGATCGGGACGTGCACGTTGCCGCCCCGGTCCGTGCGGTACTCGATCTTCCCGCCCTTGGCGTCGGAGACGGCCTTGGCGACGTCGAACGTCACCGTCCCCGTCTTCGGGTTCGGCATCAGGCCCCGGGGCCCGAGGATGCGGCCCAGCCTGCCGACGACCCCCATCTGGTCGGGCGTCGCGATCGCGACGTCGAAGTCGAGGAAGCCCTGCTCGATGCGCGCCGCCAGGTCGGCCGAGCCGACGACGTCGGCGCCCGCCTCCTCGGCCTCGCGGGCCTTCTCGCCCTCCGCGAAGACGGCGACCCGCACCTCCTTGCCCGTCCCGTGCGGAAGCATCAGCGTGCCCCGCAGCTGCTGGTCGGCGTGGCGGACGTTGAGGCCGAGCCGGAAGTGCACCTCCACCGTCTCGTCGAAGCGGGGCCCCTCGATCTCCTTCAGAAGGCGGATCGCCTCCAGCGGCGAGTAGAGGCGCTCGCGGTCGATCCGCTCCCGCGCCGCCCGGTAGCGCTTCCCGTGGACGCTCACAGCGGCGTCTCCACACCCATGCTGCGCGCCGTGCCCGCGATCACCTTCATCGCCTGCTCCACGCTGCGCGCGTTCAGGTCGGCCATCTTCTGCTCGGCGATCGACCGCAGCTGCGCCTCGGTCAGGCGCCCCACCTTCTGCCGGTTCGGCTCCGGGGAGCCGGTCTCGATCCCGAGCGCCTCCTTGATCAGGACGGCGGCCGGCGGGGTCTTCGTGACGAAGGTGAACGAGCGGTCCTCGTAGACGGTGATCTCGACCGGGATGATGCGCCCGTTCTCGTGCGCCGTCTGCGCGTTGAACGCCTTGCAGAACTCCATGATGTTCACCCCGTGCTGGCCGAGCGCGGGGCCGACCGGAGGCGCGGGGTTCGCCTGCCCGCCCGGGATCTGGAGCTTGATGACGGTGAGGATCTTCCTCGCCATCAGTCGATCTTCTTCACCTGGTCGAAGCTCAGCTCAACCGGCACCTGCCGCTCGAAGATGTCCACCAGCACCTTCAGCTTCTGCTGATCCGGGTTCACGTCCACGATCTCGCCGTCGAAGTCCGCGAGCGGGCCGGAGGTGACCTTGACCGACTCGCCGAGCTGGAACTCGACCTGCGCCTTCGGCGCCTGCGCGGCGGGCGCGCCGTGGTGGAGGATGCGGTCGACCTCCGCCTGCGAGAGCGGGATCGGCTTGTTCCCGGCGCCGACGAACCCCGTCACGCCGGGCGTCCCCTTCACCACCGACCACGCCTCGTCGGACATGGCCATGTTGACGAGCACGTAGCCGGGCAGCACGCGCCGCTCGGTCTGCACCTTCTGACCGTCCTTCGTCTCGATCACCTGCTCGGTGGGGACGACGACGCGCCGGAACGACGGCTGCTGGCCCATGGAGACGATGCGGTGCTCGAGGTTGGCCTTCACCTTGTTCTCGTGCCCGGAGTAGGTGTTGATCACGTACCACTGGAACATCGCTGCCTGCCTGCGCTTCTAGAGGAGAACCCGGTCGACGAGGGGGCGGAAGACCTGGTCGAGCCCCCACAAGTAGGCGCCCACGATCGCGCACGCGATGATGACGACGACGACCCCCTGGAAGGTCTGGCGGCGGCTCGGCCACTCCACCTTCTTCAGCTCGGCGATCGACTCGCGGACGAACTGGCCGCGCGGGCGCTCGGCGCGCCGGCCCGTCTGCTGCTTGACGGGCTGCTGCGCCGGCCGGATCGCGGCCTGCCGGCCGCGCCGGCCCGTCGCCGCCCCCGCCCCGGCTGCCCGGGCCGCGCGCCGCTGCCTGCGTGTCTCCCGTGCCACTACCTCGTCTCCCGATGCACCGTGTGCCGGCCGCACCAGCGGCAGTACTTGCGGAGCTCGACCCGGTCGGGCGAGTTCCGCTTCGACTTCTGCGTCTGGTAGTTGCGCCGCTTGCACTCCGTACAGGCGAGCGTGATCGCGACTCGGACTCCGGTTGCCATCTCCTGCTGTCTTGTCGGTCTGAGAAGGTGAAGAAGAGCGAACGATAGGCGGCGAGTAGCGGCGGGTGGGCTCGAACCACCGACCTCCGGGTTATGAGTCCGGCGCTCTAACCAGCTGAGCTACGCCGCCGCGCGCGGCTGAGTGTAGCAGGGGCCCGGACGACTCCTGCGAAGGCCGCAGGGTGGCCGGACGCCGCGGATCCCCCAGTTTGAGGTCGAGCCCGGGCCGAGGGCTGCCGAGAATGCGGGGCAAAGGCGTTTACGACTGCGGAAGGAGCCCCTGATGGCGATCCTGCGGCGGGTCGAGGGGAGCGGAGGCCAAGGCCTCGTCGAGGCCATGGCCGTCATCGGCCTCTTCGGAGCGATCGTGGCGATCGCCCTCCCCTCCTACCTCAGCTTCCAGGTCCGCCGCGGAGACGAGCGTGCGCGCGCGAACCTGCTTGCGGCGACGGCGGTCGCGGACGCCTACCGCGCCGACCATGGCTCCTACCGGGGCCTCGACGCCCTCGATCTCGTCCGCATCGACCCCCGCGTCTCCCCCACGCTCACGGTCGCCTTCGCCCGGCGCGGGCGCTACTGCCTGACCGACACCGTCGACGGGCGCACGTGGAGCATCGCCGGCCCGGTCAAGCGGGAGCCCCGCTACTTCGCGAGCGCCGACTGTCGCTAGGGCCGCCGCCCGGCTGCAGCGCGCGCAACGCGGGGTCAGGTCTCTTCCGTTGCACGCGTGCAATGCGGGGTCAGGTCTCTTCCGTTGCACATGGGTCGCCTTCGCAAACGAGCGACGACACGCCAGGACAGGCCCCTTCCGTGACACGCGCCCGCGCAGGGTCAGGTCCCGGGCAGCGAAGGTCGGGCCCCTTCGGTTCCACGTGTGTCAACTTCGCGAAAACCACTGGCGGGAAGGAGCCGGAGGAGGAGGGGGCGGCTAGCGTCTCCGAGGTGGCTCGACCGCCGCGTCTTCAGCTCGCAAACGGGGTCTATCACGTCGTCTCGAGAGGAAACGCGCGCGCCGCGATCTTCTTGGACGACGCCGATCGTGCTCGTTTCCTCGACGTGCTCGCCGCGGTGCGAGGGAGTTACTCCTGGCGGATCCTCGCCTACTGCCTCATGCAGAACCACTACCACCTGCTCGCTCAGACGCTCGAGCCCAACCTGGCAGCGGGCATGCGCCAGCTGAACGGCGTCTACGCGCAAGCGTTCAACCGCCGCCACGACCGGGTCGGTCACCTTCTCCAGGGGAGGTATGGCGCGCGCCTCATCCAGACGGATGACCACCTGCTCACCGCCGTCCGCTACATCGTCCGCAACCCGGTGCGCGCCGGCCTCTGCGCGAGCCCCGCCGGCTGGCGCTTCTCCAGCCACCGGGCGACGCTCGGCGACGAGCCCTCGCCCGCCCTCGACGTGGACGAGCTCCTCTCCTACTTCGGGCCGGCGCTCGAGCGCGCGCGCGAGCGCTACCGCGAGCTCGTGGAGGCGGGAGGCGACGACGAGCGGCCCGCCCACCCCCTCGTGGAGGGGGACGAGGCTTTCGCCGGGCGCATGCTCGAGCTGCTCGAGCCGGGACCCGGCCTTCCCCGCCGCTACTTCCGCGCCCCGCGGCCCGAACTCTCCGCGCTCCTCGCGGGAGATGACGCGTCGCTCGCCCTCGCCCGCGTGCACGGGTACTCGCTCCGGCAGATCGCCGCCCACCTCGGTTGTCACGCGTCCACGGTCAGCCGGCGCCTTCGCCGCGGAGCGGACCCAGCGGCGCCTGCAACGATCGGGACCTGACCCCGTGTTGCGCAACGATCGGGACCTGACCCCGTGTTGCGCCTGACCCCGTGTTGCGCCGCTCGGTCCTGCCGCCTGCGCCTGCGCCTGCGCCTGCCGCCGCTACTGGATGAGCTGGAGGAGCTTGAACATGGGCAGGTACATGGCGATGATGATCACGCCGACGATCGCGCCGACCCCGACCATCATGATCGGCTCCACGATCGAGGTCAGGGACTGGATCGAGGTGTCCACCTCGTCCTCGTAGAAGTCCGCGATCTTGTCGAGCATCCGCTCCAGCTCGCCGGTCTCCTCGCCGATCTTCACCATCTGCGAGACGAGCGGCGGGAAGACCGGGTCCTCGACGAGCGGCTGCGCGATCGGCACCCCCTGGTGCACCTTCGCGCGCACGTCGGCGAGCGCCGACTCGACCACCCAGTTGCCGGCGGTCTGGCCGGCGATCTCGAGCGCCCTGATGATGTCCACGCCCGCCGCCACGAGCGTCGCCAGCGTGCGCGAGAAGCGGGCCATCGTCACCTTGAGGACGACCCGCCCGATCCCCGCCGGCGCGCGCAGCTTGAAGCGGTCCCACACCCGCCGGCCCGCCTCGGTCCGCTTCCAGCGCCGGAAGCCCCAGATCGAGGCCCCGAGGCCGGGGAAGATGACGAACCACCAGCCGCGGAAGAGGTCGGAGGCGGCGACGACCCCGCGCGTAAGCATCGGCAGCTCGCCCCCGAGGTCGGCGAACACGTCCTCGAAGACCGGCACGAGGAACATGAGCATCCCGGCGAGGACGAGGAAGGCGAAGCAGAGGACGACGGTCGGGTAGACCATGGCCCCCTTCACCCGGCGGCGGATCTTCATCTCCTTCTCGATCTGGGTCGCGACCCGGTCGAGGACGGAGTCGAGGATCCCCGCCGCCTCCCCCGCCTCCACCATGGCGATGTACAGGCGGTCGAAGACGTGCGGGTGCTTCGCCATCGCCTGCGAGAGCAGCATCCCGCCCTCGACGTCCTGACGCACCTCGCGGATCACCTCCGCGAGCGCCTTGTCGTCCGTCTGCTGCTCGAGGATGACGAGCGAGGAGACGACGTTCAAGCCGGCGTCGATCATCGTCGCGAACTGCCGGGAGAAGACCTGGAGCGAGCGCTGCTTCACCTTCTTCCGGCGCAGGCGGCCGCCGCCTTCGGCGCCCACCTCGGCGATGGAGACGGGGCGAAGCCCGCGCTGCCGCAGCAGCTCTCGCGCAGCGACGACGTCGGGGGCGGTGATCTCCCCCGTGGACTCGACCCCGAGCGCATTGATCGCGCTGTAGGCGAAGGAGGCCATTACGCAGCCTGGATCGGCACGGGCCCCGGCCGGCTTGAGCGCTGGGCGGTCAGAAGCTCTTCCCGAACGTGGAGACGATGCGGGCGAGCGAGGTCGCCTCGCCCGGCTTGCGGACGACGACGGTCACGCGTTTCAGGTACGCCTGAGAAGGCGTCGCCGGGCAGGCGATGAGACCGCCGGCGAGGTCGGTGCAGACGACGTACGTGTCCAGGCGGTAGGTGCGGCCGTCGGGCCCGGGCACGCTCTGCGTGGGCGTGCACTCGGGCGCGAGCGGGCTGCACGTCTTCGTCATCAGCGAGGAGGCCGAGTAGGCGCTGTCGCCGGTGTACGTGGCGTCCGCCGCCGCCGCGGAGGCGGCGTCGAGGAAGACGGAGTCGAACCGCAGCCCGCGGTAGAGCTCCATCTGCCTGTCGGCGATCGCCGCCGCGGTGGAGACTTGCGCCGAGCGGTGGAGCGCGAGCACGCCCGAGTTGAGCGTGAGCAGGATGGCGAGGATGCCGACGCTGATCATGACGAGCGCCGCGAGCAGCTCGATGAGGCCGAAGCCCTGCTCCTGCCGGAGGCGCGCGCTCACGGGGACGGGCTCGCCGGCGGCGTCGTGGTCGTCTTCTCGCTCTTCCCGCGGGCGGCGGCCCCGTTGCCCACGGCGACGAGCACGAGACGGTAGCGGGCCCCCGTCGTCGTGTTGACGAGGACGAGCGGCTTGCCCACCCGGAGCGTCGTCGTCTTCCTGCCGCTCGCGTAGGCGCCGCCCGCGATCCCGACGACGGCGGTCTTGGCGCGCGGGCGCTCGGCGACGAGGACGAACACGGGGTCGGAGGCGGGGAAGGCCTGCCCGGGGAGCAGCGCCTGGCGGGTGCCGTTGACGGAGATCACGGTCACGGACGCCGCGGGCTCGCCGTCGGGGGTGAAGCCGAGCGTGCGCGGCTCACGCGTCTCGCCCTTCCCGGCGGTGGCCGGGCCGCCCTCTCCCTTGGCCGGCGCGGAGGCGGGCGGCTCGATCTGCTGGACGAAGGGGTCCTTGCGCGGGAACGAGGAGAAGAGGCGGGCGCCGGCCGGGGCGGGCTCGGCGGCAACGGGCACCGGGGTGGGAGCCGTGGCGGCGGCGGCCGGCACCGTTCCGTCCTGCTCCGCGCCGGCGGTCGTCTCGCCGGACGCCTCGCCCGCCGAGGCGGAGCCGCCCAGCACCCGCGGGAGCTGGAAGGCGAGCAGGCCGGCGAGCACGAGCGAGCCGACGACGAGGACGATCTTCTGCTTGCGCTCGCGGGCGGCGCGCGCCTCGGAGGTCATGGGGTCCTCCCAGCGGCCGTCGCGCCCGTCTCCGGCTCCGCCGGCGCAGGCGTCCCCTGCTCGGCGGGCGCGATGGGGCCGTCGTAGACGTAGGCGTTCAGGGTGACGGTGGCGTCGAGTTTCGGGAATCCGTCCGTGGTGGACTGGGCGAGCTCCACGTGCTGGACGACGAAGAGGCGGCCGCGGGCGCGCAGCTCGCCGCCGCGGGTCGTGACGAGCGAGCGCACGCGGCGCAGGAAGCGGGCGATCTGGAAGTAGCCGCCGTGCACGGAGACGGTGACCGGGATCATCCGCGCCCCGCCCGCTCCGGTGGCGGGCTCCTGGGGCGCGATCCCGCGGAGCGCGACGCCGCTCGCCTGGGCGAGGCGGGAGAGCTCGAGCAGCAGGCTCGCCTGGTCGGCGCTCGAGGGCATCGCCCGGGCCAGGCTGAGCACCTCCGAGACCCGGACGCCGGCCTCGCCCGCCCGGCCTGCGGCCGCCCGCGCCTCGAGCAGGCGGATCTCGGCCTGGGCGACCTCCGCCCCCAGCCGCGCGGCCTCGGAGCGCTTGGGCGCGACGACGAGGAACCAGGCCGCGAGCGCGTACGCGAGCACGGCGGCGAGCGCGAGCCCGGCGGACGCGCGGGGGGAGAGGCGGGGGACGCGGCTCACGAGGCGCCTCCGCGGAGCGAGGCGGTGACGGTGAACGCCACGTACGGGCGCCCCTTCCGGACCGGGGCGGGCGCGGGGCTCGGGCCGCTCGAGAGGGCGGGCGTCTGGGCCTGGGGAACGACGAGGGTGCTCGCGGCCAGGTGCACGTTCTCGAGCGAGGGCGCGAGGGCGAGCCGGGAGAGCACGCGCGCAACCCCCTCGTAGGTGTAGGTGGCGCCCTCGATCGTGACCTGGGGCGCCGACGCCGCCTGGGCCTGTGGCGCGGTGCCGCCCGCCGCCGGTGCGGCCGGGGCGGTGGC
>DATLYU010000198.1:0-8741 GCA_035574435.1 Gaiellaceae bacterium | reverse complement strand
GCCGAGCTCGAGCGCAGCATCGAGCTCCTGCACGCGAGCGACGCCGAGCGCCGCCGCCTCGTCTCCCGTCTCGTGCTCGCGCAGGAGGAGGAGCGCCGGCTCATCGCCACCGATCTCCACGACGACGCCGTGCAGGCGATGACCGCGGTCGGCCTCCGCCTCGGCCTCCTGCGCAGCGGGGCGGAGGCGGGCAACCCGCCAGCGCCCGAGGACTTCGAGAAGCTCGAGTCGAACGTGCGCGCCGCGCTCAGACGGCTGCGCCGCCTCCTCTTCGAGCTCCGCCCGGCGGAGCTCGACCGCAGCGGCCTCGCCGCCACCCTCGCCGTCCAGCTCGCGCAGCAGAAGGAGGAGTTCGGCCTCGACTTCCGGCTCGAGAGCCGCCTCGAGACGGAGCCCTCCGTCGAAGCGCGCGTGGTCGCCTACCGGCTCGCGCGGGAGGCGCTCGCGAACGCGCGGGTGCACGCACGGGCGAGCGAGATCGTCGTCGAGCTCGAGAGCCGGGACGACGGCGTCTATGCCGCCATCCGCGACGACGGCGCGGGCTTCGAGGTGGATCGCGTCCTGGCCGATCCGCGTCCGAGCCACCTCGGGCTGCCCGCCATGCGGGAACGGGCCGAGCTCGCGGGCGGCTGGCTCCGCATCACGAGCAGCCCCGGCGCGGGAACGACGGTCGAGTTCTGGATCCCCGACGCGCACCGAGACAGCGAGGCGAGCGCGTGAAGCCGGTCCGCGTGGTGCTCGCCGACGACGAGCCGCTCCTCCGGGACGCGGTCGCCGAGCTCATCGGCCGGCATCCCGGGCTCGCCCTCGTCGGCCAGGCTGCGGACGCCGGGAAGGCGATCGAGCTCGTCCTCGACGTCCGGCCGGAGGTCGCGCTCGTGGACGTGAAGATGCCCGGGGGCGGGGGGCCGCACGTGGCACGCGAGCTCCAACGCCGGTCGCCCGCGACCCGCGTGGTCGCGCTCTCCGCGTACGCGGACCGCGGCACCGTACTCGAGATGATCAAGGCGGGCGCCGTCGGCTACGTCGTCAAGGGCGCTCCCTGGGAGGAGCTCGTGGAGACGATCCTCGGCTGCGCGCGGGGGGAGAGCAGGATCTCCGGCGAGGTCACCGCGGACCTCCTCGCCGAGCTGACCGCTCATCTCGAGCAGGACGAGCGGGAGGTCGCCGAGCACCGGCAGACGGTGGAGCGGATCGAGCGCGTCCTCCGGGCTGGCGTGCGGGTCGTCTTCCAGCCCATCGTGTCGCTCGAGGACGGGTCGGTGCTGGGGCTGGAGGCGCTCTCGCGCTTTCCCGACGACTTTCCGGGGCCGCCCACGTGGTTCGCCGCAGCGGATTCGGTCGGCCTCCGCCAGGAGCTCGAGCTGCACGCCGCGCGGCAGGCGCTCTCCAGCCTCGCGTCGCTCGAGCCCTCCGCGCTCCTCTTCCTCAACGTCTCGCCCGACACGCTCGCGGCGTGGCCGCCGCTGCCGCTGCGGCCGCGAGACGCCCGCCGCGTCGTCGTCGAGCTCACGGAGCACATCCGGATCGACGACTACGAGCGCCTCGCAGCGATCCTGGCCCCGGTGCGAGACGGCGGCGCGCGCGTGGCGGTGGACGACGTGGGCGCGGGCTTCGCGAACTTCCAGCACATCCTCCACGTGGCCCCCGACTTCATCAAGCTCGACCGCTCGCTGACCGAGCGCATCGACTCCGACCGCACCCGGAGGGCGCTCGCACGCGCGCTCATCTCCTTCGCGGCCGAGCTGGACGCCACGATCCTCGCCGAGGGCATCGAGACGCGCGCCGAGCTCGAGACCCTGCGCGCGCTGGGCGTCCGCTACGGCCAGGGCTACTACATCGCCCGCCCGGGCGACCTGCCCGTGGCCCTGCGCTCGCTTCCGTAGCATCCCAGCCGTGAGCGAGACGGCGCTCGAGGGGCTCGAGCCGCGGGCGCTGTGGGCCCGTTTCGGCGAGCTCGCCCGCGTCCCGCGGCCGCCCCAGGAGGAGGACGAGGCGCGCGCCTGGGCGCTCGCCTGGGCGGGCGAGCGTAGGCTCGCCGCCGAGACGGACGCGGCCGGGAACGTCGTCGTCCGGGTGCCGGCCACGCCGGGCCGCGAGCGCGCGCCGGTCGTCGTCCTGCAGGCCCACCTGGACATGGTGTGCGAGCGCGACCCGGACAGCCCCTACGACGCGCGTGCCGGTCGCCTCCGGCTCGTGCGCGACGGGGACTGGCTGCGTGCGGACGGCACGACGCTGGGCGCCGACAACGGCATCGGCGTCGCCGCCGCGCTCGCCGCCGCGGAGGATCCCGGCCTCGTGCACGGGCCGCTCGAGCTGCTGCTCACCGTGTCCGAGGAGCAGGGCCTGGAAGGCGCAAAGGCGCTCGACCCCGCGCTGCTTCGCGGTCGCCTGCTCCTCAACCTGGACGGGTCGAGCGACGGGGCGCTCACGGTCGGCTGCGCGGGGAGCGCGCACACCTTCCTGCGCCTGCCGCTCGAGCCGGAGGACGCTCCGGCGGGCAGCGCGGCGCTCGAGGTCGTCCTCTCGGGCGCCCTCGGCGGCCACTCGGGCGGCGACATCGCGCGCGGCCGGCTGAACGCGATCAAGGGGCTCGGGCGCGTGCTCGGCGAGGCGCTGCGTGCCGTCCCCTACCGGCTCGCCGGGCTCGAGGGCGGCGTCAGCCGGAACGCGATCCCGCGCGAGGCGCGCGCCCGGGTCGTCCTCGTAGCGGCCGGCGAGGCCGCCTTCCGGGTCGCCGCCGGAGCGGCGTTCGCGGCCGTGCAGGCACGCCACGCGGGGGTGGAGCAGGGGCTGCGGCTCCGCCTCGAACCCGCCGTGGCCGTCCCGGCCGCGCGGGAGGAGACGACCACGCGCGCGCTCGACCTCCTCCAGTCGGTCCCGACCGGCGTGCTCGCGGTCACCCCCGGCGTGCCGGAGGCGGTCGAGACGAGCACCTCGCTCACCGTCGCGCGCACGCAGGAGGGGACGCTCACGCTCGCCTCCATGACGCGCAGCGCGAGCGCCTCCGCGCTCGACGAGGCCGTCGCCTCGCTGGAGGCGCTCGGCCGCCTCGCCCGCGCCTCGGTCGAGGTGCTGCGCTCGTACCCGCCCTGGGAGCCCGCGCCGGACGCCGACCTCGTCGTCCGGGCGCGCACCGTGTACGAGCGCCTGTTCGGCGAGGAGCCCCGCCTGCACGTCGTGCACGGCGGGCTCGAGTGCGCGGTGCTGGGAGCGAAGCTGCCCGGCGCGCAGCTGCTCGCCCTCGGCCCCGAGATCGTGGGCCCGCACGCACCCGGCGAGCGGGTGAGCATCTCGAGCACCGCGCGCTTCTACCGCTTCCTGGGCGCTCTGCTCGACGAGCTCTCGAGCTAGAGGCGCGCGCGCCGCCGCAGCTCCGAGCGGCTGACCACGGTGATGCGCCCGCGCGCGAGCGCGACCGCGCCGAGCCTCTCCTCCTCGCGCAGGACGCGGTTCGCGGTCGCCCGTGCCGTGCCCGCGAGCGCCGCCACGTCCTCCTGCGTGAGCGGGACGACGACGCCGTCGGCCGACCCGTACACGTCGCACAGCTCCACGAGGCGGCGCCGGACGCGCGTCTCCGCGTCCACGTAGTGCGCCTCCACGAGACGGTCGCTCGCCCGCCGGAGCTGCTCCGCGAGCACGCGCAGGAGCACGTCCTTGACGCCCGGGTGGCGGCGCTGCAGGCGGGCGAAGTCGTCCCGCAGGAGCGAGCGCGTCTCGCCTTCCTCGAGCGCGGCGACGGTCGCCGTGCGCCGCGAGTCGGGCAGGAGCAGGGCGAGCTCGCCGAAGCTCTGGCCCGGCCCGAGGACGTCGAGCAGCACGACCTCGCCGAGCGGCGTGACCGCCCGCACGCCGAACCGCCCCCGCACGACGAGGTGCAGCGTGTCGGCAGGCTGGTCGCGGTGGAACACGACCTCGCCGCGCGCGAACGTGCGGCGGCGGCCGGCGGCGAGGAACTCGCGCACGTCCTCGGGCGGTAGCCCCGCGAGGAGCGGCCACTCCACGCCTGAAGTCTGTGTGACGAGCGTGACACTCGCAACGTCGCGCGCGCGAACGACAACGGCGAGCGGGCTCCCTACGCTCGGGCCATGTCGGATCGGAGAGGGAAGGAGCACCCGATGAAGCACCCGCTCAAGCGCAGCGCACTGGTTCTCGGCATCCTCGCGGCGCTCGCCGCCCCGTCGGTCGCCTCGGGCGCGAACGAGACGCAGGTGTCCTCGCAGGTCGTGAAGCCGGCGCTGGTCAGGCCGGCGCTCGTCGAGTCGGCGCTCGCGCGGCCCGCCCGGGTCGAGTCGGCCGTCGTCCGGCCCGCGCTCGTCCGCTCGGCGCTCGCCGACTCGCAGCGCGCGCGGATCGCACGGATCTCGCTCCTGCGCCTGCTCGGGCGCTGACCGCTCCGGGATCTCTCCATCCGAGGACGAGAGGGGCCGCACGGCCCCTCTCGTCGTCTTCGAGCTCAGGCCTCGAGCCCGACGATGCCGTCCGGCCGCACGGGCACGCGCGTGAGCGGCCGGCCCGTGGCCGCGCGCAGCGCGGAGAGCACGGCCGCCGTGGACACGACCGTGGGCGGCTCGCCGACCCCCTTGAGACCGTAGGGCGCGCTCGGCTCGGGCTCCTCGACGAGCTCGGCCACGACCGGGGGCATGTCCAGGAAGGTGGGGATGAGGTAATCCGTGAAGCTCGCGTTCGCGATCGCGCCGTCGCGCGTCTGGATCTCCTCCATGAGCGCGAGCCCGATCCCCTGCGCGGTGCCGCCCTCGATCTGGCCCTCGACCGCCTGCCGGTCGAGCGCATGGCCCACGTCCTGGGCGGTCCCGACCCAGACCACCCGCGTGAGCCCGAGCTCCACGTCCACCTCCACCACGACGCGCATGGCGGCGAGCGCGAGCGCGACGTGCGCGGGCCCGTCCGTCACCTGCCCCGTCTGCGGGTCGAGCGGGAACGTGCGCGGGTGGCGGTAGACCCGCTCCACGTCCACCTCGCCCCCGCCGCGGCGCTCGCGCTCGGCGAGCGCGGCGCGGCACGCGGCCTGCACGGCCCCGGCGGCCATCCAGGTCATGCGCGAGGCGGAGGAGGAGCCGGCCGAGCCGACGTCCGCGCTCGAGCCCGGCAGGAGCACGACGTCGTCCGTGCCCAGCTCGAGCCGCGCGGTCCGCAGCACGACGTCCGTGACCCCCTGGCCGACCTCCGCCGCCGCGCAGCGCACTTCCGCGGAGCCGTCGGCGAGCAGCCGCACGCGGGCTGCGCAGGAGTCGTCGAAGCCCTCCGAGTAGCAGACGTTCTTGAACCCGACCGCGAACCCGACGCCGCGGCGCACGCCCTCGCCCCGGGTCGTGTTGCCGGCGCCGCCCGGGAGGCGGATCGCCTCGCGGGGGAGCTCCTCCGGCTCGGGGACGGGCAGCGCCGCCGCGCGCCGGATGACCTCGCGCGTGGGCAGCGACCCGGTCACGACCTGGCCGGTGGGAAGCACGCCGCCCGGCTCGAGCGCGTTCAGGAGGCGGAGCTCGATCGGGTCGATGCGAAGCTCGGCCGCCAGCCGGTCCATCTGCGCCTCCGCCGCGAAGCAGGTCTGCACGGCGCCGAACCCGCGCATGGCTCCACACGGCGGGTTGTTCGTGTACACGACGAGGCCGTCCACGTGGACGTTCTCCACGGCGTACGGGCCGACCGCGAACGAGCACGCGTTCGAGATCACGGCCGTGGAGCTGGAGGCGTACGCGCCCCCGTCGAGCAGGATCCGCATGCGCACGGCGACGAGCCGGCCGGCGCGCGTCGCCCGGTGCTCGGCCCAGATGCGCGCCGGGTGCCGGTGCACGTGGCCGACGAAGGACTCCTCGCGCGTGTACACCATCTTCACCGGCCGCTCCGTGCGCAGCGCGAGGAGCGCGGCGTGGATCTGCATGGACAGGTCCTCGCGCCCGCCGAACGCGCCGCCCACGCCGGCGAGGTGGATGCGGACCATGTCCGGCGGAAGCCCGAGGCAGGGAGCGACCTGGTCACGGTCCACGTGCAGCCACTGCGTGGCCACGTGGATGTCCACGCCGCCCTCCCCGTCCGGCACGGCGAGCCCCGACTCGGGCCCCAGGAACGCCTGGTCCTGCTGGCCGACCTCGTAGAAGCCAGACACGGCCACGTCCCCCGCCGCGTCGGGGTCGCCGCGCACGATCAGCACCGAGCGGACGACGTTCGGGCGCGGGTCGTCGCGATAGCCGTGGCCCCTGGTCGGGTGGTCGGGGTGCAGCGGCTCGGCCTCGGTGGCGCGCTCCGGGTCGGTGACCGGCGGCAGCGGCTCGTAGCGCACGCGGACGGCCGCCGCCGCGCGCCGCGCCTGCTCGGGCTCCTCGGCCGCGACGATCGCGACCGGCTCGCCGAAGTAGCGCGCGCGGTCGAACGCGAGGACCGGCTGGTCGGCGAACTCGAGGCCGTACCGCTTCTCGCCCGGGACGTCCTCGTGGGTGAGGACGGCGTGCACGCCCGGCAGGCGCAGAGCCTCGGAGACGTCGAGCTCCAGGATGCGCGCGTGCGGGTGCGGGCTGCGGACCGTGCGGCCCCAGAGCATGCCCGCGAGCTCGAGGTCGCTCGCGTACGCGAACTCGCCCGTCACCTTGGGGACGGCGTCGTGCCGCCGCGGCCGGGTGGCCGCGTGCCCGCGCGGCAGCATCCGGGCGGGGGCGCTCATCGCGCGGCCGCGAGCCGCACGGCGTCGAGGATCTTCTGGTAGCCCGTGCAGCGGCAGAGGTTGCCGGTGAGCGCCTCGCGGATCTCGTCGTCGCTCGGGTCGGGCACGCGCCGCAGGAGGTCGGCCGCGGCGACCACGAAGCCCGGCGTGCAGAAGCCGCACTGGACAGCTCCCGCCTCCACGAAGGCCTCCTGCACGGGATGCAGGCGGCCGTCCGCGGCGAGCCCCTCGACGGTCGTCACCTCGTGGCCCTCCGCCTGCGCGGCGAGCACGAGGCAGGCGCACACGAGCTCGCCGTCGAGCAGGACGGAGCAGGAGCCGCACTCGCCCTGCTCGCACGCGTTCTTCGAGCCGGGCAGGCCGAGGCGGTCGCGCAGCGTGACGAGGAGGCTCTCGCCCGGCCAGATCTCGGCCTCGCGCCGCTCGCCGTTGACCGCGAGCCGGACCCTCATGCCAGGCAGCGCTCCAGCGCGCGGCGGGCGAGCACGCGCAGGGCATGCCGCCGGTACGCGGCGCTTCCCCGGACGTCGTCGATCGGGCGCGCCGCGGCCGCTACCCGCTCCGGCAGCTCGTCCGCCTCGGCGAGCGGGCACACGACGAGGCCGGGAACGGGCCCGGCCGAGCCGAAGGCCGCGCGCGCCTCGCCGCGCTCCCGGTCGACCACGACCGCCAGGGAGCAGACGGCGATGACCATGGCATTCCGCGGCCCGACCTTCAGGAACGTCTGCGGCTGCCCGCTCGGGCGCACGCGCACCGCGACCACGAGCTCGTCCTCGGCGAGCGCGTTCCGCTTCGGCCCGACGAGGAACTCGCGGAGCGGCAGCGTCCGCCCGCCGCGCACGCTCGCCAGCTCCACCTCGGCGCCCTCCGCGAGGAGCGGCGGCAGCGCGTCCCCGGCGGGCGAGGCCGTGCCGAGATTGCCGCCGATGGTGCCCCGGTTGCGGATCTGCGGGGAGCCGACCGTGCGCGAGGCCTCCGCGAGCGCCGGCAGCAGCCCGGCGAGCGGCTCGCGCAGGGCCTCCGCGTACGTGAGGCCGGCGCCGAGCCGCAGCGTGCCGTCCTCGCGCGCGAAGCCGCGCAGCTCCCCCACCTCGTTCAGGTTCAGGAGCGCGGCCGGCCGCAGGCGGTCGAAGTTGAGCGCGACGAGGACGTCCGTCCCGCCCTGCACGGGGACGGCGTCCGGGCGTTCGGCCTTGAGCGCGAGCGCCTGCTCGAGCGAGCGCGGCGTGAGGACGTCCACTCGGCCCAAGGGTATTACGCTTCCCCGGATGCAGGCCCTCAAGCGCCGGGTGGCCGTCGCTCGCGGGGACGAGCCGGCCGACCTGGTGGTGCGCGGCGGGCGCGTCCTCTCGGTGTTCACCCGCGAGTGGCTGGACGCCGACGTGGCGGTCGCGGACGGAGTCGTGGCGGGCGTGGGCGCATACGAGGGCCGCGAGACGCTGGACGCGACCGGCCGCTACGTCGTGCCCGGCTTCGTCGACGCGCACATGCACCTCGAGTCCACGAAGCTCATGGTGGACGAGTTCGCCCGCCTCGTCCTCCCGCTGGGCACGACCGCCGTCGTCGCCGACCCGCACGAGATCGCGAACGTGCTCGGCGTGGACGGCGTGCACTGGCTCCTCGACGCCAGCTCCGGGCTGCAGCTCGACGTCTACTTCATGGCCTCCTCCTGCGTGCCCGCCTCGCCCTTCGAGTCGCCGCGGCGGCCGCTCACCCCAGGCGACCTGGAGGCGCTCATGCGCCGCAGGCGCGTGCTCGGGCTGGCCGAGATGATGAACTTCCCCGGCGTCATCGCCGGGGAGGACGCCGAGCTCGAGAAGCTGCGGCTCGCAGGGGCGGAGCATGCGGACGGGCACGCGCCGGGGGTGCTCGGCCGCGAGCTGCAGGCCTACGCCGCGACCGGGATCTCCTCCGACCACGAGGCGCTGACCGTCGAGGAGGGGCGGGAGCGGCTGCGCGCGGGCATGTGGCTGCTCGTCCGCGAGGCCTCGATGGCCCGCAACCTGCGCGACCTCCTCCCGCTCGTGCACGAGTACGGACCGGGCCGGATCGCCTTCTGCAC
>DATLYU010000197.1:0-15865 GCA_035574435.1 Gaiellaceae bacterium | reverse complement strand
CCGTGGTCGTCCCGGCGGGGGTGCGCATCGGCGCCGCGCAGATCGGCGCCCTCGCCGCCGCGGGCGTCCCCGCGGTCCGCTGCGCCCGCCGTCCGCGCGTCCGCGTCCTGGCCACGGGAAGCGAGCTGCGCTCGCCGGGGGAGGCGCTCGCGCCCGGTGAGATCTACGAGTCGAACCGGCCGCTGGTGGCGGCCGTGCTCACGGGGGCCGGAGCGGAGGTCGAGCAGCTCCCGGTCGCGATCGACGACGAGGAAGAGCACCGGCGCACGCTCGCGCGTGGGCTGGCCGCCGACCTGCTCGTGACCACGGGCGGGGTCTCGGTCGGGGCGCGCGACCTCGTACGCTCCGTCTCCGCGGAGCTCGGGGTCGAGGAGGTCTTGTGGGGGGTCGCGGTGAAGCCGGGCAAGCCGCTCGCGTTCGGCGTCCGCGGCCAGACCCTCGTCTTCGGGCTGCCCGGGAACCCGGTGTCGTCGCTCGTCGGCGCGTACCTCTTCGTCCGCCCGGCGGTGCTCGCGCTCCAGGGTGCCGCCGACCCGGGCCCCCACTACGAGAGCGGCCGGCTGGCGTCCCCGCTTCGCTGCAACCCGCACCGCGACGAGCTCGTCCGCGCCCGGAGGCAGCGCACCGCGGACGGCGTGCTCCTGCACCCCCTGGACGGCCAGGAGTCGCACATGATCGTGCGGGCGGCCGCCGCCGATGCGCTCGTCTACGTCCGGCGCGGCGAGGGCGAGCTCCCGGCCGGCGCTTCGGCTGCGTACCTCACGCTCGGGTGATCAGCGCAGCCGCCGCGCCGCGGCCGCAACCCCCCGCCGCAGCGTCCCGGGTGGCGGAGGCTCCGCTCCGCCCGCGTAGGGGGCGTAGCGGCCGGCGGCGAGCGCGCCGAGCTGGCCCGCGACTGCGAGCCAGGCGAGCGCGAGCAGCACGGCCCCCGAGGAGAGGTAGCCGACGCCGACGAGCGCGAGCGCGTAGAGCAGCGTCTCGCCGGGCCCGAGCGCGAGCTCGCCGCCGAGGGCGAGGAGCCCCACGACGGGGCCGGCCAGCCCGAGCGCGTACAGCACGAGGCGCGCCGGCGTGCTCGAGCGCGCGGGCAGCCACAGCCAGGCGTACAGCGAGGGGAGCAGGAACACGAGGGCGTACGGCCGCAGCGCCGCCACGAGCACGGCGAGCGCGGCGAGCGCGAGGAGCGCGGCCGCGTAGCCCGCGAGCCGCTCCTCGCCCGTCGGCGGCTCGAGCGGAAGCAGGCGGCGCCGGCCCACGAGCCAGACGAGCGCGAGCACGAGCGCGAGCACGAGGAGCGCCCCGAGCGGGGGGTCGACGACGGCGGACGTGTACGGCGGCGGCGGCAGGTCGGCTCCCTCCGGGAGGACGTTCGCGAGCCCGGCCAGCCAGAGGAGGGGGAAGACGGACAGCCAGACGAGGAGCCGCGTGCGAAGAGCGCGGAAGGCGGGCAGGAGCGGAGCCCGCCGCCGGCGTGCCCGGGCGAGCAGGTCGAGGGCGCCGAGGGCGAACGGCGCCACCGCCACTACGAGCGCGAGCCGCGCCGCCCAGCCGCTCGCGGCGCGACCGCCCAGGAAGAGGCTGTCCGGCGTCTGCAGCGCGGCGCCGGCGCTCGCGTCGAGCGAGGAGAGGAGCGCCTCGGTTGCCCGACCCAGGCCCTCGAGGCGCTCGGGCGTCGGCCCCGGGCCGGCCCCTGCGTCGTTCCCGGGCTCCGAGCCGAGGGTGACCGCGGCGACGCCGGCGTCGACGAACGGCGCCTGCTCGCCCGCTGCGTAGGGCAGCCCGAGGTCGACGAGCTGCGTGAGGAGCGAAGGGAGGCGCGGCTCCACGGCGGCCTGCTCCTCGACGCGGGCGACCGCGCTCGCCACGAGGGTGCGAGCCGCGGTCGCCGCCTTCGTGCCCACGAGCGCGATCCGCGGGCGCGCGGAAGCGGCCGGGCCGTCGAGCACGATGGTGGCCAGCGCCTCCTCCACGTGTGGCGACTCGCGCGCGAACCGCGCCGCGCCGGCGCCGCCGTAGGCCCCTCCGTCCGTGGAGAGGAAGACGAGCGTGCGCTGAGGCTGCGGCGCAGGCGTCGCCTGGCGGGGCGCGAAGCCCCGGGCGAGCTCGACGAGGACGGCCGTTCCGGACGCGTTGTCCGCAGAGGGACGAGTCGAGCCTGCGTTGTCCCGGTGGGCGACGAGGAGGATCGTCTCGGGCGAGCGCCCCGGCACGACAGCGGCGATGTTGCGCAGCTCCACCTCGCCGAGGTCGGGAAGCGTCTCCCGCCACGCGTCCTCCTGCACGCCGAAGCCGAGGGCCGCGAGCGTCTCCCGGTACCAGTGCGCGGCGGCCTGCGCCTCGGACGTTCCGGGGACGCGCGACGGGTACTCGGCGGCGATCTGCGCGGCGAGCGCGGCCGCGTTCGCGGCGTCGAAGGCCGGCTCGAGCGCCGGCCGGGGCAGCGGGCGTGTTGCCGAGATGGAGAACAGGAAAGCGAGCAGCGGGGCGACGACGAGCACGGCCGCGACGCGAACGAGGCGCGCGTTGACAGGCGTGTCGACGGTGCCGCGACGGGGCCGTCGCCCGCGCCTCGGGGGCCGAGCCGGTTCCATCGCGGGGCTATAGTAGGCGGGCGGCCACCGCGGGCTCTCTCCGACCGTCGATGCCGGACCCCTCGACCATCCTCCTCGTCGACGACGAGGACTCCATCCAGACGCTGCTCACGTTCCCGCTCGAGCGCGACGGCTTCCGCGTCGTCCAGGCGCGCGACGGCGAGGAAGCGCTCCGGAAGTTCGAGGAGGAGACCGTCGACCTGGTCGTCCTCGACGTCATGCTGCCCAAGCTCGACGGCCTCGAGGTCTGCAAGCGCATCCGCGCCCGGAGCAACGTCCCGATCGTGATGCTCACCGCCCGCGGCGAGGAGCTGGACAAGGTGCTCGGCCTGGAGCTCGGCGCCGACGACTACATCACGAAGCCGTTCTCGATCCGCGAGTTCCGCAGCCGCGTGCGCGCGCTGTTGCGCCGAGCCGCCGCGCCGCACGTGCGCGGGCGCGAGGAGGTCATCCAGCGGGGCGAGCTGGTGATCGACGTCCCCCGGCGCTCCGTGGTCGTCCGCGGCGAGCCCGTGCAGCTGACGTACATCGAGTTCGAGCTGCTCACGCTCCTCGCCTCGAATCCCGGCGTCGTCTTCACCCGGCGCGAGCTGCTCGAGCGGCTCCGCGGCGGCGCCGACTACCGCGAGCCGCGCACGATCGACGTGCACGTCCGGCACCTGCGCGAGAAGCTCGAGCGCGACCCCTCCTCGCCGGAGCTCATCCTCACGACCCGAGGCGTCGGCTACCGCTTCCGACCCGAGTGAGGATGCCCGGCGGCATCCGCGTCCGCATCGCGCTGGCGCTGGTCGCGATCGTGGCCGGGGCGCTGGGCACGGCGTACCTCGTGGTCGTGCCCTCGCTGGAGCGGCGGCTCGTCGACGCGCGGCTCGACCGGCTCGAGGAGCAGGCTCCCGACCTGGCGCAGGACCTCCCCCGGAACCGCTTCCTCTGGCCGGATGCGGTGGACGAGCTGGCCGTCGCCGCGAACGCGCGCGTCGTCGCCTTCGACGTCCTCGACCGCACCCCGCCTGCCCTGGCGGTCGTCGCCGACTCGCGGCGCCACTCCTCCGCGGACGTGAGCGAGGACCCCGTCGCCCTGCGCTGCGTGGAGACGGGGGAGCGGGAGCGCGGGCGCGTGGTCAGCGAGCGCGGCGACTACGCGGGGGTGGCCGTGCCCGTCGGCGAGGACGCCGTCCTCCTCTTCCAGGCGTCCCTCGCCGACTCTGTCTCGACGGTGCGTCTGGTCGAGCGGCGGCTCCTGTTCGCGACCGCGTTCGCGCTCGCGCTCGCCGCCGTGCTCGGCCTCACCGCGGCGGGCATGTTCGCGAACCGCCTGCGGCGGCTGGAGGCGGCGGCGGAGCGCATCGCGGGCGGGGACTTCGACCATCCCGTCGTGGACACGGGCGACGACGAGATCGGCGAGCTCGCGACCGCGTTCGACCGCATGCGCGTCCGCCTCGCCCAGCTCGACACTGCCCGCAAGGCGTTCGTCGCCAACGCCTCGCACGAGCTGCGCACGCCGCTCTTCTCCATCGCCGGCTTCCTGGAGCTCCTCGCCGAGGAGGACCTGGACGAGGCCACGCGGCGGGAGTTCGTGCTCACCATGCGTGGTCAGGTGGAGCGCCTGGCCAAGCTCTCGAGCGATCTGCTCGACCTCTCGCGCATGGACGCGGGGCAGCTTCCGGTCGAGCGGGAGCGCGTCGACCTCGCGGCGACGGCGCGCACCCTCGCGGGCGAGCTCGAGCACCTGGCCTCGGCCGCGGGCAAGGAGCTCGTCGTCGCGGCCGAGCGGCCGGTCTGGTCGCTCGCAGACGAGAAGCGGGTGTACCAGGTCGGGTCCGCGCTCCTCACGAACGCGATCGTGCACACCCCTCCGGGCACGCGGATCCTGCTGCGCGTCGAGCAAAGAGACGAGCGCGCCCTGCTCGCGGTGGAGGACGACGGGCCGGGCGTCCCTCCCGAGCACCGGGAGGCGATCTTCGACCGCTTCTACCGCATCGAGGGGCGAATGGCCTCCGGAAGCGGGCTCGGCCTCGCGATCGCGCAGGAGCTGGCGCGGCTCATGGACGGCCGGGTCACGCTCGAGTCGGAGCTCGGGCACACGGTGTTCACGCTCGACCTGCCGGCGGCGGGGCCGCAGTCCGCCGAGCCCGTGGCCGCGTTTTCACGTGAAAACGGCGACGGGTCGTCCTCCTGAGCCCGCCGGTCTACGATCTCGCCTGCGTGGGAGAGCTCTCGCACATCGGGCCTGCGGGCGACGTCCGCATGGTGGACGTCGGCGGCAAGCCGCTCTCCCGCCGCCGGGCGACCGCCCGGGCGACCGTCCGCATGGCCCCCGAGACGGCGCGCCGCCTCCGGGAGCTGCCGAAGGGGGACGCGCTCGCGGCCGCGCGGCTCGCGGGGATCATGGCGGCGAAGCGGACCGCCGAGCTGATCCCGCTCTGCCACCCGCTTCCCCTGACGCACGTCGAGGTCGAGCTCGAGCTGGGCGCCGCCGCGGTCGAGATCACCGCCGCGGCGGAGACGACGGCGCAGACGGGCGTCGAGATGGAGGCCCTGGTCGCCGCCTCGGTGGCGGCCCTCACCGTCTACGACATGGCGAAGGCGATCGACAAGGACATGGCTGTCAGCGAGGTGAGGCTGGTCGAGAAGTCGAAGGAGCCGGCGTGAGGGCGGCCGTGCTCACCGTCTCCGACGGCGTGCACGCGGGCACGCGGGAGGATCGGAGCGGCGACGTCCTCGAGGAGCTCCTGCGCGGGGAGGGGTTCGAGGTCGCCCGCCGGGTCGTGCCGGACGAGCGAGAGGCCATCGCGGGGGCGCTGCGGGCGCTCTGCGGCGAGGCCGAGCTCGTCCTCACCACAGGCGGAACGGGCTTCGCTCCCCGGGACGTGACGCCGGAGGCGACGCGCGGCGTCCTCGAGCGTGAGGCGCCGGGAATCGCGGAGGCGATTCGCGCGGACGCGCTCGCCCGCACCCCGCACGCGCTGCTCTCCCGGGGTGCGGCCGGCCTCTACGGGCGCACGCTCGTCGTCAACCTGCCCGGCTCGCCGGGCGGCTGCCGGGACGGGTTCGCGGTCCTGCGACCGGCGCTCCGGCATGCGCTCGAGCTCGCCGGCGGAGCGACCGACTCGGCGCACCGGCAGACATGAGCACCGCCGCCGCTCCCCTCCCCCGCCGCCTGGCGTCGCTCGTGCGCATCGAGCACACGGTGTTCGCGCTCCCCTTCGCGTACGTCGGCGCCTTCCTGGCCGCGGACGGCTGGCCGGGAAGCGGCGAGGTCCTGTGGGTGACGCTGGCCATGGTCGGGGCACGCACGCTGGCCATGGCCCTGAACCGGCTCCTGGACGCCGATCTGGATGCTCGCAACCCGCGCACGGCCGGACGCGAGCTGCCGGCGGGCACGGTCACGCGTGCCCAGGTGCTCGCCCTGAGCGCCGCCGCGCTGCTCGTGTTCCTCGTCGCGGTCTTCCAGCTCGACCCCGTCGTGCGCTGGCTCTGGCCCGTCCCCGTCGCCCTCTTCGTCGTCTACCCGTATCTCAAGCGCGTCACCTGGCTCTGCCACGTCTGGCTGGGCGCCTGCCTAGGGCTCGCGCCTGTGGGGGCGTGGCTCGCGGTCGCCGGGTCGGCGCCGTGGGAGGCCTGGGCGCTGGCCGCGGCCGTGCTCCTCTGGGTGGCCGGCTTCGACCTCTTCTACTCGCTCTTCGACCTGGAGCACGACCGTCGGGACGGGCTGCACTCGTGGGGCGTGCGCTTCGGAGAGCGCGGCGTGTTCGCCGGCGCGAGGGCGTTCCACGTCCTCGTTCTCGTCCTGCTCGCGGCGGCAGGCGCCGGCCTCGGCCGCGGGCTCGCCTACTGGGCCGGGGTGGCCGCGGTGGCCGGGCTCCTCGCCTACGAGCACTCGCTCATCCGGCCGGGCGACCTCCGGCGCCTGGACGCGGCCTTCTTCACCGTGAACGGCGCCATCAGCGTGGTCTTCTTCGGCTTCGTCGCGCTGGACGTGCTCGCGTGATCCGCGCCCGCGCGCTCGAGAAGCGGTTCGGGCACAGGCGCGTGCTCTCGGGGCTCGACCTCGAGCTGGAGCGACCCGGGCTGCTGCTCGTGACGGGCCCGAACGGATCCGGGAAGACGACGCTCCTCCGCGTGCTCGCAGGGCTCGCCGCTCCGACGCGCGGGTCGCTCGAGCTCGGCGTCGAGCGCGGCCGCATCGGCTTCCTGGCGCACGAGCCGCTCGTGTACCGGGAGCTCACCGCCCTCGAAAACCTCGACCTCTTCGGACGGCTCTACCGCGTGCCGGAGCGGCGCGAGCGGATCGGCATGCTGCTCGAGCGCTTCGGCCTCTGGGAGGCACGGAACGAGCGCGTGTCTTCGTACTCGCGCGGGATGGCGCAGCGGCTCGGCCTCTGCCGGGCGTTCCTGCACGACCCCGACCTGCTCGTCCTGGACGAGCCCTACGCCGCGCTCGACGAGGACGGCGGTCGGCTGCTCGACCGCGAGCTCGCCGTCCTCGCGGGCGAGCGCGCGCTCGTCGTCTCCACCCACGACCCGGCGCGGATCGACCGGCTCGCGACCGCCCGCCTCGCCCTCGCATGACCTACGTCGGGGACGTCCTCGCGCTCGCGCGCAAGGACCTGCGCGTGGAGCTGCGCGCGCGGGACACGCTGCCGGCGATGCTCCTCTTCGTCCTCTCGACTCTCGCCGTCTTCCACTTCGCGCTCCCCGGCGGGAGCGGGGACGACGCCGCGTACGGGCTCCTCTGGGTCGCGATCGTGTTCACAGCGCTCCTCGGGCTGGCTCGCGCGTGGGTCCCGGAGCACGAGCACGGCGTGCTCGACTCCCTCGTGCTCGCCCCCTGCGACCGGAGCGCGATCTGGCTCGGGAAGACGGCGGCCACGCTGGCGTTCCTCCTCGCCGCCCAGGCGGTCGCCCTGCCCGTCTTCGTGCTCCTGTACGCGCCCCTCGACGGGACGGCGCTCGCCGGAGTCCTGCTCGCCGACCTCGGGATCTGCTCCGTCGGCTCGCTCGTCGCCGCCATGGCCGCCGCCGGCCGTGCGCGCGAGCTCCTGCTCCCGCTCCTTCTCCTCCCGCTCGTCATCCCGCTCGTCGTGGGCGGCGTGGGAGCGGCGGTGTCGCCCGACGGCGAGCGCTACCTGCTCCTCCTGGCCCTGTACGACGGAGTCTTCGCTGTACTCTCGTGGGCGTCCTTCGAGTACGTCGTCACCGAGTGATCCCCTGACTGCCCGCGACCTCCTGCGCAGCCTTCCGTTCCTCGCCGCCCTCGCCGCCGGGGCGCTCGGGCTCGCCCTCGTGCTCGCGCTCCTGGTCGCGCCCGAGGACGCCGACCAGGGTATCTCCCAGCGCATCTTCTACATCCACGTCCCGATCGCCCTGACGGCGTACTTCTGCTTCGGGCTCGGCGCTTGGAAGGCGCTTCGCTACCTCTGGCAGGGCGACGAGCGCACCGACCTGGAGAGCTACGTCGCCATCCACCAGGGGACGATCTTCGGCGCGCTCACGCTGATCACGGGCTCCATCTGGGCGAAGGCGTCCTGGGGCGTGTGGTGGACCTGGAGCTCCAATCAGCTCGTCCTCTTCCTCGTCCTCTTCCTCTTCTACTGCGCGTATTTCATGCTCCGCTTCTCCCTCGAGGAGGGTGCGCGCAGGGCCCGCTCGTCGGCCGTGTACGCGCTCTTCGGGGTCGCGCTCATCCCCGTCAGCTTCCTCGCCATCCGGCTCGCCGAGGACTTCATCCACCCGACCGTGTTCACGCGCGAGGGCCCGCAGATGAGTGGCTCCATGTTCGCGACCTTCGTCGTCTGCTGGGGCGCGGTGACGCTCCTCGCGTACGTCCTCTACCGCGTCGAGCTGGCGGGCAAGCGCCTCGCCGCCGACCTGCGCGAGCTGCGCGAGGCGCTCGCGTGACGCAGGGCCAGTACGTGGCCGCGACCTACGCGGTCGTCTTCGTCTTCGTCCTCGTGTACGTGGCGATCATCGCGGCGAAGCTCTCCCGCCTGCAGCGGGAGGTCTCCGAGCTCCTCGAGCTCGCCCGTCGGCGGGCGGACAGCTCTGCGGCCTCGGCGATCCCAATGGGCGAGTCCGCGGGCGAGCGGGCGTGACCTCCGGAGGCCGGACTATCCTGGCGCCCGTGCGCAGGCGGGGAGGTGCGGGACGCTGCTGACCGGACGGCAGGCCCTCGCCCGCCCGCTGCCGCTCCAGGCGCCGACCGCGTTCGTCCGTATCCGGCCGCGGGGGCGCCGGACGTGCGGCGAGGCGCGACGCCTCCCGACGCCGCGCTGCAGCCCGGCGGGCACGTCCCGGCGCTGAGCCCGCCGGGAGCGCGGTACGCTCGGCCGCGTGTTCGTCGTCTTCCTGAGCGACTTCGGGCTCACGGACGACTTCGTGGGCACCTGTCACGGGGTGATGAAGCGGATCGCCCCGGACGCGCAGATCATCGACCTGACGCACGGGATCCCGCCCCAGGCCGTCCTCCAGGGGGCGCTCGTGCTCGCGAGCACGCTCGAGTACATGCCCGTGGGCGTCCACCTGGCGGTCGTGGACCCCGGAGTCGGCGGGCCGCGCCGGCCGCTCGCGCTGCGTGACGGGGACGGCCGGCTGTTCGTCGGCCCGGACAACGGCCTCCTCCTGCCGGCGGCGAGCAGGGCGGGGATCGAGGCCGCGCACGAGCTCGCCAACCCGGCCTACGCGCTGCCCTCCATCTCGCGCACGTTCCACGGCCGCGACCTCTTCGCCCCGGCGGCCGCCCACCTGGCCACGGGCGTCCCGCTCGAGGAGCTCGGCCCGCCGCTCGACCCCGAGTCGCTCGTCGCGCCCGACCTTCCCGCGCCCGAGGTCGCGGACGGCGTCGCGGTCGCGACGCTTCTCTACGTTGACAGCTTCGGCAACATCGTGCTCAACCTGACGCGCGACGACGTCGCGCGCATCGGCATCGTCTCGGGTAGCCGCGTGGAGCTCGATCTCGCCGGCCAGCGCTACTACGCGGTCATGGCGCGCACGTTCGCGGACGCGCGCCCGGGCGACGTCATCCTGTACGAGGACAGCTACCGGAACATGTCCATCGCCATCTCGCGCGGCAGCGCCGCGCGCATGCTGCACGCGTCGCCCGGGCAGCGGATCCGGATCGCGCCTGCGCGCTGAGCCCGCTCAGGAGAGCGGCGGCCGGTTGCCGGCCCACGGCCGGGTCTGCTCGAGCTGGGCGGCGAGCCGCAGCACGAGGGCGTCCCCGGCAGGCGGGCCGATCACCTGCACGCCGATCGGCAGTCCCTCGGCGCTCCCGTGCAGCGGCAACGATGCCGCCGGCTGCCCGGTCAGGTTGACCACGGAGGTGAACGGGGTGAACTCCGTGTTGCGCCGGAGCTGCGCGAACGCGTCATCCACGCCCTCCTCCTGCCAGCCGATGGGGACGGGAGGGAGCGCGAGCGTGGGCGTGAGCACGACGTCGTACGCCTCCCAGAAGGCCACGACGCGCCGCGCCGCGAGCTGCAGGCGCCCGACCGCGGCCGCGTACTCGGCAGCGCTGGTGCGCCGGGCGGCCTCGACGAGCTGGCGGTTGAGCGGGGTCATGAGCTCCGGGTCGACGGCGTAGAACGTCGGGCCGACCTGCCAGACGGCGAGGAAGTCGCCGATCAGGTCGCCGCTCGTCCAGGGCGGGGTTGCCTCGGCGACGTCGTGTCCGAGATCCTCGAGCAGGGCGGCGGCCGAGCGCAGGGCGGCGGCGCAGTCCGGGTGCACGGGGACGTCCACGGGCGGCGTGACGGTGACGGCGATCCGCAGGCGTCCCGGCTCCGCGGCGGCCTCCTCGAGGAAGGGGCGGTCCGGCGGGGGCGCCCACCAGGGATCGCCCGGCTCGTAGCCGGAGAGGACATCGAGCAGCGCGGCCGCGTCCGCGACCGTACGCGCGAGCGGCCCGGCGGTGGAGAGGCCCTCGAGCGACGAGAAGGGCGCCGCCGAGACGCGCCCGCGCGACGGCTTGAGCCCGAGCACGCCGCAGCAGGAGGCGGGGATGCGGATGGAGCCGCCGCCGTCCGAGCCGTGGGCGATCGGAAGCAGGCCGGCGGCGAGCGCCGCGGCCGCGCCGCCGCTCGAGCCTCCGGGAGTTCGCTCCGGGCTCCACGGGTTGCGCGTGGCGCCGTTCAGCTCCGACTCCGTGAACGCGGTCGTCCCGAACTCGGGCGTGTTCGTCTTGCCGAGGACGACGAAGCCGGCCTCGCGGATCCGGCGCGCGACCGCGGTGTCGAAGTCGGGGACGTAGTCGGCGAAGGCGCGGCAGGAGTACGTCGTTCGGATACCGGCCGTCGCGGTGAGGTCCTTGATCGCGATGGGGACGCCGTGGAAGGGTGCCTCCGCCGGGCGCTCGTCGGCCGCCCGGGCCTCGGCCAGCGCCTCCTCCGCGCGGACGGTGACGAACGCGTCGAGCTGCGGATCGAGGCGCTCGACGCGCTCCAGATAGAGCTGGACGAGCTCGGTCGAGGAGAGCTCGCGGGAGCGAACGAGCCGCGCCTGCTCGAGCGCCGGGAGGAACGCGAGCTCCATCGCGCCGACCGTACCACCCTCCACGCGCAGGCTCGTGGGAGGAGCGGCCGGGAGCCCAGGCGGGCCCCCGGCCGGCGATGCTCAGATCCAGTCGAAGTTGTCCTGCAAGAGCGGGACGAGGAAGTAGAGCGCGAACGTCGCGCTCGCCACCCACATGAACGGGTGTACGTCGCGGGCCCGTCCCTGGGCGGCGCGGACGACGACGTAGGCGATGAAGCCAAAGCCGATGCCGTCCGCGATCGAGAAGGTGAACGGCATGACCATGATGGTCAGCGCGGCCGCGAGCCCGATGCCGAGGTCGGTGAAGTCGATCCCGGAGGTCTTTCGCGTGGGGCGCGGTTGCGGGGCCGCTCCGGCCTCGGCCGCCTGCTCCGCTTCGGCCTCCTCCTCGGCCTCGGTGAGCGCCGTCATCATCAGGAACCCGACGATGATCAGCGCCGGCGCGGTCGCCTCGGGCGGCACCATGCCGATGATCGGGGCGAAGAACATGAACGGGAGGAAGAGGACGCCGCACACGACCGAGACCCAGCCCGTGCGCCCGCCGACGCTGATCCCCGACGCCGACTCGATGTACGTCGTGGCCGACGAGGAGGACGCCGCGCCGCCCGCGACCGCGGACAGCGAGTCCACGAGCAGCGGCTTGCGGATCTCCGGTAGCCGCCCCTCCTCGTCCAGGTAGCCGGCCGGCTTGCCGACGCCGACGAGCGTGCCCATGGTGTCGAAGAAGTCGGCCATGAAGAGCGTGAACGCCCACACGATCGCGGAGATGAACGCGAGCTCCGTGAACGCGTCGAAGTTGAAGTTCCCGAGCAGCGACAGGTTCGGGCTGTCGTAGACGTCGTCGGGGATCGTCGCGCCCGCGCGGAAGCCGGCGTCCTCTCCCGAGGCCTCGTTGATGATCGTGGCCAGCGCGGTCGCGGCGATGATCCCGATCAGCAGGTCGCCGCGCACGCCGCGCGCGCGCAGCGCGACCGTGAGCACGAGCCCGAAGATCGCGACGAGCAGCGGCCAGGTGGTGAGCGGCGCGAGGTCGACGACGGTGCCCTCGCCGCGCACGACGATGCCCGCGTTGACGAAGCCGATGAAGGCGATGAAGAGGCCGATGCCGATCGCGATCGCCTTCTTCAAGTCGAGCGGGATCGCCTCCATTACCCGCTCCCGCAGGCCGGTGAGGACGAAGATCGTGACCGCGATGCCCTCCACCACGATGAGGCCCATGGCGGCGGGATACGAGAGCCCCTCGCCGACGACGAGACTGAACGCGACCGTCGCGTTGATGCCGAGGCCGGGCGCGATGGCGTACGCGTAGTTCGTGTACAGGCCCATCGCGATGGTCATGACCGCGGCCACGAGGCAGGTCACGGCGAGGACGCCGTCGAAGGGGAGCCCCTGCTCCTCGAGCCCCTCGATCCCCGCGAAGCTGAGGATCTGCGGGTTCACGAAGATGATGTAGGACATGACGATGAACGTGGTGACGCCCGCCAGCGTGTCTCGCGCGAGCGTGGTGCCGTTCTCGGAGAAGCGGAACTTGCGCTGCAGCCACCCGCTCTCGAGCCGCTGAGCGAAATCGGACATCGCGCCGTACCTCCCGGGCAGGACTAGGGGACCGCGCGATCCTATGGCCGGTGGCGGACGCGTCAAGCGCGCCGCCCGATGGCGAGGGCCGGAATCGAACCGGCGACACCACGGTTTTCAGCCGTGTGCTCTACCAACTGAGCTACCTCGCCGCGGGCGACTCAGTGTAGCCGCGGCTCCCGTTACGGTTCGACCTCGTGACGACTCGGCGCGAGGTCGCGATCATCGGAGCCGCTCTCGACCTCGGCCAGAGCCGGCGCGGGGTGGACATGGGGCCCTCGGCGCTCCGCTACGCGGGCCTCGAGGAGCGGCTCGTCGCGCTCGGCTTCGCCGTACGCGACCGCGGGAACGTGGAGACCGCCGTGCTCGAGGCCACCGCCGAGACGGACGCGCGCGCCCGCTACCTGCCGCAGATCCTGCAGGCGTGCGAGCAGGTCGCGGCGCTCGTGCGCGATGCGGCCGAGCGCGAGGCAATCCCGCTCGTCCTCGGCGGCGACCACTCGGTGGCGCTCGGGACGCTGGGCGGGCTCGCGTCCCTGCACGGGCCGGGGGGCGTGCTCTGGATCGACGCGCACGGCGATGCCAACACCCCGGACACGAGTCCCTCGGGGAACGTGCACGGGATGCCGCTCGCGGCGGCGCTCGGCCTCGCCGGACCGGCGTTCGCGCGCGCCGCCTGGCCGCTCCCGGCGGTCGATCCCCGCCGGGTCGCGCTCCTCGGCGTGCGAGCGCTGGACGACGCCGAGCGGCGCCTCCTGCGCGAGGCCGAGGTGCGCGTGTTCACGATGAGCGAGATCGACCGGATCGGCATGGAGCGGGCGGTGCGGGAGGCGCTCGACCGCGTCGCGGGCCCCGGCTTCGTGCACGTCTCGCTCGACCTCGACGCGCTCGACCCCGAGATCGCGCCCGGCGTGGGCACGCCCGTGCGCGGCGGGCTCACCTACCGGGAGGCGCATCTCGCGCTCGAGCTCGTGGCGGAGGCGGGGGTGGCGGCCTCCCTCGAGGTGGTGGAGGTGAACCCGATTCTCGACCGCCAGAACACGACCGCGCTGACCGCGGTCGAGCTCGTCGCGAGCGCGCTCGGGCAGACGATCATCTAGCGCAGTCCGCCCGGCTCCGCCACACTTCGCGGTCCGATGCTGGAGGAGCTGCGGGTGGACGGGAGGCTGCCGCTCGCCTTCTGGGTGGGCGCCGGGCTCAAGGCGGGCCTCGTGCTCCTGCTCCTGCTCCCGCTCGGGCTCCCCGAGCTCGAGCAGTACGAGGGCAAGGGCATGAGCTGGCGCGCCCTCGTCTTCCCGCTCGCCGGGCTGATCGTGCCGGTGCTCTGGCGGGCTGCCGACGCGCGCCCGCCCTACCCGTACCTGGCGGACAACCTGCTCGTCCTGCCGCCGATCACGGACGTGCTCTGGAACACGCTCGACGCCTACGACCGCGTGGCCTGGTGGGACGACGCGAACCACCTCGTCAACTCCATGCTCTTCGCGGCCGTCATCGGCCTGCTCGCGGGACGGGCGCCGCTCTCCGCGGCCGTCCGCTTCGGCCTCGCGCTCGGCCTGGGCATGACGCTGCAGGTGCTCTGGGAGCTCGGCGAGTACGCCGTCTTCGTGACCGAGCTGTCCACGGTCGAGAACGCGTACGAGGACACGATCGGCGACCTCGCGCTCGACCTGCTCGGCGCGCTGTTCGGCGCCGCGTTCGCCCTCTTCGCCGTCCGCACGGCGGAGGAGGAGGCGCGCGAGGCGGCGACCGCCTTCGCCGGCCGCTGAGCTACGCGGCGACGCCCGAGAACTGCGGGATGATGTCCCGCCCGTAGGCGGCGAGCGTCTCCTCCTGGCCCTGGGTCATGAGGTAGATGTTGAACTGGTCGACGCCGATCGCCTCCAGCTCCTTCAGCTTCGCGGTCGCCTGCTCGGGCGTGCCGAGGACGCAGAAGCGGTCGCAGATCTCGTCCGTCACGAACTCGCCGTGTCGCGCGCCGACGCGCGAGTGCTCGTCGTAGTCGTAGAACTTGCGGGCCTGCACGTAGTCGGTGAGCGCCTGGGGGACGACGGAGCCGTCGGTGCCGTAGCGCTCGATCAGGTCCAGGACGTGGTTCGAGACCATCGCCGGGAACCAGCGCACCTGCTCGCGCGCGTCGGCGAGGTCGTCCGAGATGTGCGAGGGGGCACAGACGATGCACTCCAGCGCGGCCGGGTCGCGCCCCGCCTCCTCGGCGGCGCGCCGGGCGGTGTCCATGATCCAGCCGATGATGTCCGGGTCGGCGAGCTGGATGATCACGCCGTCGCCCACCCGGCCGGCGACGCCGAGCGCTCTCGGCCCGTAGCCGGCGACCCACATCGGGATCTCGGGCAGCTCCGGGCGCACCCACTTGAGCTGCAGCTCCTTGTCGTTCCACTGGACCGGGCGGCCGTTCATGAAGTCCTTGATCATCCGGCAGCGCCGCTCGAACTCGGCCACCTTGACCGGCTGCTGGCCGATGTAGCGGCGGGCGGAGTCGCCGCGGCCGATCCCCATGACCATGCGGCCGTCGGAGATGTCGTGCAGCGTCGCGTACCCGCTGGCGAGCACGGTCGGCTCCCGCGTGCCGGGGTTCGTGACGCAGTGCCCGAGCTTGATGGTCTTCGTCGCCTGCGCGGCCAGCGTCAGGAGCGGGAACGACTCTTGCCAGAGCACGTGTGAGTCGTACGTCCAGCCGTACTCGAAGCCGTGCTCCTCGGCGAGGGCGATCAGCTCCACGAACCGGCGGTACGGCGGGTCGGGCAGGACGGTGACGCCGAAGCTCAGGGCCATCTCGGTTCTCTCCTTCGCTCGCTCGGAAGAGCGGATTATCGCTCTACAGCCGCACGTGCCGCAGCGCGAGCAGCGAGGCTGCTGCGAGCGCCGCGATGGTCGCGAAGGCGAGCCTGCCCTCGCCGGGAAGCTCGAAGGCGAGGCCTGCGAGCGGCGTGCCCACGAGGATGGCGAGGACGGCGCAGGCGTTCACGAGCGCGATGGCGGCCGCGGGTGCGTCCGGGCGCAGGCGCTGGGTGGCCGCGAAGAGGACCGCGAACGGGAGCCCGGCGCCGAGGCCGAGCACGAGCGCGCCGAGCGCGGAGAGCGCGAGCGGCCCGCCAGCCGCGAGCAACGCCGAGCCGACGGCCACGGAGGCGACGCCGGCGGCGAGCGCGGGG
>DATLYU010000196.1:0-6431 GCA_035574435.1 Gaiellaceae bacterium | reverse complement strand
GGTGCCGCCGACCACACCTACGCGCACGCCGCCTCCAGCGCCGCCTGCGCGAGGCGCCGCTCGGCCTCGCGGTCGCGCATCAGCGCGTCGGCGGGGACGAGCCGGACGGGCGCGTCCGCATCCGCGTCCCTGCGGTCGACGACGAGCGCGTCGATCAGACCCTCGTAGCAGCCGGCCACGTGCGCCGGCGTCGCGCCCCCCGCCATGCGCGAGAGCATACGGTCGAGCGGGCCCGTGACCGCCCGCCCGGCGACGAGCGGGCTGACGGCGACGCACCGCGCCCGCCGGCCGGCGAGGGCGTCGCCGATCGCCTGGACGGCCAGGATCGGGCCGAGCGAGAGGTACGGGTTGCTGGGGGCGAGCAGGAGGGCGTCGGCGTCGGCGAGGGCGGCGAGCACGCCGGGCGCCGGCTCGGCCCGTTCGGCGCCCTCGTAGACGACGCCGTCCACCTCGTCCAGGTGGGCCCGCCCGACGTACCACTCCTGGAAGCCGAACGTGCCCGCGGGCGTCCGCACCTGCGTCCGCACCGGGTCGTCGGTGGCCGGGTGCAGGCGGACGTCGAGGCCGACCCGCTCGGCGAGGCGCGCGGTGACCGCAGAGAGCGGCTCCCCGGCGCGCAGCGCCTCGGTGCGCACGAGGTGGAGCCCGAGGTCGCGGTCGCCGAGCCGGAACCAGGCCGGCCCGCCCCACTCCTCCAGCGCGGCGAGCGCGTTCCACGTCTCCCCGGCCCGGCCCCAGCCGCGCTCCTCGTCGATCAGCCCGGAGAGCGTGTAGAGCAGGCTGTCCAGGTCGGGCGAGACGTGCAGGCCGAGGATCTCGACGTCGTCCCCGACGTTGCCGACGACCGTGAGCTCGCCCGGCGCGAGCACGGCGCGCAGGCCACGGGCGAAGCGGGCGCCGCCGCCCCCGCCGGAGAGGAGGACGACGTTCACGGGACGGAGGCGAGCAGCGTGCGGGTGCGCGGCCCGAGGCGGGAAGCGAGGCGCTCGAGGTCGGCGAGCGCGTCCACGTCCTCCCGCAGCTCGGGCAGGGCCAGCGTGCGGAAGGGGGCGTGCGCGCGGAAGCGCGCGGCGCTGCCCGGCCCGTAGAGCGGCGCGAAGCGCGCCGGGTCGGGCAGGGAGAGCGCATTCGTCGTGCCGTCGGCTGCCTCCACGAGCGCGAGGCCGGATGCGCTCAGGCGCCGGAGCGCGGCCGGCGTCGCGCACGGCAGGTCGGCGTTCACGACGAGCGCCGGGCCCTCGACCCCGGCGAGCCCCGCCTGGACTGCGGCGCCGAGGCCCTCGCCCGGGTCGGGAACGTGCTCCGCTCCGGGCGGGACGGCATCCGCGTCGTCCGTGACCACGAGGACGCGGCCGAGCGCGAGCGCCGCCTCGACCACGTCGCCGAGCATGGCCAGCGCCACCGCAGCGCGCAGGGAGGACGGCAGACGGCGCTTCGCGTCGCCGCGGTAGGGGACCACCGTCGTCGGCACGCGGCGAAGCGTAGTCCCGCCGCCGCGGGCGCCCCTCCTTCAGGCGACGTGCGAGGGCGCGTCCGGGAGCGCGGCGTCCGTCCCCGGCCCCTGGGTCGCCCACTCGCGGACGTCGAACCAGTGGGTGCCGCGCAGCGCCGCGCACACCTCGGTATCGGTGTGCCCGGGATTCACGACGTGGTGCTCGAGGTCGGCGCAGATCTCGACCTCCCCGAGCGAGACGTGGGGCAGGCGGGCGAGCGCGTCCGCGGGGAGCTGCGCCTCGGCGACGCTGTAGTGCTTGAACTGGAGGTCGGGCGCGAGCTCCATCAGCTGCGGCCAGTCCGGGCACGTGCGTGCGGTCATCGCACCGCCTCCTTCTCCTCGAGCGCCCAGCTCCCTGCAAAGCGCACGACGCCGCGCTCCTCGCCGCCCGGGTAGACGACGAACACGAGCGCATCGTCGAGCCAGTGGTAGAGCCGCTCCCCCTTCTCGTCCGAGAGCCCGAGGCGCAGATGGAAGCGTCCTTCCGCGAGCGGGAGCGAGCCGAGCTCGAAGCGGACGCCCCGCGCGCCGTTGCCGGCCGTCCAGCCGAGCGAGCGCAGGTCGACCGCCTCGCCGGCGACCAGCGTCCCCGCGTCGTCGCGCAGCTCGAGCTGGAGGCGCGGCGGCGGGATCCCGTCGGGGACGTCCACCTGGACGCGGAGCGCGAAGGGCTCGCCGGAGAGGAACTGGAGGCGCTCCGCGCCCTCGGGGCCGAGCAGGGCCGCGGAGGCGATCGTCGCCTCGCCCGAGCCCCACTCGCGCAGGCCGGCTCCGCGCTCCGCGGGGTCGGTCTCCTCGGCGAGCTGGCGGCGGTAGCGCGCGACCGCCTCGCGCGTCGGCCCGTCGAATGCCACCCGGCCGCCGTCCAGGAGGACCGAGCGCTCGCACAGGCGCTCGACCGCGGCCGCGTCGTGGGACACGAAGACGATCGTCCCGCCCTCCTGCTTGAAGCGGGCGATGCGGCCGAAGCACTTGCGCTGGAAGGCCTCATCGCCGACGGCGAACACCTCGTCCAGGAGCAGCACGTCGGCCTCCAGGAACGCGGCGATCGCGAACCCGAGGCGCATGGTCATGCCGGAGGAGTACGTGCGGACGGGGCGATCGATCGCGTGCTCGAGCTCCGCGAAGGCCACGATCTCGTCGAAGCGCAGGTGGATGTCCGCGCGCCGCAGCCCCTGGATGGCCCCGTTCAGGAAGACGTTCTCGCGCCCGCTGAAGTCGGGATGGAAGCCCGCCCCGAGCTCGAGCAGCGAGCCGATGCGCCCGCCGGCGCGGACGCGGCCCGCGGTCGGCTTGATGATCCCGGCGACGAGGCGCAGGAGCGTGGTCTTGCCCGAGCCGTTGCGACCGATCAGCCCCACCGCCTCCCCGGGCGCGACGGCGAGCGAGACGCCGCGCAGGGCCCACACGTCCGTGGGCTGCGTGCGGCCGCGCAAGACGAAGAGGTCCTTCAGCGTCCGCGCCTCGCGCGCGTGGACGCGGAACCGGCGCGAGACGCCCTCGACGCTGATCTCGCCCGGATCCATCGCTCGTAGAGTAGACCCGGCCATGCAGCGCATCGGCGAGCACCCCCTCCCCACCGGGCCGCTCGCGGTCCGCTGGCTCGCCTGCGAGCTGGAGGAGCCGCGCGCCGGCGTCGTCGGACGCGCGCGCGTCGTGCTCGAGAACGCGGGCAGCGCGCCGTGGCGCTCGCGCGGGCGCGCGGGCGTGCAGGCCTCCTACCACTGGCTCGACCCGCTCGGGAACCCGGTCGTCTGGGACGGGCTGCGGACGGCGCTGCCGCGCGAGGTGCGGCCGGGCGAGACCGTCGAGCTCGAGCTGCGCGTCCTCGCGCCGAGGCCCCCGGGCCGCTACCGCCTCGCGCTCGACCTGGTCGAGGAGCTGCGCTTCTGGTTTCGCGAGGTCGGGTCGTACGCCCCCGAGCTGGACGTCGCGGTGGCGCCGCGGATCTCCGAGCGGCGGCTGCGCGCCGTCGTCCACGGCGGCCCCGACCCGGAGACGGAGGCCGCCCTCGCCGCGCAGGAGGAGCCGCTCGTCGAGGAGGACGCGGCGGCGGTCGCGCACCTGGTCGCCGGCGCGCTGCCCGCGCCCGACTGGTCGCGGCTCCTGCTCGACGCGCACGCCGAGGGCTGGGCGGCGGTGGGCGGCGCCGTGCAGGTGGCGGGCGGGCTGGCGGCGCGCCGGGAACGGCCGCGGCTCGCTCCCTGGGCACCGGGGGGCGGACGCAACCCGCGCTTCGGACGTCCACTCCTCTTCCCCTCGCTGCTCGACGGGCGGGAGCCGAGCACGGCCGAAGGGCTGCCCGCCTACGCGGGCGACGACGCGCTCTTCGAGGGCCGCGCCCTGGTCAGACTTCGACCGCGATCCGGTCGTCCGCGCGGCTGAAGACGAGCGCGCCCAGCGCGAGGGCGACGAGGCCGGAGACCGCGGTGTACACGGCGTCCGCGAGCGCGGGCGCCTCGCCCTCGAAGAGCGCCGCGCGCATCGCCTCGACGGGCGGCGTGAGCGGGTTCCCGTAGTGCAGGAGCGCCTCGAGCCACGGATGGTCGTCCGCCCCGGGGAGCTGGTCGAGGCTGTACAGGACGGGCGTCAGGAAGAACCACGGGAGGAGGAGCGCCTGCAGCAGGTGCTCGACGTCCCGGTAGAGCGCGTTCAGCGACGCGACCGCCAGCGCGAGCCCCGCCACCGTGCACGCGAAGAGCAGGCCCAGCGGGAGCGCCAGCCAGACCGTGTCGCGGGCCTCGTCCCGGGTCGCGAGGCTGAGCGCCGCCACGACGGCGAGCATGACCGCGAACGCGACGAGCTGCGTGCCGACGACCGAGAGCGGGACGAGCTGGCGGGGGAAGCGGACCTTGCGGATCAGGTTCGCGTTCTCGAGCAGGCTGCGCGAGGCGGCCTGCGTGGCGGTGGCGAAGAACACCCACGCGGGGAGCCCGCAGAGCAGGAACAGCCAGTAGTCGTCGCTGCCCACGGCCGCGACCCGCCAGAGGACGGAGAAGACGAGGAGGTAGACGGCCATGAGGACGACCGGGTGCAGGAGCGACCACCCGAGCCCGAGCACCGAGCCGCGGTACTTCGCGCGCAGGTCGCGCCGGAAGAGGCTGCCGAAGAGATCCCGGTAGCGGACGACGTCCAGGTAGACGGTGAGCGCGGAGATGCGCGCACGGTACACCGTCCGCCCGGCCCTTCCCGCGCGGTCCGCAGGGGAGCGCGCAGCCCCCTGCTCTACGCTTCCTGGCTGTGGAAGCGGCCGTCGCGATCGCCGCCCTGCTCGTCTGCGTCCTCGCCCTGCGGGCGCTCCTGCGCTCCCCCCTCGGCGGCCGGCTGGTGGCCGAGCCGACGGGCGAGCGCTGGCACGCGCGGCCGACGCCCACCTTCGGCGGCGTCGGCATCTTCGCGGGCTTCCTCGCCGGCGTGCTCGCCGGCCTCGCCGTGGGTGCGCTCGAGTGGAGCGGCGCGCTCGCCGGCGTCCTCGCCGGCACCGCGCTCGTCTTCGCCGCGGGGCTCGTCGACGACGTCCGCCGCCTGAGCCCGCTCGCCAAGCTCGCCGCGCAGGTGGCGGCTGCGGCGCTGGCGCTCGGCAGCGGCCTGGAGGTGGAGATCGTCGGCAACGACGTGCTCGCGTGGGCGATCGGGCTGCTGTGGCTCGTGGGGATCACGAACGCGTTCAACCTGCTCGACAACATGGACGGCCTCGCCGCGACGCTGGCGGCGATCGCGTGCGCGTACTTCGCGGTGGACGCCGTGACCGAGCACCCGAACGACACCGTGCTCGTGCTCGCGCTCGCGCTCGGGCTCGCGTGCGCCGGCTTCCTGCCCTTCAACCTCCGCCCCGGCCGCTCCGCGCACGTGTTCATGGGGGACTCGGGCAGCCAGACGCTCGGCTTCGCGCTCGCCGCCCTCGCGCTCGCCTCGAGCTGGACGGTGGCCGGCGCGACCGTGGCCACCATGCTGCTGCCGCTCCTCGTCCTCGCCGTCCCCATCCTGGACACGACGCTCGTCACCGTCGTGCGGCTCGCGCAGCGCCGCCCGGTGACGCAGGGCGGCCGCGACCACGCCTCGCACCGGCTCGTCTACTACGGGCTCTCCGAGGCGAAGGCCGTGCTCCTGCTCGCCCTCGTCGCGGCGGCGATCGGGGCGACCGCGCTCGCCTACAACGTCCTCGACTCCGGACGCCTGACCGCGCTCGGCGTGCTCCTCACCTTCGTCATCCTCGTCCAGTTCGGGAGCTTCCTGAGCGACCTGGAGGAGCGCTCGCGGCGCGGCGAAACGGCCCCCGCTCCCCCGCTCTGGCGCGCCCTCGTGTTCGAGCCGCGCCGGCTCGTCGAGGTGGTGGTGGACTTCGCGGTCGTCTGCTCCTCGTTCCTCGCCGCGTACGTGCTCGTGCTCGGCGGCCTGGGGACGGAGTACGAGCGGTCCGTCTTCCTGGCCGCCCTCCCGTTGCTCCTCGGCATCCGCTACGTCCTCTTCGTCGCGTTCGGCGTCTACCGGCGGGTGTGGCGCTTCGCGACCGCCCGCGACGTGCTCCCGATCGCGCTCGCCTGCTCGCTGTCCGCGCTCGCCACTCCGCTCGTGCTCGCGGCGCTGCGGCCGCTCGGGTCCTTCCCCGCAGTCGAGATCTTCATCGTCGACCTCGTGCTCTGCACGCTCCTCGTCGGCGCGTCGCGGCTCACGCTGCGCCTCGTGCCGGAGACGCGCTCCCTGCGCGCGCGGCGCCGCCGCGTGCTCGTCGTCGGCGCGGGGCGCGCCGGCCGCGGGCTCGCTCGCGAGCTGCACGACGGCCACGAGGCGCGCGTCGTCGGCTTCCTCGACGACAACCCGCGCGTGCGCCGGCGACGGATCTTCGGGATCAGCGTGCTGGGGGCGCTGGACGAGGCGGAGCGCGTGCTGCGCGGCCTGGCCGTGGACGAGGTGCTGGTGACGATCCCGGACGCCG
>DATLYU010000195.1:0-4994 GCA_035574435.1 Gaiellaceae bacterium | reverse complement strand
CGGCGGAGCGCGCGCGCGGCGCGCCGGCGCCGGTCGCGCCAGGCCGCCCAGCCGCACGGGTCGAGCGCTGCAGGCACGGCAACCGGCTCACCGCCGTCGTCCGCGCTCGGCTCGGCCCGGATCGCCCACCAGACGACGCCTGACAGGTAGACGACCGGGATCTTGAGCACCACCAGCATGAAGATGGCCTCCCACGCCGAGACCGAGCTCATCGGCGCAGTGTACCGCCGTCCGCCGGCCGGCCCACACTGGACTCCTAACACCCTGCTCACACCCGGGCCGGTAGGGTGCCGAGGTCTGCGTGCCGCCGACCCTCGCTCTCGTACCGCCGTACGACTCCCGGAGGAGATGACGTGAGACGAACGATTCGCGCCCTGCTGGTCCTGGCCGTGCTCGCCGCCCTCGCCGCGCCCGCCTCGCTCGCCGCGGAGCGCATGTGGGTCGGCTTCCACGACGATCCCAGCTTCCGCTGGGTCTCGGACCGCGAGGCGCGGATCAACGCCGCCGCCCTCGACGGCTCGTCCATCGTGCGCCTGCTCGTGCAGTGGAACCTCACAGCTCCGCGCCGGCCGGCGACCGCGAGCGACCCCTTCGATCCCGCCTACAAGTTCGACGACCTGGACGAGGCGGTCCGCAACGCTCAGCGGGCCGATCTCGAGGTCATGCTCACCATCTCGGGGACGCCCCGGTGGGCGAACGGCGGCAAGTCGCCGAACGTCATGCCGCGCCGGCTCTCCGACTTCACGGACTTCGCGCGGGCGATCTCGTCGCGCTACTCCGGGCGCTTCGAGGGCTACCCCTTCGTCCGCTTCTGGGCGATCTGGAACGAGCCCAACCTGCAGCTCTTCCTCTCCCCGCAGTTCGACCGGCGGGGGCGCTCGGTCGCGCCCGCCAACTACGCGAAGCTCTATGCCGCCGGGTACGCCGGCATCAAGGCGGGGAACGGCATGGCGAAGGTCGCCATCGGCGAGACCTCGGCACGCGGGACGGACCAGCCCGCGGGGCTGCGACCGACGCACTCGCCGGGCCGGTTCGCGGAGCTCGTGGCGAAGGCGAACCCGCGCCTGCGCTTCGACGCCTGGTCGCACCACCCGTACCCGTTCACGCCCAACCTCGCCCCGTCGCAGCGCGTGAAGTGGCCGAACGTGACGCTCGCCTCGCTGCCGCTGTTCGAGCAGAACCTGAAGAAGTGGTTCCGCCGCTCCCTCGTGCCCATCTGGGTCACCGAGTACGGCCACCAGACCCGGCCGGAGGATTCGCTCGGCGTCTCCTACGCGACGCAGGCGAGCTACATCCGCCAGTCGATCGCCCTCGCGCGCAAGCTGCCCTTCGTGGAGATGTTCATCTGGTTCGTGTACCAGGACGACCCGGGCCAGCCCTGGGAGTCGGGCCTGTACACGCAGCGTGGCGTGGCCAAGGGCAGCTCGCCGACCCGCTTCGCGGCCGCGGCGCGTCCGCTCGACGCCCGCAACGGGCTGCTACGCGTGCAGCGCGGGACGCTGACGCCGTCCGTGTCGCTGTACGCTCGCCGCTTCTGCGCCGGCGACCCGGCCGGCACGCCCATCGGCATGACGTGGCGGATCTTCCTGCGCGGCCGGCTGATCGCCGTCGACCAGCAGACCTCCCGCCTGCGCGCCGACTGCACGCTGAGCGCGGTGCTCCGCTTCCCGCCGCCCGGCGCAGCCCGCGGACAGACGTACACCGCGACGTTCGAGCTGAACGACATCAACGGCGTCACGCTCACCCGCCGCCTGACCATCGTCGGCGTGTAGCGGCCGCTCAGCCGTCCCAGACGAAGACCTGCATCCCCTCCCACCACTGGGGGAAGCCGCGCTCCTTGCCGTCCAGGGCGAGCACGCGGCGCGCCCGCGGCTGGGAGGCGAGGTAGTCCGCGCAGGCGCGCTCCACGCGCTCCCAGTCGGTGTCGTCCACGATCACGAGCGCGCCGGGGACGAGCCAGGGCTCGGCGATGCGCAGCCCCTCGACCTGCGCCTCGTACGCGTGGTCGGCGTCGTAGTACCAGACGCCGACGGGCACGTCTCGGAGCGCGCCGTCCCGAACGAGCTCGAAGGCGTCGCCGACGAGGATCTCGGGTCTCGGCAGCCCGAAGCGCGCGAGGTTGCTCTCGACGCCCTCCAGCGTGGCGCCGCGGAAGCCGAAGCTGTCCAGGCCGAGGAAGCGCTTGTCCTCGTTGCCGAGCATCGCGCCCACGAGGCTCGCACCGTGGAAGACGCCGACCTCGACGTAGGCCTCGCCCGGCCCGAGGCACGCCGCGGCGAGGTTGAGGAGCGCGAGCACGTTCTCGCTCGTCAGGTTCTCGATCTCCTCGACGACGGGCGCGAAGCGGCGGTCGCGCGGGTGCTCCGAGCGCGGGAAGTCGTCGAACAGGGCCGGAAGCTCGCGGAGGAAGCGCTCGGCGTCCACCGGGGCAGCTTCGCAGACGCGAGAGCGCCTAGCATCCCGGCATGGCGCCCGAGCCGGACCGCGACCGGGCCGTGGAGCTGCGCCGGGCCTCGCTCGAGCGCGCAGGCTACGACCCGGAGAGCGCGCGCACCCTGGCGGAGCGGCTCGACGTCCCGCTCCGCGACGCGCTCGCCCTCCGGCGCGCGGGGTTCCCGCCCGAGGTCGTCGCGCAGATGCTCCTCGCGGGCGAGCGGCCCGTGTTCTGAGGCTCGTTTCCGAACGGGCGCCGGCTACAGGTGGCTGGTCGCGCCGGCCAGGCTCGGCTCCTCCGAGGGAGGCTCGTACCAGGAGTACGCGTAGCGCCCGTCGTCCAGGTCGCGCGCGAGCGTCGACAACCGGAGCGGGCGGAACGTGTCGCACATGACCGCGAGCTCCGTCGTCTCGCTCACCCCCAGCGACTTCTCGGCCAGGCCGGGCTGCGGCCCGTGCGGGAGGCCCGAGGGATGCAGCGTGATCGAGCCGACCGAGATGCCCTTCCGCGAGCCGAAGTTCCCGGAGACGTAGTAGATCATCTCCTCGGACTGCAGGTTCGAGTGGTGGTACGGGATCGGCACCGCTTCGGGATCGAAGTCGAGCTTGCGCGGGCAGAACGAGCAGATGACGAAGTTGGGCCCCTGGAAGGTCTGGTGCGAGGGCGGCGGCTGGTGGATCCGCCCGGTGATCGGCTCGAAGTCGTGGATGGAGAACGTCCACGGGTACAGGTAGCCGTCCCAGCCCACGACGTCGAAGGGGTGGTAGTCGAGGACGTAGTCCTGGTAGCCCCGCCGCACGCGCACCTTGACCAGGAACTCGCCCGTCTCCCGGTGCGTGCGCAGCTCGGTGGGCGGGTGGATGTCGCGGTGGTAGTAGGGCGCGCCCTCCAGGATCTGGCCGTACTGGTTGCGGTACCGGCGCGGGATCTCGATCAGGCCCGGGGTCTCGAAGACGAGGTAGCGCTGCGGCGAGCCGTCGGGCACGAACCGGTACGTCGTCCCGCGGGGGACGACCACGTAGTCGCCGTCCCGGTACGGGAGGTCGCCGAACGTCGTCTCGAGGGTGCCCGAGCCCTCGTGCACGAAGATCACCTCGTCGCCCTCCCCGTTGCGGAAGAAGTAGTCCATCGAGGACGCGGGCCGGCAGAGGGAGATCTCCACGTCGTCGTTCCACATGAGCGTGCGCCGGCCCGAGATCTCGTCCCCGGCGGGCTCCACGTCGGCGGTGTTCAGGAGGCGGTGGGCGTGCGCCTCGGGGATCCACTCCTCGCGCTCGATCTCGGTGAAGGCGCCGAGCTCCTGCACGCGACACGGCGAGTGCAGGTGGTAGAGGATCGACTCGTTGCCGGAGAACCCCTCGAGGCCCATCACCTCCTCGGTGAGCAGCCTCCCGTTCTCGCGGAAGACGATGTGCCGCTTGCGGGGAACCTCCCCGCGGCGCTGGTAGAAGGGCATGGCCGTCCCTTTCGCTTCGGGTGCACGGGTTCCAGCCAGGTTCTAGCGCACCGGGCGCGGGCGGGCGCGAGCGGCGCGGGGACAGCGCACGGCGACGCCGTCCCCGCGGCGCTTCCTCAGGCCTCGGGCGCGGGCGCCGAGGGATCGGTCTGCCAGAGACCGAACTCGTTTCCGCCAGGGTCCTGGCAGTGGGCGAACCAGCCCATGCTCGGCACCGGCAGCGCCTCGCCGGCGGTGCCCCCGAGCTCGCGCACGCGCGCGATCCCGGCCCCGATGTCGTCCACGTCGAAGTACACGCGCAGCCCTCGCTCGCCGGCGTCGGCACGGTAGATCGCCGCGCCCGTCTGCTCGGAGAGCTGCGTCATGTGGTACCCGGACGGCGAGCCCGGGTACTCCTGGAACTGCCAGCCGAAGAGCCCGCCCCAGAAGCCGAGCGCCCCGGCCGGGTCGGCTGCGGGAATCTCGACGTGCACCGGCTGTCCTGCCATCGCTCCTCCTCGGTTGCGCGGCCGGAGCGTCGCCGGCCGCTGGTCTTCTCCGCTACGACGAACGAGGCGGTCGGAAGTCGACGCGTCCACCGCAGACATCGCGGGCCGTCCGGCCGGACCAGGGCCACGGCGGGCGCGCGGCCGCCTACGGGTAGGACGGCTGGGCTGCGTTCAGCCCCGCCACGAAGCCCGCGAGCGCATCCACGTCCCAGCCGTTCATGAAGTCCGCGTGCGCGGCGAAGCGGCCGGAGGAGGGGAACGCGCCCTTCGGCACGGGCGGGTAGAGGAGCACGAGGATGAGCGTGGGAACGGCGACCGGGTGGCTCGCGGGGCAGCGGGCGCGCGTCGGGTACGCGAGGTGGCGCTTGTGGTTCGCGCTGTCCGCGGTCCGTCCGTTCCAGCAGCCGGGGAACACGACCCGCAGCTCGAGCGCCTCGTCCTCGGAGCAGGCGGGGACGGTGGCGTGGCGCGGGAGCGCGCCGATGCCGCCGCAGGCCCACGAGACGAGCGCGCGGTTCTGCGCCCTGCGGGCGGTCGGGTTGCCGGCCACCATCTTCAGCTCGGCCGGGAAGGGCGCCAGCCGTTCCGCGGTCAGCTTCACGTAGTAGGCGACCGC
>DATLYU010000194.1:0-8140 GCA_035574435.1 Gaiellaceae bacterium | reverse complement strand
CCGGGGTGCCCTGCCGCATCGTCCGCCGCCGCACCGAGTTCTCGCCGCCCGGGCAGGTCGAGGCAGCCACGCCGTGAGTCACGCGGCGGCGCGCCACGCCGGCCCGGGCCGGCGGCACGACCTCGCCGGGCGGGCGCAGGGCGCGCTCCCGGTCCTCGTCCTCTACTTCGCGTTCGCCGCGCTCTACGCGTGGCAGGCGTCCCGGCACCCCGTGCCCACGATCTTCACGGACGAGCTCGAGCTCACGCAGCTCTCGCGCGCGATCGCGGAGACGGGCGAGCCCGCCCGCCGCGGCGAGCCCTACCCGGCGAGCCTGGTCGCCTACCTGCTCGCTCCCGTCTGGTGGCTGGGGTCGGCGGCGGACGGCTACGCGGCCGCGAAGCTCGTGCTCGTGCTCGCGATGACGGCGACCATCTTTCCCGCGTACGGGCTCGCGCGCCTGGTCGTGCCGCGCTGGCCCGCGCTCGCGGCGGCGGCGGCGGCCACGGCCGCTCCCGCGCTCGCCTACTCCGCGATCCTCGTCGAGGAGCCGGTCGCCTACCCGCTCTCGACGGCCACGCTCTGGCTGACCGCCCGCTTCGTCGCACGGCCGTCCCGCCTCGGTCTCACCGGCGCGCTCGCCGCCGCCGGCGTGGCCACGCTGACGCGAACCCAGCTCGCCGTCCTCTTCGCCGTGCTCGCGCTCGCGCTCGCCTGGCTCGGCTGGGACTCCGAGCCCGTCCGCCGCTGGCGACGCGGCTGGACGACCTGGGATTGGGTCGGCGCGGCGACTCTGGCGCTCGGCGCCGTGCTCCTCTTCTCGGCCGCCATGGGCCATGCCTCGACGGCGTGGCGCAACTCGACGTACGTCTACAAGGAGCGGATCTTCGACCACGCCTCCTGGGCGCTCGGAGCGCTCGCGGTCGGGATCGGCATCGTGCCCCTCGTGCTCGGCGTCGCAGCCCTCGCGCGACCGCGGGGCGAGCGCGCGGATCCACGCACCCGGGCGTTCGTCGTGGTGTGCGTCTCGGCGCTCGCGGCGTTCGTCTGGTACGCGGGAATCAAGGGCGCCTACGTCTCGACCGTGTTCGCGACGTACGTCTACGAGCGCAACGTGATCTACCTCGCGCCCGTCCTCTTCGCCGCCACGGCCCTCGCGCTCTGGCGCGGGCCCGGCCGCCTGTGGGCGCTCGCCCTGGCCGGAGCGGCCGCGCTGTACGTGGTCAACGCCGTCCCGGTGGTGCTCCAGCACCCCTACTACGAGGCCCACGGGCTGAGCATCTTGGCCTTCGCGAACCGCGAGCTCGGCTGGTCGCAGGAGACGATCGACGGCGCGCTCGTGGCGCTCTCCGCCGGCGCGCTCGCGCTCGGGCTCCTGCTCGTCCTGCTGCGACGGGCGCCGGCCGCGTTCTCCGGCGTCGCGGCCGCGCTCGCGGTCGCGATCGCGGGCTGGACGCTGACCGCGGAGGTGTACGCGGCGGAGGGGGAGCGGACGCTCTCCCGGCAGGTCGCACGCAACGCGGCGCAGCCGTTCGACTGGGTGGAGCGAGCCACGGGCGGCGCGCCCGTCGTCGTCCTCGGACAGCAGATCGCGGACGCGACCGGCATCTGGCTGACGGAGTTCTTCAACCCCTCGGTGCGCAAGATCTGGAGCCTGGACGGCACGGCCATCAACGCCGGCAGCCCGATCCTCACGCCCGACCTGGATGCCACGGACGGCACGCTCACCCCGGACCCCGACGCCGCGTTCGCGCTCGGCGTCAACGGCGTCTCGCTCCAGGCGCCTGTGGTGGAGCGGCGCGCGCCGATGGTGCTGTACCGCCTCGACGGGCGCCCGCTCAAGCTCCGGGAGGCCGTGATCGGCCGTCAGACGGACGGGTGGATCGTGGGCACGCGCGAGGAGCCCGACGTGGCCCGCGCCGCCTACACGCGCTACGCCGTCGCCGGCGACGGGCCCGGCTTCGCGCTCGTGCGGGCGTCGCTCGTGGACTGGTGTCCGTCGCCGCGCTTCCGGCACACGGCCACCGTGACCGCGCGCATCGGGCCGGTCGGGATCGGCCCCGACAAGCAGCCGGCGCTCGCCCGCGTGACCGCGGAGCGGACGTTCCGGGTGGGCGACTGCCGGGCGAACGGCGTCCTCCTGGCGCCTCCCCCCGGGCCGTGGCGGGTGGAGGTGGAGGTGCGCCCGACGTTCTCTCCGCGCGACATCGACCCGCGCTCGAGCGAGGGCCGGCGCCTCGGCGTCGTCCTCGACGTCCGCTTCCAGCCGCTCCTGGGCGCGGGCGAGGGCGGCTAGGAGCGCGCCCGCGACGCCGCCACGAGGTAGGTGAAGCGCACACGGAGCGCGAGGCGGGCGAGCAGCCCCGAACGCTCGAGCGCCGTCGCCGCCGCGAGCAGCGGGCGCGGGAGGGCGACCGTCTGGGGGACGAAGAACGGGCGCAGCGCGACCTCCCCGAAGCCCGCCGCGCGCAGGTCGGCGAGCACCTCGCCGACCCGGTACTGGCGGGGGTTGAGGTCGAACACGAGCTTGCGCTCGGTGAAGCCCGCGACGTGGCGGAAGAAGGCGGCGCGGTCGCGTGCGTAGTAGACGGCGCGGAAGACCGTGGTCGCCGCCACCGGGGCGGGCGGCACGTAGTCGTTCAGGTCGCCGACTTCGAGGGCGGCCCGCGAGCCGAGACGCCGGCGCGCCGCCTCGACCATCTCCGGCGTCGCGTCCACGCCCCGGTAGCGGAGCCCGCGCGCGAGCAGCGCCTCCCCGAGGCCCGCGTCGCCGCAGGCGAGGTCGAGCACCTCGTCGCCGGGAGCCAGGCGCGGCCCGAGCGCGAGCACGAGGTCGGCGCGGTGCGCGAGGTAGGCGTCCGCGTCGGCGTACGCGCGCGGCGTCCAGCCCTCGGCCTGGCGGGCGTACTGCTCCCGCGTGTCGGTCACGGCGCGAGCAGGCGCTCGGGGTGCTTGCGCACGAAGCGGGCCATCCCGCGCAGATGCCAGAGCGTGTGCCGCGAGAGGAAGCGGCGGTCGATGACCGCGGCGTAGTCGTGCGTCACGACCGCCGCCGGGACGAGCCACCGCTCCCAGCCGGCTCGCATGGCGCGGTAGCAGAGATCGATGTCCTCCACGTAGTGGCGGAAGCCGGCGTCCCAGCCGCCGATCTCCTCCAGCATCGTCCGCCGCATGAGCAGGAAGGCGCCGAGCAGCCAGTCCGCCTGCACGGGCTCCGCCGGGCGCTCGTCCAGGTGGTAGTGGCGGCGCTGCGTCTCGTACGGACGGCGCAGCCAGCGCAGCGGCGTGCGGCGGACGAGCGTGCCGCCGACGGTCGGGAAGCGGCGGCGCGAGGGCTGCCAGCGCCCGTCCGGCCAACGCAGCAGCGGGCCGGCGATCCCGCAGCGCGGGTGCGCGTCGGCGAAGGCCGCGAGCACCGTGACCGCGCCGGGCTCCGCCACCGCGTCCGGGTTCGCAGCCAGCACGTACTCGCCCGAGGTGGCCGCGATGCCCTGGTTGACGTTGGCCGACAGCGTCAGCGGGCGCGGGTTCTCGAGCACGCGCACGCCCGCCGGCACGCTGCCGACCGAGCCGGGGAGGTTCGCGATCACGACCGTCTCGTCCACCTGCGGGACGAGCGCGGCCAGCGAGCGCTCGAGCTCGGCCGCGTGCCCGTGCGAGACGACGACGGCGGAGACCTTCACCGGCCGAGTATCTCCCGGTACACGGCGAGCGTGCGCTCGGCGGCCGCCCGCCAGCTGAACGCCCGGGCCCGCTCGAGGCCCGCCGCGGCGAGCCGGTCGCGCTCGGCGAGGGCCCGGCGCACGCCGTCCGCGAGCTCCTCCTCCTCGACGAGGAGCGCCGCCCCGCCGGCGACCTCCTCGAGCGCGGGGTCGCGCACGGCCACGACCGGCGTCCCGCTGGCCATCGCCTCAAGCACGGGCAGCCCGAAGCCCTCGAAGCGCGACGGCTGGACGAGGCAGGCGGCGCCGCGATACAGCTCGGCGAGGCGGGCCACGTCCACGTAGCCGAGGAGGCGCGCCCCGTTCCGCCGCAGCTCGGCGGCCAGCCGCGCGTCCTTCTCCGGCCCGGCGACGAGGAGCGGGAGGCCGACGGCGCGGGCCGCGGCGAGCGCGGCGAGCTGGTTCTTGCGCTCCTGGATCGCGCCCACGGCGAGCAGGTAGGGCTCCCCGTCCGCCGGCGGCGGCCCCGGGCCGAAGGCCGGGTCGACGCCGTTCGGGGTGACGACGACCTTCTCCGGCGCCACGCCGTACAGCTCCACGAGGTCCCGCTTCGTGCGCTCCGAGACGGTGAGCACACAGGCCGCGCGCCGCACCGAGCGCGGCACCGCGAGCCGGAAGACGAGGCGGTCCTTGCGCCCCATGAGCTCGGGCCGGCGCTCGAAGGAGAGGTCGTGGACGGTGACCACGCCGGGGCAGGAGAGGCGGGGCGGGAGGGCGTGCTGCGTGTGCACGAGGCCTGCGCCCACGCGCTGGAGCACGCGCGGGAGGGCGAGGGCCATGCGCAGCTCCTGCGGGCGCGTGCGCAGCTCGACGGGCTCCACTCCCGCGGGCACGAGGTCGGGGCGGCGGGTGACGGCCAGCAGCCGCACACCCGCCCCGGCGGCGAGGCTGCCGAGCTCCCGCAGGAGGTTGAGCGCGTACGTCTCGTCGCCCGTGCGCCGGCGCCCGAGGACGTCCGCGTCGAAGACGACGGTGCTCACGCGAGCTCCCGCCAGAGCGCGAGCACGCCGTCCGCGGTCCGCTCCCACGTGAACTGCGCGGCGCGCGCGCGTCCGAGCTCGCGCAGCTCCTCGCGGCGGGCGCACGCCTGCTCGATCCCCGCCGCCAGCGACGCCGGGTCGTGCGGGTCGGCGAGGACGGCCGCGCCGCCCGCGACCTCCTCCATGGCCGTCCCCCGGGAGGTGACCACGGGCGTCCCGCACGCCATCGCCTCCAGCACCGGCAGCCCGAAGCCCTCGTACAGCGACGGGTAGAGGACGCAGCGGGCGCCGCGGTAGAGCGCGGCCAGCTCGGCGTCGGGCACCTCCCCGACCCAGCCAGGCACCTCCACGCCGCCCCAGCCGCGGGCGCCCACGACGCGCAGCTCGACGCCCGCGAGGCGGGCTGCCTCCACCGCGCGACCGAGGTTCTTGCGCGGCTCCAGCGTGGCCACCGCGAGCACGTACGTGCCCTCGGTGGCCGGGCCGTCGGGGGTGAAGACGGCGTCCACGCCGTTCGGGACGACGCGGATCCGCTCGGGCGGGAGGCCGGCCAGCTCGACGAGCTCCCGCTTCGTGAGCTCCGAGACCGCGAGCACCGCGTCCGCCCCGTGCAGGACGCGCCGCAGCCCCACGCGTCCGTACAGCCGGTGCCAGCGGGGGAGCGTGTCCGGGTGGCGCAGGATGGCGAGGTCGTGCACGGTGAGGACCAGCGGGCGCGGCGAGCGGAGCGGGCCGCGGAACGTCGGGCAATGCAGGAGGTCGGCCCGGCCCGCGCGCTGCCGCAGCCGGAGCGGGTACCAGAGCGCGTCGCGGGCGACGGACGAGACGCGCCCCGGGCCGCCGAAGGAGACGAGGTCGAGCTCGAGCCCGGGCCGCCCACGGAGCGCGCCGAGCAGCCCGCGCACGTGGCGCGCCGTGCCCGCCCGGGTCTGGACGAGCGGGGAGACGTCGAAGGCGACCCTCACGACCGCGCCCCCGCGCGGGCCGCCCAGGCGAGCGCGGCACGTGGCTCGGGGTAGGGGACGAGCGCGTCCGCCTCCTCGGGGCGGCACCAGCGGTAGGCGACGTGCTCCTCGTTCAGCACGGGCTCCCAGCCTGAAGGCGCGTCGGCGACGAACGCGTGGACGACGACGGGGCCGTCGGCGCCCTCGTACCCGAGCTCGAGCGGGATCGGCTCGAGCTCGACCCCGGCCAGGCCGGGCCCCACTTCCTCGCCGAGCTCGCGGCATGCCGCCTGGGCGGGCTCCTCGTCCGGCTCCACGCCTCCTGCGACGGGCAGCCAGTACCCGTGCTTCTTCGGCGAGCGGAGGAGCACGAGCAGCTCGGGGCCGGGCCGGCGCACGACGACGAGGACCTCGTGGCGCGCCATCAGGCGGCCTCCCGGTAGCCGGCCAGGAACGTCTCCCCCACGGCCCGCCACGTGAACCGGCGCGCGTGCTCGCGCCCCGCCGCCACCAGCCGCTCGCGCTCGACGAAGGCGCGCTCGAGCGCGGCGGCGAAGGCCTCGGCGTCCTCCGGGTCGGCACGCAGCGCCGCCTCCCCGCTCGCCTCGTCCAGCGAGGGGTGTGCGGAGGCGACGACCGGGGCTCCGCACGCCATCGCCTCCACGATCGGCATCCCGAACCCCTCGAAGCGCGAGGGGTACGCGACGGCCGCCGCACCCCGGTAGAGCGCGGCCAGCTCCTCGTCGGAGACGAAGCCGAGCCGACGCAGGCCGGGCGCTTCGGGGCCTGGCTCGCCCTCTCCGACGACGGCGAGGAGAAGGTCGCCCCCGAGCAGGCGGGCCGCCCGCAGCAGGACGTCGAGGTTCTTGCGCGCGCCGGCGCCGCCGACCGCGAGCACGTAGGGAGCGCCCAGGTCGGCGGCCGGGCCGTCGGCCCGGAACGCCTCGCGCACGCCCGGGTGCGCGACCCGGATGCGTGCGGCGGCGATCCCGAGCGTGGCCTCCACGTCGCGCCCGGTGAAGGCCGAGTTCACGAAGACGACGTGGCAGCTCCGCGCGTCGCGGTACTTGCGCCCGTGCATGGCCCGCGTGCGCGCGGTCACCCAGTGCGGGAAGCGCACGGGGACGAGGTCGTGAATGGTCGTCGCGCGCACGCCGGCTCGCTGGGGCGGGTACATCCAGTCGGAGTAGTGCAGCACGTCGAAGCGTCCGAGCAGGCGCTCGGCGGCTGGGCGACGGGCCCGGCTCCAGGCGGTGCGGAAGGCGTGCGAGAAGGGCAGCCGCGGCAGCCAGAGCTCGACGTCGAGGCCGGCGAGCGCAGCCCGGATGCGCTCGGGGCCGCGGATGCTCGTGGGCGCGAAGGCGACCACCTCGTCCTGCCCGCCCGACGCCTCGAGCAGCCCGGCGAGCGACCCGCGCAGGTAGTTGCCGATGCCGGTGGCGGGGTGCGAGAGCGGCGAGACGTCGAAGGCGATGCGCATCAGCTGCCCGCCCGGTACACGAAGCGCTCGAAGTGGGCGCCGAGCTCCCGGCGGTCCGGGTTCTCGCCCGCGGTCACCTCGGCCGGCACCGCGGTCGGGGAGACCGCGAACCGGAGGCGGCACTCCCCGGCCGCGTCCGGCGCCACCGGGACGCGGAGCGCCGTGCGGCCGCGCAGGCGCAGGCGGACGCGCCCCACCTCGCGCCCGGCCGAGCGCGCGACCACCGTCTGGCGCTCGAGGAAGAGACCGGGGTCGCTGGACATGATCACGACGAGCGAGCCGGGCCGGCAGCGGCGGCGGAGGTACGTCACCTCCCGCCCCGACCAGGTGTCGTTCGGGTACAGCCCGTCCACGCGCACGGCCGCGACGAGCGGCCTCGCCACCTCCCAGAGCACGATGCCCCAGCCCGTGTCCACGGCGAGCGAGCGGCCTGCGGGCTCGAAGGAGGAGTCGGCGAGCAGGTAGCGATCGGTCACCGGGCGCCCGTCGGCGAAGGTCACCTCGCCGGACTCCCGGTCGATGCGCACGCGCGTCTCCGGCAGGCCTCCCGGGGTCGCCGCGTCCACGTAATACACGGGCCCCACCCCGCGGCTGAAGAACTCGTTCTGGTGGACGGTCAGCCGGTCGGTCCGGCCCGTCCACAGGAAGGCGGCCTCCGCGCCGGGCGGCAGCGCGCGGTCCACCCAGTCGCGCGGCTCGGTGCGGATGCCCTGGAAGAGCGATCCCTCGGCGAAGCGCTCGAACCCGTGCGTCCCCCACCAGATCGGCTTGAGCGCCGCCGCCCAGAGCGCGAGCAGGGCGAGCGGGAGGGCGACCGCGAGACGCCGCGGCACGGCGAGGAACGCGAGCGCGAGGGCGAGGGCGAGCGCGAGGGCGACGGGCGCGACCCAGCCCGTGCCGATCCGGTCGGAGAGCGACCAGAAGGGCAGCAGCATGAGCGTGTCGGTGATCGCGGACGTGGTCAGGAAGCGCTCGTAGGGCAGGGCGAGCACGAGGAGCGCCGAGCCGGCCGCCGCCGCGCCGGCGAGCGCCCGC
>DATLYU010000193.1:0-4828 GCA_035574435.1 Gaiellaceae bacterium | reverse complement strand
CTCGCCGCCTATGCGCTGCCGGCCGCGGCGGCGGCCTTCGCGTGGGGGCGGGCGGGGGCGAGGACGCGGATCGCGCGGGCGCGGCCGCTCGGGCTGCGCCGCGTGTGGCGGCCTTGGTCGCTGCCGGCGTACTTCGGGTTGCAGGCGATGTCGTTCTACTGCGGTCTTGCCTGGCTGCCGTCGATCCTCCAGCACGAGGGCTACGGGGAGGCGGCGGCGGGGTCGCTGCTGGCTCTGACGAACGCGGTGCAGCTCGCCCCGGCGCTGCTCGTGCCCGTGCTGGCGGCGCGGCTTCGCGACCAGCGCCCGGCGCTGGCCGTGCTCGTGGGGCTGGCGGCGGCGGGCTTCGCGGGGGTCTTGGTCGCTCCCGGCGCCGCCGTGCTCTGGATGCTGGTGCTCGGCCTCGGCCAGGGAGGCTCGCTCGGGCTGGGGCTTCTGCTTCCGGTTCTGCGCGGCGCGGGCGCGGCCGCGGTCGCCGCGCTTGCCGCGCTCTCGCTTTCGGTCGGCTACCTCGTCGCCTCGGCCGGCCCGACGATCGTCGGGCTCGCCCACGACGTGAGCGGGGGCTGGACGCTGCCGCTCCTGCTCATGATCGGGATCACGCTCGCGCAGCTTCTGCCCGGCTGGGCGGCCGCGCGGGCGTGGACGATCGGGGACGCCGACCTCGGGCGGCGGCCGGAGGGGCCGGCAGGGTGAGGGGAGCGCGGCGGGCGCGAGGATCCCCGCAGGCCTGTAGCGCGCGGGCGCGTTGTTCGCGTGCATCGGCGCGACGACCTCGGCGCCCTCGGGTAGCGCTCCACGCCCTCCTTGGTGTCCGCTGCGATGCGCGGCCGGAGTAGGACTGGTGGGCCTGCGCGGGGCTCCGGGTTCTCGGCCGTCGTCATCGCGTCCCGCTCCCCTCGCTGGCATCGACGGGGGTCCGCGCGGACGGCGCGCGTCGGCTCCGTCCGCCCGGCCGGGGCCTCTACGTTGAACCCACGTCGTGGCGGCGCCGACGACGAGCACGGCGCCCCGCTCTCGCCCGCGTTCCGGAGCGTGCTCGGGTACGTGCCGCAGGACGACATCGTGCACGCGGAGCTGCCGCTCCGGCGGATGCTCGGCTACGCGGCGCGGCTGCGCCTGCCGGGCTCGACGCCGCGCGCCGAGCTGGAGGCCGCGGTGGCGCGCGCGCTCGACGCCCTCGACCTCGCGGAGCGCGCGCACGTGCGCGTGGGCGCCCTGTCCGGGGGACAGCGCAAGCGGGCGAGCATCGCCGTCGAGCTGCTGACGGATCCGCACGTCTTCTTTCTCGACGAGCCGACGTCGGGCCTCGACCCGGCGACAGGCGCGGAGCTCCTCGAGGGCGTCGGCCGGGCGCTCGGCGTGCGCGACCTGCTCCTGCACGGCGGCTCTCCCCTGGGGCCGCCCCTCGTCCGCGCCTACGGCGACGCCGGGCAGCAGCCGACCGGCGTGTATTGGCTCTACCTCGCGCTCTTCGCCCGCGTCTTCCTCGCCGGCGCCTTCGGCGGCCGCTACCCGGCGGGGTGATAACCCCCGGCGAGTGCGTCAAGGAAGGCGCGGGGTGCGAGGATCGGAAGCTCGCCCGCGAGAGCGAGCAGATCGCGGTCGCCGGAGACGAGGAACGCGCGCTCTTGCTCGGCGAGCGCGAGCAGGTAGTCGTCGCCTGGATCTGAGGAGCGGCGCGCGGGCGCCTCGGCGTCGTTCGCAAGGAGCACTCCCTGACGCAAGAGCTCGACGAAGGCTCTTGCCTCGTCCGCTGCGATGCGCGTGCGGACCTTCGGGTAGGCGAGCGCCCGCTCGAGCTCGGCGAGGAGCCTCTCCGAGAGGACGAGCTCGAACTCGCCGGCGAGCCAGCGGGAGACGATCTGCGCCGGCGCTCCACTGCGGGAGAGGAGCGAGGCGATGAGGACGTTCGGATCGACGACGGCGCGCACTCAGCGCCGGCGGCCACGGGTCCTGTGCTGGGCCTCGACCGCGAGCTTTAGCGCCTGCTCCTCGCCGATGTCCTCGCGCTTCCACAGCCGCTCGAGGAGGTCGAAGCCGAGCTCGCGGCGAAGGGCCTCCTCGATCACCTCGCTGTCGCCTTTCCCCGTGCGAGCGCCGCGCACCTTGACCGCGCGCAGGATCTCCTCGTCGATCGTCAGCGTCGTTCGCACCTTCATGATTTCACATCATAGCATCAAGATGATCTAGCCTCCCGCTCCCCAAAACGTGTGATCGCTGGTACCCGCGGCGGGTTCGCGCTCGCGGACGCCCTCGCTGTACTGACCGTGCAGGCATGATGCGCGGCTGACCGGCGGGTGACCGCCGAGCGAGCCGTGTGGCCGCCTGGACGCACGGGCCATCCTTTCGGCGATGACCCGGCCGTTGCGCGAGGACGAGGACGCGTTGGGGCGCCAGCTGCTCGACTACGTGCACGGCGTCGCCGGTGAGGCCGTGCTGGAGCGTGATGACGGTGTCGTCGCGCGCTCGCTGGCGCCGGCGGCGTTTTTCGCCGAGTGGCGCGAGTGGCCAGCCGCGGAGCAGCGCGTCTTCGCGCACGTCCGCGGGCGCGTCCTCGATGTCGGCTGCGGCGCCGGCCGCCACAGCCTGGAGGCGCAACGGCGCGGCCACGACGTCGTCGCGATCGACATCTCGCCCGGCGCCATCGAGGTCTGCCGGCGGCGCGGCGTCAGGGATGCGCGTCTCCTTTCACTGGACGCCGTCGACCGCACTCTCGGTTGGTTCGACATCGTGCTGATGATGTGCGGGAACTTCGGTTTGGTGGGCACCGTCGAGCACGCACCGCGCGTGCTGCGGTCGCTGCACGAGGTGACCGCGGACGACGGCGCGATCATCCTCGACTCCGTCGACGCGCGGCAGACGACGAACCCTGACAACCTCGCCTACCACGAGGGCAACCGCGCCCGCGGTTTGCCGCCCGGCCAGGTCCGGCTGCGACTTCGATACGGCGAGTGCGTCACGCCGTGGTTCGACCTGCTCAACGTCGCCCCTGACGAGCTTGCTGACGTCGTCAACGGCACGGGCTGGTTCGTTTCCGATCTCGAGGGGACGGAGGGCCCCGACTACTACGCCGTGCTCAGGAAGACGTAGATCCTGGGTGACGGCTGCTCGCCCAGCGTGTCCAGCCGCTCACGCGGATGCGGTGCTAGAGACGGTCTGGCGACGCTGATTGAACTCCGGCTCGCGCACGTTCCTCGACTACCCGGGCCGCTGCTGTAGGCGAGCGGAAAAGGGCGCACGTCCGACTACCGCCATGAAGGCTCGAACGTCGTTCGCAGGCGACTGCACGGCGGCTGGTTCCCGATATTGACGCCGATGGCGCGCCCTGACCGATCACGGTGCAAATCCCTCCGCACTCACGCACGTTACGGCTGTGCCACCGCTGCAGATCCCGGCAGATACCTACGGGCTTGGATCCGGTCGTCGTCGTAAACGCGATCTCCTGACTCCGGATCCGAATTCCCCGCGTGCGTCACGTATCGGGCCTGCTGGCCTGAGCGAGGTGGATCAGCGAAGTTATCCGCCGTTCCGCGCCCGCGCATGATCACGCAGAATCATGTGAAACTACGCACATGCTCCCTGCCGAGCGGCGCCAGCTCAGGCCAGCGATGTCATCGCCCTCCTCGACCACCTCGAAATCGAGCGCAGCCACCTGTTCGGCTTCTCGATGGGTGGCGGCATCGCGCTGAAGCTCGCGTGCGACTGGCCCGCGCGCGTCGGACGTGTCGTCGTCAGCCGCGTCGGCGACGCGGCGCTCAACCGCCTCGACGATCCGCGAGAGATCGCTGCCATCCATGAGGCATTCGAGGCCGACTCCGCCGACGCGGTCGCCTTGCCGACGGCGCACGCGATCCGCCGCGCCGCCGAGCGCGGCGGCAACGATTTGAAGGCGCTGACGCCGTTTCTGCGCAACGGCGGCTGGCCGGGCGGCCTCGACGCAGAGCGGCCGGTTACCGCGCCGGTCCTTGTCGTGGTAGCCGACGAAGATCAGTACATGGGCGAGGTGATCGAGCTCTTACGCTGGCTCGGGCATGCGCAGTTCGTGTGCGCGTCAGGTTGCGACCATTACACCGTGCTCGACGACGCTGCAGTGCGCCGGGCCGTTCTCGACTTTCTCGGAGCCGACACAGACGCCCGTCCGGGCGCGGTGCGAGCGAGCGGAGCCGATTAGGCGTACGTCCGCGCTGCGGCCTCCAGTCCGGCCGGGCACGAACTGCAACGCTCGAACTCGCTTGCAGTTCGGGCGGCAAACTTCATCCCCTTCATCGCCGTGAACACCGAAAGCTTGAATTCCCTTCGGTCAACGTCGAACGCTTGACGAGTTCGTAGACGCCTGTCAGAGTCGCGACATGAAGTCCTGTGGGCCTTCGGGTTCGCAGGACTTGGCGCTTCTTGCGGAGCCAGGGAGGCGACTCCCTCCTTTTCTTAGAGGGGGTGCACCCTTACCATGGAACATCTCAGGCAACCGGTGGCAACCCACGGCAACGCTTTTCGCTTGATTTTGCGGTTTTCGCCCCCGCTCCATTTGCCGCTGGTTGCTAGTGGTTGCGACCGCTGGGCTCCATAAAGGCTCCATGATCTGTTGTCCGTGACGGCTACGTCGCGGGCCCTTGCGGGGGACTGCACGCCCAAGGCGCCGTCCTCGCAGGCGCGATCATGCTCGGGTTTGCGATCGCTCGCAGCGCCCGAGTTCCGCAGTTCGTAGGCATCTGAGGCCCGGTTCTGGCTCGGATTTGGCTTGATCAAGCCAAATGGGTTTGATCGGAGGCTGGAAAGCGTGGGCACACGGATCGTGGGCGTCGGCGCTTATGTCGTCCGGTGTTGC
>DATLYU010000192.1:0-12018 GCA_035574435.1 Gaiellaceae bacterium | reverse complement strand
AGCCGCCCAGAAGGTCAGGTGCCCGTCCGCCGAGTGGCCGACGGCGGCCACGCGCGCGAGGTCGAGCGGCGCGTCCAGCCCGGCGAGGGCGTCCACGCCGGCGGCGACGTCCGCGAGCGTCGCCGGCCACCCGCCGCCCGCCCCGACGCGCCGGTACTCGAGGTTCCAGGCCGCCAGGCCGTGCGCGGCGAGGTCCTCGCAGAGCGCCTCCATCAGCGACCGGTCGTAGCGCGCCCGCCAGTAGCCGCCGTGGACGACCACCACCACCGGATGCGGACCGTGGCCCGCCGGGAGAAAGGCCTCCGCGACCTGGCTCGGGTCGGGGCCGTACGCGGACAGGAAGCGGCGCACCGGCGCGGAGCATGCCGTGACTTCGCGCCGCCCGGGTGCGGGAGCCGCTCGAGCGGCTCCCGCGCTGCGGACCGGAGATGCCCGGTGGCGCGAGCTCGCCCTTGCCGGCGCACTACTGACCGACGATCTCGTGCACGGTCGCCCCGGAGGGCGCGGCGGCCCCGAAAGCGGCGACCGGGAGAAGGCTCGCGTACCCGCATGCGCCCGGCAGGATTCGAACCTGCCTGCAAATAGCGATTTTCTTGCGCCGAGGACAGCACCGGGGACAGCACCATTTGCGCTCGCGTGGTCGCGGTTGAGCTGGTTCGGCCAGTTTTTCCGTCCGTTGAACAGGGATAGATCGGCTGCACGCCAGGCGTATTCTCCCCGAGGGATGAAACGGATTCTGCTCGGCTTTGTGCTCGGCGCGGCTCTCCTGGGCGTAGCGACAGATCAACGTGCCGCTGGTAGCCCCGAGACTCGTGCGCAAGCGCGCACCGTCGACCGGACCCTCGTATGCACGACGGGCATACGAGCTGGGGTCCGAGAGATCGAGATCTATGCGACCTCGGGCGTCCGAGACGCGGAGAACCGGAACAGGTGGAAGTCGCTCGCGTCGCTCGACCTTCGAACCACCGGCTCCTCACCGACCATCTCCGGCATTCAATTGGCCGGCGCCTCGGCTGGACGCGGAGGGCTCTCGACCCCGCCGGGAGTCGGCTTTGCCGGCTCCGTGTCCTACAGCCCGGCTCGCTGCAAGGCGACGAGGGCGCGTGTGCGGCTGTCGTCCGTCCGGCTCTCGGGTGGCGCTGCGAGCCCGTGGGGAGATCGGTTCGATTGCGTTACCCAGCGACGGGTCCTGGTGCACGTGCGCGGCTCCTTCCGCGCGCCTACTCGCTTCAAGGGCCACCGTTCCGGCCTCCTGATCGCGTCGGGTGGCGTGCAAGAGGCGCAGATCGCGGTCAGGACCGAAGGTGGGCGACCTCTGGTTTACGGGACGGTGTCCGAGTCGGGAAAGGCACGGCTCTTCACGGCTGCGGGCTGCGTGCCCGACTGACGAGCCCCGAGCGATGGGTGCGGTAGGGCGTCGACCTAGCGCGAAGGCGACACGTGGGCGTGGTTCGCCCGCGCCTTGGCATAGAGCGGCTCGGGAGCCATGTCGATGCCGTTCGGCCATGTGATCGTTCCGGCCTCGGGATCGACCGTCACGCGCGCGAAGTAGGCCGGGTCCCGCAGCTGCTCGAACACGCCGCGCCACTTGCGCTCCGCGAAGTCGACGTCGCCGACCATTCCGTCCTCGAACGTGAGGCGGAGCCGGTGCTTGCCGATCGCCTCGACGCCAGTGACGTCCACGAGCGCCGGTTAGGTTGGGACGCCGACCGGCGGTGACGGGAGCATCCGGAGCAGGTCCGGGGGCAACGTCTTGCTAGCGCGCCAGAACTCGAGACCCACGAGGTGCCGATCGCGTGAGTCAACCTCGCGCAGACCGAAGTCGGTCTCCTCGGCGATCACCGTCGTCGGCTCGTAGTCCTCGAACCGCAGCCAGGCGATGTCCGCGTTCTCATCGTAGTGGCCGTCGATCTTCACGCTCGGATGCTAGCTCCGTCGCCAGAGGGTCACGATGAGCGCGGTCATCTCGTCTCGTGTCGGATAGTTGTATGCGACCGCGAGGCGGTCGGACTCGACAAGCCAATCGGCGGCACCCGTGTTACGTGAGCGGCGCTCGTAGAGGGTGAGCACAGCTTCCTCGACGTCGGCGCGAGCAATTGACAGCAGCTGCGCCTTGGCGAGCGCATGATCGGTCCACTCAACGATCCGAGGTCCTTCTCGGGCCACGTCAGGATCTTCCGCCGAAGGCCGGACAACGACGCCCAGTCCGCATCGAGGGGCAGGCCAGTCAGTCGCTCGTCCCCTCGAGGAGGCCGGAGTAGTCGAGCTCGGCCTCGTCGGTCAGAACGTGCGTGTAGGTGTTCGCAGTCACAGCAAGGTTGCGCTGCCCGACGAGCTCGCCGATCCGAGCCCACGGAACGCCGCGCAGGTGCTCGAGCGAGATGCGACGGTGGCGAAGGTCGTGGGGCGAGAACGCCGGCACGCCGGCTGCCGTACACGCCCGTGCGATCGCGGTTCGGAAGCGGTCCCCGCCGAAACCCTGGAACACGCGCCGCTCCGCGCTTCGGTCGTCGCGCGGCACGAGCTCGAGAACCGCCTCGAAGATCGGCGCCGGCACGTACACCCACCGCCCACGGCCGGTCTTCGAGACGGCCTGCGAGACGCGCCAGCGCCCGCGCGGCTCGTCGACGTCGCCCCAGGAGAGCCGCTCGAGCTCGCCCAGGCGCATCCCTGTCGCATCGAGCACGAGCAGCGGCAGTCGGTAGCGGCCGGGGAGGAGGGGGTGGACCGCAAGCACGTGCTCGGCCGTGGGCGGAGCGATCTCAGGTCGCAGCTCGCGCGGAAGTCGGATCCTGACGCGGTCGCGCGCGGGGTTCGGGGTCACGCCGGCATGGTCGAGGACCATCGCGATCGCGTTGACGACCTTTCGAATCGACTCGCGCTTCGCGCCCTCTGCGTCGAGTCGACCGACGAGATCGGCGAGGTCCTGGGCCGCGATCGTGTCGAGACGGCGCTTGCCAAGCGTTGGGAGCGCCTTTCGCAGCGCCGTCCGATGTTGCAGCCGGGTTCCTTCGGCGACATCCAAGCGGGACTCCTGCCATCGCTGAGCGGCCTCGGCGAAGGTCGGGGAGAGGGCGGGCTCGCGAAGGAGGCTCAAGTCGGGAACGCGGAGGGCTGCCAGCTCCCCCGCAACCCAGTCACGGCGAGCTCGTGCCTCGCGCAGAGTCTTGAACGATCCCCCGTAGTGGATTCGGCTCTCGCGACCCCCGAGCCGGTACTCGACGCGGTAGCGCTTGCCGCCCCTGGTCGCCCGCGTCCTCATCCAAACGCTAGCCACGACCGGCTCTCGCGGGTTTGGCGCTTGCTGAGACCGCCAGGGTCATGGTCCCTTCATGATGCGCCTGCCATCGGGCGGACGCGGTCGTCGCGGAACGTGCAGCGCTCGAGGAGCTCGAGGAAGTCGCGGACGCGAATCATCGGACGCGAGTAGCCCGGCAGTGCTACGACTGCGAGCGCGCGAAAGACCGCATCGATTGCCCGGCGCTCGAGGCCAAGCTCACGTAGGTGCGTGCGCGTGAGCAGCGCGTCGGGTGACTCGAGGAGCTCCATCGCCGAGTGATGCTGTGCCGCGGCGGCCTCCACGGCCGTCCGGCCACCTGAGCGCTGCGGGCCGGATGGACGGCCGCGAGCCGACATCGGGGAATGGATCTCTGCCGCTCGGTCGCCGACCACTGCAGCAGGCGAGCTCGCCTCGATCCCAGCGGCCCAGTCGTCCAGGGTCAGCTGGTCGGGAGTCGGCGTTGGCAATCGGCGAGTGCGTGCCAAGGGTACTCCTCAGTTCGTGGCACGACGAAGATTTGAAGCATATCTGCTACGCAGGACGTATTCAACCCGCGTGCATAGAATCCCCGCGTGCGCAGTGCCGATCTCATCCGCGAGGCTCGCTTGCGCGCAGGCCTCACCCAACACGAGCTGGCGAAGCGGACTGGACGCGAGCGCTCGGTCATCGCCCGCTGGGAGCGGGGAGCGGTCGCCCCCAGCATCGAGACGCTCGTCGACCTCGTTCGCGCATGCGGGTTCGACCTCCCGCTCGAGCTCCTACCGTACGACCGGCCCGACGAGGAGCAGCTGGAACGGAACGCGCTTCTCTCCCCCGAGCGACGGCTGCAGCGTTTTCTGCAAGCATCGAGCTACGCAGGGCGCGACACGTGAGCAGCCGCAGCGAGCGCTTCGACCCGTACGTGATCCTGGCCGCACTCGAGCGTCGGCGGGTGAGCTACGTCCTGATCGGTGGCTTCGCCCGCATCCTTCAAGGCACCGAGGAGACGACGCAAGGGCTCGACCTCTGTCCCTCGCTCCGTGTCGAGAACGTGCGCCGGCTCGCAATTGCCTTCGAAGACCTCGACGCCCACGTCCCGGACGGCACGCGGCCGGCGCTTGAACGGGACCTCTCCTCGTACCCGCCGGTGCTCGAGCTGCGGACTGACGCCGGCGAGCTCAAGCTCGTCCCCGAGCCGGCCGGTACGCGCGGCTACGACGACCTTCGCCGCGCGGCGACTCGCGAGCCGATCGGCAGAGGACTGCGCCCCTCAGTCGCTTCGATCGGCGACCTCGCCCGCATGGCCGCCGCCCTTGGCCGTGAGCAAGACGTCGAACCGCTGCGACAGCTCCGCTACCTGCGCGAGCTCGAGCGCAGCCTCGTCCGCGGCATCGAGCGCTGAGGGCGACAGAAATCAGCCTCGGACCTGCACCGCTACCAACCTCAATAGCAGGCCCGACACAGATGCACCTTCCGACTCACTAGTGAGTCGGAAGGTGCTATCCGACGCGCGAATTACTGTAAGCCGACCGTGTCTCTCAGCCGAAAACGGCGTCGCAAGCAGGAGCAGCGGCGACGCCACGAGTCACGTGTGGAGCCTCGCAGGTCGCCCGCGGTGGGCGAGCATGACGCCGTGGCCGCGCAGTTCTCGCCCGAGCGGCTGTTCGGGCAGCGCTCGCTCGAGAAGTCCGAGGTGGCCGCTCCGCGAGAGCCGAGCCCGGACGATAGAGGCGACGTCGCCACGCCGCCTGAGGCCGTTCCCTCGCCCGAACTCCTAGTAGCCGCGAAGGTCGAGCGACTCGCCTACACGCGCCGCCAGGCGGCGGAAGCGCTCGGGTTGAGCATCTCGACCATCGACCGCCACATCGTTCCCGCGATCGAGACCGTCAAGCTCCCCTGGGGCCAGCGACTCATCCCCCGTGACGAGCTCGACCGCCTGTTGGGCATGTACCGCGAGCCCGCCCGTGGCCGTCCACAACAACGTCCTGCCGGGCGGCCAGCAACGCTTCCTCGCAGCATCGTCGAGCGGATCCGCCTCGAGTACGCACGCGGGCGCGGCCTCTCCGAGATCGCCCGAGCGCTCACGGCGGAGGGCGTCCCAACCGCGCACGGCGGCCGGAAGTGGTGGCCGTCAACGGTGAGGGCCGTTTTGGTCCGCTCCGGCGGCGCGGCCGCATGACCCGTGGATAACGGGAAGGACGAGCCGACGTATTCTGTTATGCGGATGTCACGCGCTCTTGTTGCTCTTGCCCTGGGGACGTTGGTCTTCGGCGCGCTCTTGCCGGCGCGGGGGAGTGGCGCCGGAACGCAAGCCACACCGTCGCGGATCGTGGACCGGACGGTCACATGTGCCACGGGGCTCAGCGGGGGTATCCGCGAGGTCTTCGTCCGGGCTGTCTCGGCACACGGGCAAGGCGCTGAGAGACGCACGGGATACGTCGACGTGACATCAAACGTGCAGCCCAGTGGGCGACTCGCGTACATCGGACAACGCGAGGTCGCGCTTAGCCCGTTCTGCGCGCCGCGGCGGGCAAGCATTCCGTTGACACAGCGCTCGCTAACCGGTGGCCGTGTGGGCCAGATCGAGGAGGCCGTTGACTGCGCGACTCCGCGACGAGTTGTCATTCGTGTCCGCGCGATGTTCCGATCCCCGGCGAGGTGGCGGCGGGGCGAGCCCTACGGATTTCCGTTGGTCTTCGCGCGTGGCACGGTGACCGAGGCGAGCTTTGCGATGGCGACCACGCAAAGCAAGCCACTGGCATTCGCAACCGTCGTCCAGTCGGGCAAGGTTCGACTGTTCACGGACTTCCCTGATAGCTGCATCCCGGACTGAGCCAAGTACTCATCCTCGCGACCTGCGCAGGGTTGCTGTCCTTCAGGTTGGAGAAAGTCGGCTGAGTGCGCTAACTCCCGCGTTTTCCGCCTTGCCGCTATTGATCTGGTCATCCGGTCGGGCGAATATGCTCGCACCCCTCGGAATGCGGTGCCGAGGCTGCGGCAATGGAGACCGAGAGCCCCTTTCCGCTCGCACTGCGCGAGCTCGTGATCGAGAACGACTACGTGACCCAGACAGGCAAGCCCAATTGGGCCGCCTTCGCCGCTGAGCTCAAGGGCTTCCATTACGAGAGCATCCGCCGAGTTGCCGCGGGTCGCCGCTATCCCTCCGCCAGGCTGATCGAGGAGTGCGCGAGAGTGCTTCGGGTCCGGCCGGAGTATTTCGTCGAGTACCGCATTCACCTCGCCCGCCGCGACTTCGACGCCCGAATCGTGGGCTTCGAGCGGGCCCGCGAAAACCTCGCTCTCTGGACTAGAGCGAGGGACAGCGCGCGACGCCCGACGTAGGCTTAGCGCCACGGGCGCGTTGTCTATACGGAAAAGTACGCAAATTGCGACCTTTTCAGCGATCTTGGATGGTTGACATCTCGAGCTAACTGTGTGATCCTCGTCACAAGGCGACGAGGAGGTAGACCACGGCCGTCAGGTCCATCTCGTTGCTGCGGCGCAGGCTCGGGGTTGGTATCGAACCTCTCGTCTTCAACGGCGCCGGGCGAGGGAGTGTGACGTCGTCATGGAGCCGGCGGTGCTGGTAGTCGGGAGCGCGGTCCTCGAGAGTGCGGCCGTCACGTTTCGGTTCATGCTCGCGTTCGTGTTCCTGGCGGCGGCACTCCCGAAGCTCGTGGGCCGACGCGAGTTTGAGCAAGCCGTTCGGAACTACCGGGTCGTTCCCTCGTCACTTGTTCCGGTCGTCGCTGCCTGGCTCCCGCGGCTCGAGCTCGCGTGCGCCGTTGCGCTCTTCGGAGGGATCTTCCTTCGACCCGTGGCCGTAGCGCTGAGCGTGCTTCTCGTGTGCTTCGCGGGCGCGGTTGCGGTCAACCTTGCACGCGGCCGCCGGTTCGATTGCGGATGTCAGGTATCCGTTGCGCCGCGGCAGATCGACTGGGGTGTTGTCGTAGTCGACCTCGCGCTCGCTGGACTCGCCGCCACGGTCGCAGTTGCGGCGCCGCGGGTGTTCGCGGTCGACGCGTTTCGGGCTGGAGAATCTCAGTCGATCACGACCGGGGACGCCGTCGCCCTGTTGTTCGTCGCAGGCGCACTGTTTCTCGTCTACCAGCTCCTCGAGGCGGTCATCGCCGCGCGTGGCACGGCAGCTTCAGCGCATCTGATGGAAGCGAGCGGGCGATGAGCGGTCCGTGGATCGCGGCGTTCGCGGCTCTTTGGGGTCTCGTGATCGTCATCGGGCTCGTTGTCCTCGGAACCCTACGACGCCTGACTGGGCTGTTGGAACGAGCGGAGGAGAGCCTTCGGGCCGCGGCCACGATTTCGCTCGGCGGCTTGTGGCCTGGCACGACTGTTCCTCCGTTCGCGTCCGAGACGGTCGAGGGCGACTCCTTCGGCGCGAGCGACTTGGACGGCGATCAGTGGATCGTTCTCTTTCTCAGTTCCGCGTGTCAGGCGTGCGAACCCCTTGTCGAGGATCTCAAGAGCGCGGCCGTTCCAGATCTCGGGTCGCGGCTGGTCGTCGTTGCCGAGGATGCGGGTTGGGCGCGTGAGCTTGCGCGGGCACGCAGCGTGAGTGTGCTCGTGGACGAGGACGGCGCGATAGCCCGCATGTTCGACATCAGAGTCGTCCCCCAGGCATTCGTCATCGATGAGGCTCGAACAGTGCTCGCAGCGGGACGACCGAACAGCTGGGACGGTCTGCGAGACCTGCAGACGAGCGCTCTGAACGGAGGTGGTCGCCTATCGGAGATCAGCGCCACCACGACGGAATGACAGACGACAACTGAGTGAGGTCGATCGATGGAGGAGAACAACGCGACGGAGGCGATGAAGGCGACAGCGGCGTTGGGAGCGACGGACGTTTCGACCGTCACCGAGGAGTCGCTCAAGACGTCGACTCGACCGCGCTTCCTCAAGCAGCTCGGCGTGACGCTCGCTGCCGGAATCGGTGCCTTGACGTTTGCGGCGAAGGCGTTCGCTACCAGCGGTAACTGCTGTGCGAGCGACACATGCGGCGGATGCGGAGACCCACGGGACGGTAACAAGTGGTGTTACTGCGACTGCCCAGGTGGAACCGACTACTGCTGGTTCAACCCCGCGACTGCGTGTATTCATGGATGCGTGAGCTGTCCGTGCTGACGCTCCGGACGTCGGGCTGAAAAGTGACGAGGCCCCGCGCTGACTCTCGGCGCGGGGCCTCTGCGCGGAGCGCGCATCAGCCTGAGGGCGGCCCGATGCAGTGACGATTTCGCTATGTGTTGCCCGCCTGGGCGAAGTCCGAGGACAGCACCGGGGACAGCACCATCTGAGCATTTGCGGCACTCATGGCACGCCTGACCCACGTAACCATGCGGGTTTGCGCTCAGCGCCTACCCTCGTAATGCGCCCGGCAGGATTCGAACCTGCGGCCTATGGCTCCGGAGGCCATCGCTCTATCCCCTGAGCTACGGGCGCGCGCCTCGCCAGTGTACTGCGAGGCCGGGGTAGGCTCCCGCGCGTGGAGGTGGAGACCCGCGTCGCGCGCCTGCGGCTGGCGGAGACGTTCGTCATCTCCCGTGAGGCGACCGACGAGGTCGAGGTCCTGCACGTGGCGTTGCGGCACGGCGGCGAGACGGGCTGGGGCGAGGCGGCGCCGATCGCCCGCTACGACGAGTCGGTCGCCTCGGCGCAGGCGTTCGTGGAAGAGCACGCCGGCCTGCTCGGCGACGACCCCTTCGCGCTCGAGGAGATCGGCGCGCGGCTCGCGGAGATCCCCGGCGAGCAGGCGGCGAAGGCGGCCCTGGACGGGGCGTTGCACGACCTCCAGGGGAAGCTGCTCGGCCTGCCCACGCACCGGCTGCTCGGCCTGCCGGCGGCCGGGCCGCCCACCTCCTTCACCGTGTGGCTCGGCGACCCGGACGACATGGCGCGCCGGGCCGAGCAGGCCGCGCGCCGCTTCCGCCGGCTGAAGCTCAAGCTCGGCGGCGGTGACGGCCTGGACGTCGAGCGCGTGCGGGCTGTGCGTGGCGTGACCGAGCTACCGCTCATGGTGGACGTGAACGAGTGGTGGTCGCTCGAGGAGGCCCTCGACGCGCTGCCCCAGCTTGCAGGGCTCGGGGTCGAGTACTGCGAGCAGCCGTTGCGCGCGGGCGACGAGGGCGGGACGACGCTCCGCGAGCGCTCTCCGCTTCCGATCTACGTCGACGAGGACTGCCACACCCTCGCCGACGTCGCCGCCTGCGCAGTGGTCGCGCACGGGATCAACATCAAGCTCGCCAAGTCGGGCGGCATCCGCGAGGCGCTGCGCATGGTGCACGCCGCCCGGGCGCTCGGCCTGGGCGTCATGCTCGGCTGCATGCTCGAGTCCGGCCTCGGGATCGCGGCCGCCTGCTGCGTGGCGCCGCTCTGCGACCACGTCGACCTGGACGGACACCTCCTGCTCGCCGAGGATCCTTGGCCGGGGCTGCGCTTCGAGGGCGGGGTCGTCCTCCCCCCGGCCGCCCCCGGGCTGGGAGTCGCGCCGCGGTGAGCGGTCGGCCCGAGCGCCGGCTGCTCGTCCTCGGCGAGGGCTTCTCGCACGACCCGCACTACGGCAAGACCATGCGCGGGATCATCCGCTACGGGCCCGACCCGGTGGTCGCGATCCTCGACTCGCGGCGGGCGGGGGAGAGCCACGAGGGCATCCCCATCGTCGGCACCGTCGCGGACGCGCTGCCGTACGGGCCGACCGTGGCCGTGGTCGGCGTGGCGACCCAGGGCGGGCGCTTTCCGCCTGCCTGGCGCGACCTCCTGAAGGCCTGCATCGAGCGCGGGCTCGACGTCGAGAGCGGGCTGCACGAGTTCCTGACCGAGGACGCCGAGCTCTCGGCGCTCGCGAGCCGCCACGGCGTGACGCTCCGCGACCTGCGCAAGCCGCCGAAGGGCCTGAACGTGCCCACGGGCGCCAACCTCGAGGTGGGCGCGAAGATCGTGCTCACGGTCGGCTCCGACTGCGCGATCGGGAAGAAGACGGTCGCGGTCGAGCTCGACCTGGAGGCGCGTCGGCGCGGCCTCCGCTCCGTGTTCGTCCCCACGGGCCAGACGGGGATCGTGATCGCGGGCTGGGGCATCGCCGTGGACGCCGTCGTCTCGGACTTCCTGGCGGGCGCGGCCGAGCGGCTCGTCGTCGAGGGGGCGGAGCGGGGCGGCGAGCTCCTGTTCGTGGAAGGGCAGGGCTCGCTCGTCCACCCGCTCTACTCCGGCGTGACGCTGGGGCTCGTGCACGGGGCTGCGCCCCACGCGTTCGTCCTCTGCCACAAGGCCGGCGCGACGGAGATCGAGGGCTCGCCCGGTCACCCCATCCCGCCGCTGCGCGAGCTCGTGGAGCTCCACGAGCGCATCTCGCTCCCCGCGCGGAAGGCGCGGGTCGTCGCGGTCGCTCTCAACACCGCGCACCTGGACGAGCCGGCGGCGCGCGAGGCGATCGCGGCCGCCGAGGAGGAGACGCGGCTGCCGGCCGACGATCCCGTGCGCTTCTCCGCGTCGAAGCTGCTTGACGCCGTCCTGAGCCGGCTCTAGGCTCCCGCGCCGCGGGCCGAGGGGAGCCCGCCGACGGGACCCGATGCGACTCCTCGCTGCGGCACTGGCTCTGACGGCGGCCCTCCTGGCGGGAGCGGGCGCCGCGCCCGCGGCCGAGGTCGGCGCGAACGACGACGCCGCGAAGTACCACGCGGACGGCGGCGCCGCCATGTACCGGGAGATGGCCGAGCTCGGGCTGCGGCAGGTCGTGATCGGCGTCCGCTTCAGGCCGAGCGAGCCGATCGTGGTCCAGGAGAAGGCGCTCCTCGACCGGGCGATCGCGAGCGCGCTCGAGGCGGGCCTGCGGGTGGCGCTCGCCGTGTATCCGTACCCGCCGCGCGAGCTCGAGGCGGGGCTCGGGTCGCCGTCTCTCTTCGGCTCCTACGCCGCCGCCCTCGCGTCCATCTACCCGCAGGTGCGCCGCTTCGTGATCGGGAACGAGCCGAACCAGCCCGCCTTCTGGCGACCGCAGTTCGACCGCAGCGGCGCCAACGTCTCTGCCGCGGCGTTCGGCGGCTATCTGGCCGCCGCCTACGACGCGCTCGAGTCCGTGGATCCCGACCTGGAGGTGGTCGGCGTGGGGCTCTCGCCGCGCGGGAACGACCGCCCCGGCGCGCGCAGCAACGTCTCCACCTCGCCCGTGCGCTTCCTGCGCGCGCTCGGCGCCTGGTACCGGCGCAGCGGCCGCGACCGGCCGCTCATGGACGGGTTCAGCTTCCATCCCTACCCGCGGCGGGCGACGGACGGGCTGGACACGGGCTACGCGTGGCCGAACGCGGGCTTCGCCGACCTCGACCGCGTCAAGCAGGCGCTCTGGGACGCCTTCCACGGCACGCCGCAGCCGACCACGGTCGAGGGGCTCCGCCTCCACCTGGACGAGGTCGGCTGGCAGGTGGCGACTGCGGGTCTGCCCGGCTACCGCGGCGCGGAGAACGTGCCGGTGACCGACGAGCTGACCCAGGCCGCCGTGTACGCGGCGCTCGTCCGCCGGGCAGCGTGCGACCCCGACCTCGCCACGCTGAGCTTCTTCGGGTTCCGCGACGACGGGCTCAGGCTCGGCTTCCAGGCCGGCCTGCAGCGGCTGGACGGCACGCCGCGCCCCGCTGCGGCCGCCGTCGCGGCGGCGATCGCGGACACTGCCGGCGGGTGCGCAGGCACCCTCCGCAGCTGGCGGCCCGAGGAGCGCGTGCTCGGCGCGCAGGTGGGGATCGCGGCTACCGCGG
>DATLYU010000191.1:0-12239 GCA_035574435.1 Gaiellaceae bacterium | reverse complement strand
AGGCGGCGCGCGTCGGCGTGCCCCGCGCCACGTAGCCGCCGAGGACGTAGAGCCGACCGCCCGCTCCCACGGCCATGGCGTGGTGGACGCCCGCCGGGAGGTCGGGGAGGCGCCGCCACGCGTCCTTCCCGGGGGAGTACGCGTCCGCCCGCCGGGATGCGCCGCCGTCGGCCTCGAACCCGCCGACGACCGCGATCTCGCCGCCGAAGGCCGCCGCGGCCACCTCGGTGCGCGCGAGCGGCACCGGCGATCGCCGCTCCCACTCCGCCGCCGAGGCCGCCGCCCCCGCCACGACGGCGAGCGACCCGAGGAGGGCGGCGAGAGCGACGCGCACCGCCGTCACTGTAGATCGAGGCCGGCAGGCTCGACCACGAGCGTGAGCCCGTCCACCGCCCGGACGACGACGGCCGTCCCGCCGTCGCAGCCGCCGGCGCAACGCGCACGCCAGATCTCGCCGCCCACCTTCACCTGGCCCTCGGGCCAGAGATCGCCGAGCGCGACGCCCCGCTTGCCGACGAGCGTCTCGGCGCCGACGAGCACGCGCCGCCGCTTCGACCACCACAGGAAGAGCCCGGTCTCGGCAAGGTCGAGCGCCCCGCCGGCGACGACGGCCACGAGCCCCCACGGGTGCGGGAGCACGAAGAGCGCGAGCAGGATCCCGATCGTCAGGAGCACGCGCCGAGCGTACTCCGCGGGCGGCCTACGGCTCGGCGGCGGGCGCGGGCGCCGTGGCGTCCGCCTGCGGCGCGCGGCGCGGGACGAGCGGCCGGACGAGCGGCTGGAAGTCGACGAGCTCGAGGTAGACCATGTCCGCCGCGTCGCCCTGGCGCGGCCCGAGGCGGACGATGCGGGTGTACCCGCCCGGACGGTCGGCGAAGCGGGGCGCGACCTCGGCGAAGAGGCGGTGCACGACCTCGTTGGAGCGCAGCGCGGCGAGGGCCTGCCGCCGCGCGTGCAGGTCGCCGCGCTTGCCGAGCGTGATCATCTTCTCGGCGAACGGCTTCACCGCCTTCGCCTTCGCCTCGGTCGTCTCGATCCGGCCGTGCTCGATCAGGGCGCCGGCCAGGTTCGAGTAGAGCGCCTTGCGATGCGCCGAGTCGCGCCCGAGCTTCTTCCCGGTCCGCTGGTGCCGCATGGGCCTACGTCAGCTCCTCGCCCTTCAGCGTGAGGCCGTGCGTGGCGAGCGCGGCCCGCACCTCCTCGATCGACTTGCGGCCGAAGTTCGGGATCGCGACCAGCTCGTTCTCGCTCTTCGAGGTGAGGTCGCCGATCGTCTCGATGCCCACGCGCTTGAGGCAGTTGTAGGAGCGCACGCCGAGCTCCAGCTCCTCGATCGGGAAGTTCTCCATCCCGTGCGTCGCCGGCGCCTCCGCCGAGACCTCGGCCGAGGGCTCGCCGAAGCCCTCGATGCGCTCCAGGTCGGTGAAGATGGCGAGCTGGCGGATGAGGATCTCGGCCGCCTGCGCGATCGCCTCGCGCGGCTCCACGGAGCCGTCCGTGGTCACGTCCAGGACGAGCTTGTCGTAGTCCGTCCGCTGCCCGACGCGCGCCGCCTCCACCTCGTACGCCACGCGCCGCACGGGCGAGAAGATGGAGTCGATCGGGATGACGCCGATCGTCGTCTCCGGGCCGCGGTTCTGCTCCGCCGGCACGTAGCCGCGGCCGCGGCCGATGGTCAGCGTCATCTCCAGCTTGCCCTTGTCGGACAGGTGCGCGATCTCGAGCTCCGGGTTCAGGATCTCGAGGTCGGCGGGCGCCTCGATGTCGGCGGCCGTGACCACGCCCGCGCCCTTCTTCGCCACGTACACCTCGATCTCCGGCGAGGCGCCGTGCAGGCGCACGATCAGGTTCTTGAGGTTGAGGATGATGTCGGTCACGTCCTCGCGGACGCCGGGCAGCGTCGTGAACTCGTGCGCGACCCCCTCGATCTTGACGGCCGTCACGGCCGCGCCCTCGAGCGAGGAGAGGAGCACGCGGCGAAGCGAGTTCCCGAACGTGTGCCCGAAGCCACGGTCGAGCGGCTCGATCGCGAAGACGCCGCGGTGCTCGTCGGCCTCCTCGTGGACGATCCGCGGGACCTGGAACTCCATCAAGCTGGTGCGAACTGCCAAGTCTTGTTGCCTCCTTTGAGCGAGGAGGCAGGCGCGGGCCTGCCTACTTGCTGTAGAGCTCGACGATGAGGGATTCCTGGACCGGCGCGTCGATCTCGTCGCGCTCGGGCCACTTCAGGACGGTGCCGGTGAGACCGTCGTGGTCGGCCTGGAGCCAGGGCGCGACGGACGCGGTCAGATCGGTGGCGTCGCGCACGAGCTGCTCCACCGGGCTGCCCTGCTTGAGGGAGACGACGTCGCCGGGGCGCACGCCGTAGCTCGGGATGTTCACGCGCCGCCCGTTCACCTGGAAGTGGCCGTGGCGGACGAGCTGACGCGCCTGCGCGCGCGAGCCCGCGAAGCCGAGCCGGTAGACGACGTTGTCGAGCCGCGTCTCGAGCGCGCGCAGGAGGTTCTCGCCCGGCGCGCCCTGGCGGCGGCTCGCCTTCTCGTACGTCGTGCGGAACTGCTTCTCGAGCAGGCCGTAGTAGCGGCGCGCCTTTTGCTTCTCGCGCAGCTGCAGCAGGTACTGGCTCTGCTTGATCCGGCCGCGGCCGTGCTCGCCCGGTGGGTAGCTGCGCCGCTCGACCGCGCACTTCTCGGTCAGGCAGCGCTCGCCCTTGAGGAAGAGCTTCACGCCCTCCCGGCGGCACACGCGGCACTTGGGACCCAGGTCGCGGGCCATCAGACGCGCCTCCGCTTGCGCTGGCGAACCCCGTTGTGGGCCTGGGGCGTGACGTCGCGGACGCCGAGGATCTCGAGCCCGGCCGCCTGCAGCGAGCGGATCGCAGTCTCGCGCCCTCCGCCCGGTCCCTTGACGAAGACCTCGACCTTCTGCAGGCCGTGCTCCATGCCCTTGCGGGCCGCGCTGTCCGCGGTCACCTGCGCCGCGAAGGGCGTGGACTTCTTGGAGCCCTTGAACCCGGCCGAGCCGGCGGACTCCCAGACGATCACGTTCCCCTCGCGGTCGGTCAGCGTGACGATCGTGTTGTTGAAGGAGGTCTTGATGTGCGCCTGCCCGATCGCGATGTTCTTCTTGACGCGACGCCGCGTGCGGCCGCGCGCCGCCTGTCTGCGTGGCGGTGCCATCAGTCGCCTCGCGAGCAGATCGTGGGCGCAGGCCTCGAGACGCGAGCTGCGGGTGAGTCGACTGCGATCACGCTACTTCTTCTTCCCGCGCCCGACCGTCTTCTTGGGGCCCTTGCGCGTGCGCGCGTTCGTCTTCGTGCGCTGGCCGTGCACGGGCAGGCCGCGGCGATGGCGGATGCCGCGGTATGCGCCGATCTCGGTCAGCCGCTTGATCGCCTGCGCGCGCTCGCGCCGCAGGTCGCCCTCCACCTCGAGGCCGTCGATGTACGAGCGGAGCTTCGTGACCTCCTCGTCCGTGAGGTCGCGCACCTTCTCGTTCGGGTCGAGCCCGAGCTCGGCGCAGATCTTCTGCGCGGTCGAGCGGCCGATCCCGTAGATGTACGTGAGCCCGATCTCGAGCCGCTTCTGGGTGGGGAGGTTGACGCCTGCGATGCGTGCCATGCGTGCCTAGCCCTGCCGCTGCTTGTGCCGGGGGTTGGAGCAGATGACGATCGTCCGCCCGTGACGCTTGATCACGCGGCAGCGCTCGCACATCGGCTTGACTGACGGGCGGACCTTCATCGTCTCCTACTTCAGTCGGAAGGTGATTCGCCCGCGGGAGAGGTCGTAGGGAGAGAGCTCGACCTTGACGCGGTCGCCCGGGAGGATGCGGATGTAGTGCTTGCGCATCTTCCCGGAGATCGTGGCGAGCACGGTGTGGCCGCTGTCGAGCTGCACCCGGAACATCGTGCTCGGGAGCGCCTCGACGACCTCGCCTTCGACCTCGATCTTCTCTTCCTTGACTGCCACGTTCGCGTGCGGACGACGCCTTTCGGTTGCCGGATTCCTCTGGAGAACGGCGGCGCGAGACCCCGCGCCGCGGCGCGACATCGTAGCAGAGGTTTGCCGTCTCGCCGCCGCGCTCACGCCTCCACCCGCCTGGCCAGGCCGACGCGGGGCGTGAGGATGCGCGGCCCGTCGGGCGTGATCGCCACCGTGTGCTCGAAGTGCGCGGAAAGGGAGCCGTCGGCGGTCCGGATCGTCCAGCCGTCCGCGTCGATCGCCACCTCCGGGTCGCCGGCCGTGATCATCGGCTCGATCGCGATCGTCATCCCCTCCGCGAGCCGCGGGCCCCGCCCCGGCTCGCCGAAGTTGGGGATGTGCGGGTCCTCGTGGTAGTAGCGGCCCACGCCGTGGCCGACGAGGCTGCGCACGACCGAGAACCCCGCCGCCTCGACCACCTCCTGGATCGCGTGCGACACGTCACCGACCCGGTTGCCGACGCGCGCCTCGGCGATCCCGGCCGCCAGCGCCTCCTCGCCCGTGTCCAGCAGCCGCTGTGCCTCCGGATCGATCTCGCCCACGCCGAACGTGTACGCGCTGTCCGCGATCGAGCCGTCCAGGGTGACGCCCACGTCGATCGTGACCAGGTCGCCCTCGGCGATCTCGTACGGACCGGGGATGCCGTGCACGACGACGTCGTTCGCGGAGATGCAGATCGCGCGCGGGTAGCCCTTGTACCCCTCGGAGGTGGGGATGCCGCCGTGCTCGCGGATGAAGGCTCCCGCCGCGTCGTCCAGCTCGGCAGTGGTCACGCCCGGCGCGAGGAGCGCGCCGACGTGGGCGATCGTCTCCGCCACGAGCGCGCCCGCGGCGGCGATCTTCTCGATCTCCCGCTCGCTCTTGCGGATGATCATCGGGCTCCCGCCTGCGCGCGCGCGAGCGCCGCCTCGATGGCCGCGGTCACGTCCTCCACCGCCCGCTCCCCGTCCACGCTCACGAGCAGGCCAGCCTCCCGGTAGTGCTCGACGACCGGCTCGGTCAGCTCGTGGTACAGCCGCAGCCGGGTGCGGATGGCCTCCGGGGCGTCGTCGCTCCTGCCCTCCTCGCGCTGCCGGGCGAGCAGGCGCTCGGTCGCGACCGCGTCCGAGACCTCGAGCAGCACGACGGCGTCGAGCGGCTTGCCGATCTCCTCCAGCATCGTGTCCAGCGCCTCGGCCTGCGGCAGCGTGCGCGGGAAGCCGTCCAGGAGAAACCCGTCCTCGGTCGCGAGCCGGTCGCGGATGAGGTCGATCATCAGCTCGTCGGGAACGAGGTCTCCGCGCTCCAGGATCGGCTGCACACGGCGCCCGAGCGCCGTGCCCGCGGCCACGGCGGCGCGCAGGATGTCGCCGGTCGCGATGTGCGGGATGCCGTGCGCGGCCGCGATGCGCTTGGCCTGGGTGCCCTTGCCCGACCCCTGCGGGCCCACGACGAGCAGCCTCATCGCGCGCTCCTCCTCAGCGGAGGAAGCCCTCGTAGGAGCGCATCATCATCTGCGACTCCATCTGGCGCATGGTGTCGAGGGCCACGCCGACCGCGATCAGCACGGAGGTGCCGCCGAGCGCGCCCGCGCCCGCCTGCGAGAAGCCGCCGTACGCGATGAACAGGCTCGGCAGGACGGCGACGAGCGCGAGGAAGAGCGAGCCGGGCAGCGTCAGGCGGGAGAGGACGCGGTCGAGGTACTGCGCGGTCGGCGGGCCCGGACGGATGCCGGGGATGTAGCCGCCGTACCGGCGCAGGTTGTCCGCCTGGTCCACCGGGTTGAACTGGACCGCGGTGTAGAAGTACGTGAAGATCACGATCATCATCCCCTCGAGCAGCAGGAAGGTCCAGTCGCCGGGCTGGAAGTGGTCGTTCACGAAGTCCTGCGTCGCGGGGAAGTACTGCGCGATCGTGGGCGGGAACGCGAGGATCGCGGCCGCGAAGATGATCGGGATGACGCCCGCCATGTTCACGCGCAGCGGCAGGTAGGTCGAGCCCCCCGCGGTCATGCGCCGCCCGACCATCCGCTTCGCGTACTGGATCGGGATCCGGCGCTGGCCCTCCTGCACGAACACGACCGCCGCGACGATGAGGAGCGCGATCAACGGGTAGAAGAGCTTCTCCATCGGCCCGCCGTTCCACCAGGCGGCGATTCCGAGCGGGGCGCCGACGAGGATGGAGGCGAAGATGAGGATCGAGATCCCGTTGCCGACGCCGCGCTTCGTGATCAGCTCGCCCATCCACATGAGGAGCGTCGTGCCGGCGGTGAGCGTGATCACGATCAGGACGAGCCGGCCCGTGTTCGCCTCCAGCGCGCCCTGGCTACGGAACAGGAACGCGTACCCGGTGGCCTGCGCGGCGGCGAGCGCGACGGTCAGGTAGCGCGTGTACTGCGTGATCCTGGCGAAGCCCGCCTCGCCCTCCTTCTGCAGCTCCGAGAGCCGCGGGATGACCACGGTCATGAGCTGCAGGATGATCGAGGCGGTGACGTAGGGCATGATCCCGAGCGCGAAGAGCGAGAACTGCGAGAGCGCGCCCCCGGAGAAGAGGTTGAGGAGGCCGAGGATCGTGCCGCCGCGGCCCGAGAAGTAGTTCTCGATCGTCTCCGAGTTCACGCCCGGCGCGGGGATCCACGAGCCGAGCCGGTAGACGGCGAGGATGAAGGCGGTGAAGAGGACGCGCCGCCGCAGCTCCGGGACGCGCCACGCGTTCGCAAGCCAGCTGAACACGGCTTACTCGGCGCTCTCCTCCGCTGCCTCGGGCTCGCCGGGCTCGGGCTCCTCGCCCTCGGCGGCCTCGGGCTCCGGCTCGGCGCCCTCCGGGGCGGGCGTGCTCGCGCGGTGCCGCTTGCGCTTGCGCTCCACGGGCTCGCGCAGGCGGACGACGCTCCCGCCCGCGGCCTCGATCTTCTCCACCGCGCTCTGCGAGAAGCGGTGCGCGGTGACGACGAGGCCCTTCGTCAGCTCGCCGCGGCCGAGGACCTTGACGTCCACCGAGGCCTTGCGCACAAGGCCCGCGGCGACGAGCGCCTCGGGCGTCACCTCGGCGCCGGCCTCGAAGCGCGCGTCCAGGTCTCCCACGTTCACGGGCTGGTTGTACGTCCGGAACGGCCCGAGCGGCATCGCGTCCTTCGAGGTGTTCCCGCGCAGCTTGCCGAGCCGCATGTCCAGCGGCGTCTGGCCGCCCTCGAAGCCCGGCTTCATCTTGTGCGAGCCCGCGCGCGCCTTCTGGCCCTTGAGGCCGCGGCCCGCGTAGCGGCCCTTGCCCGAGCCGAGACCGCGCCCGACCCGCTTGCGATCCTTGCGCGCCTGCGCGGGCTTGAGGACGGACAGGTTCAGCTCCTCCGGCATCAGCTCTCCTTCCCCTCCACACGCACCAGGTGTGCCACCTGACGCAGCATCCCGCGGAGCTGCGGCGTGTCCGCGTGCTCGGCGCTGCGGCCGATGCGGCCGAGTCCGAGCGCGCGCAGCGTCCCGCGATGCCGCTCCGACTGGCCGATCTGGCTCCGCACCTGGGTGACGGTCAGCTTGCTCACTCCGCGACCTCCGTGACCGTCTCGGCCGCCTGCTCGGCGTCCGGGGGCCGCTCGGCCGCGACGGCCGCCTCGTCCTCCTCGCGCCCGCCGCGCGGGAGCGGGATGACGTCCATGATCCGCTTGCCGCGGAGCTGCGCGACGTCCTCGGGCCGGACGAGCCGGCGCAGGCCGTCCACCGTCGCCCGCGTCATGTTGATCGGGTTCGTCGTCCCGAGGCTCTTGGCGAGCACGTCGCGGATCCCGGCCAGCTCGAGCACGGCCCGCACCCCGGCGCCGGCGATGACGCCGGTGCCCTCGCTCGCGGGCCGGAGCACGACGCGGGCGGCGTCGAACCGGCCCACGATCTCGTGCGTGATCGTCTGCCCGTGCTTGGGCACGGTGAAGAGGTTCTTCTTCGCATCCTCCACCGCCTTCGCGATCGCGAGCGGCACCTCGCGCGCCTTGCCGTAGCCGAGGCCGACCCGGTCGACCTCGTCGCCGATCGCGACGAGCGCGGTGAACGAGAAGCGCCGGCCGCCCTTCACGACTTTCGCCACGCGGTTGATCTCGATGACCCGCTCCTTCAGCTCGCGGGACTCGGCGACGTTGCTCAAAACTGGAGCCCTCCCTCGCGGGCGCCCTCGGCGAGCGCCTTCACGCGTCCGTGGTACAGGTAGCCGCCGCGGTCGAAGACGCAGCGCTCGATGCCTGCCGCGCGGGCGGCGGCGGCGAGCGCCTTGCCCACCTCCCGCGCCTGCTCGGTCTTGTTCGCCGCCGCGCGGGCGACCGCCGTCCAGGCCGCAGAGGCGAGCGTGTGCCCGCGCTCGTCGTCGACGAGCTGGGCGAAGATGCCGCGATTCGAGCGGAACACGACCAGGCGCGGCCGCTCGGCCGTCCCGGCCACCTTCCCGCGCACCCGCCGGTGGCGGCGCAGGCGGGCCTCGCGCCTCGTCAGCGTCGTCATGCCCGCTTCCCCACCTTCCTGCGCACCTGCTCGCCCGCGTAGCGGATGCCCTTGCCCTTGTACGGCTCGGGCGGGCGCACCTTGCGGATCTCGGCGGCCGTCTGCCCGACCATCTGCTTGTCGATCCCCTTGACCACGATCGTCGTCGGGTTCGGGACCTCGAAGGCGATGCCGTCGCGCGGCTTGATCGTGACCGGGTGCGAGTAGCCGACCGCGAGCTCCAGGTCGGTGCCCTTGAGCTGCGCCCGGTAGCCGACCCCCTGGATCTCGAGGTGCTTCTCGAACCCCTTCGTGACGCCCTCGACCATGTTCGCGATCAGCGTGCGCGTGAGCCCGTGCAGCGCGCGGTCCTCGCCGCGCTCGGTGGGACGCGTGACGACGATCTCCCGGTCCGTCTTCTCGATCCGCATGCGCGCGGGAACGGCCTGCGTGAGCTCGCCCAGGGGCCCGTTCACCTGGACGCGTCCGGGCGAGATGGCGACCGCGACGCTCGCGGGCAGCTCGATGGGCTGGCGACCGATCCTGGACATGGCTGCTACCAGACGAAGGCGATGACCTCGCCGCCGACGCCGCGCTCGGCGGCCTGGCGGTTCGTGATCACTCCGGCAGAGGTGGACATGATGGCGGTTCCGAGGCCGCCCAGGACGCGGGGAAGGCGGTCCTTGCCCGCGTACACGCGCCGTCCCGGCTTGGACACGCGCTTCAGGTCGGTGATCACGCGGCGCCGGTCGCGCGCGAACTTCAGCTCGACCACGAGCGTGGCCACGGGCTCGCCGGGGACGACCCGGAAGTCCTTGATGTAGCCCTCCTCCTTGAGGATGCGGGCGATCTCCTCCTTCATGCGGGAGGTCGGCATGGACGCCGAGTCGTGCAGCGCCCGGTTCGCGTTGCGGATCCGGGTGAGCATGTCGGCGATGGGGTCGGTCAGCACCTCGTCCTCCTACCAGCTCGACTTCGTCATGCCCGGGATGACGCCCTGGTGCGCGAGCTCGCGCAGGCAGATCCGGCAGAGGCCGAACTTGCGGTACACGGCGCGCGGCCGGCCGCAGCGCGTGCAGCGGGAGTACGCGCGCACGGCGTACTTCGGCTCGCGCTGCTGCTTGACGACGAGCGACTTCTTGGCCATGCCCTACTGGTCCCTTCTCTCGCCGGCGAACGGCAGCCCGAGCGCGGAGAGGAGCGCGCGCCCCTGCTCGTCCGACGTCGCCGTGGTCGTGATCGCGATGTCGAGGCCCCGGATGGCGGGGACCTTGTCGTAGTCGATCTCGGGGAAGATGATCTGCTCCCGGATCCCGATGGAGTAGTTGCCGCGGCCGTCGAACGCGGCCGGGTCGAGCCCGCGGAAGTCGCGGATGCGCGGCAGCGCGATGGACGCGAGCCGGTCGAGGAACTCGTACATGCGCGCGCCGCGCAATGTCACGCGCGCCCCGACCGGCATGCCGGTGCGCAGCTTGAAGGCGGCGATCGACTTCTTGGCGCGCCGGACCTGCGCGCGCTGCCCGGCGATCACGGTCAGCTCGTCGAGCGCCGCGTCGAGCGCCTTGGCGTCCGTCTTCGCCTCGCCCACGCCCATGTTCAGCGTCACCTTCGTCACGCGCGGCGCCTGCATGATCGAGTCGAGGCCGAGCTCCTCCTTGAGCCGCGCGCGGACCTCGCCCTCGTACAGGGCCTTGAGGCGCGGGACGTACGTCTCGGGGGCGGGCGCGGTCGTGCTCACCGGTCGATCTCCTGCCGGCAGCCCTCGCGCTTGCAGACGCGGACGCGCACCGTCTCCCCCTTGACCTCCTTCTCGGCCGTCCCCACGCGCGTCGGGTTGCCGCACACGGGACACACGACCATGACGTTGGCGACCGGGACGGGCGCCGGCTTCTCCAGGATGCCGCCGGGGACGATCTGCGCGCCGCCCATGCGCGAGGAGTCGCGGATCGGCCGCGGCTTGGAGTGCCGCTTCGCCACGTTCAGGTTCTCCACGATGACGCGCCGCTCCGAGGGGCGCGCCTCGATGACGCGGCCCCGCTTGCCGCGGTCCTTGCCGGCGATGATCTGGACGAGGTCGCCCTTCTTCACCTTCATCTTCTGCATCGAGCTAGAGGACCTCCGGGGCCAGGCTGACGATCTTCATGAAGTTCTTCTCGCGCAGCTCGCGCGCGACGGGCCCGAAGATCCGCGTCCCGCGCGGGTTCTGCTGGTTGTCGATGAGGACGGCGGCGTTCTCGTCGAACCCGATGAGCGTGCCGTCGTCGCGGCTGTAGGGCTTCTTCGTGCGCACCACGACCGCCCGCACGACCTCGCCCTTCTTGACCGAGCCCTGCGGCGTGGCCGTCTTCACGGTAGCAACGATCACGTCGCCGACCCGTGCGTAGCGCCGGTGGGAGCCGCCGAGCACGCGGATGCAGAGGAGCTCGCGCGCGCCCGTGTTGTCCGCGACCTTCAGGCGGGACTCCTGCTGGATCACTTCGCGGCCTCCACGATCCTGCGCAGCCGCCAGCGCTTGAGGCGCGAGAGGGGGCGGGTCTCCACGACGAGGACGACGTCGCCGACCCTGGCCTCGTTGTGCTCGTCGTGCGCGTGCAGCTTCGTGCTGCGCCGGATGACCTTCTTGTACGCGGGGTGCACCTTCACCGTGTCCACGCGGACGACGATCGTCTTGTCCGGCGCGGCGGAGACGACGGTGCCCTGCCGCTCCTGGCGGCGCCCACGCTCGGCCTCCGGCTTCGGCAGCCGAACGATCGGCTTGCGCTCCTTCGAGCGCTCGCGCTTCGGACGGGTCTTCTGCGGCCGGAGCGCGCGCGGCAGGCGCTTGCGCTTCTTCTTCGGCCCGGCCCCCGCCGGCGCGGCGGCCTCGTCGGGCTCGGCGCTCTCTGGCTCCTCGGCCGTCGCCTCCGCCTCGGGCTCGGCCCCGGCGACCGGCTCGGGCTCCGCCTCCGCGGCAGCCTCGACCGCCTCCTCGGCCGGAGCATCCTGCTCCGCGAGGTCGGCCTCGGCGTCGGCGGGTTCCGCCTCGGGTGTCAGGTCCTGCTCGTTCTCGTCAGCCATCTGCTAGCTCGCCTCTCGTGCTCGCTCGTTCTTTACGGTCAGGATGCGCGCGATCTCCCGCTTGGCCTGGCGGAGGCGCGCGCTGTTCTCGAGCACGCCGGTCGCGGACTGGAAGCGGATGTGGAACAGCTCCTGGCGGGTCTCGGCCATCTTCCGGTCCAGCTCCTCGTCGGAGAGGGCCCGCAGCTCTCTAGCGCGCAAAGAGATCGACCTCCCTCTTCACGAACTTCGTCTTCACGGGCAGCTTCTGGCTCGCGAGCCGCAGGGCCTCTTTGGCCAGCGGCTCGGGGACGCCCGCGAGCTCGAACATGACGCGGCCCGGCTTGACCACGGCCACCCAACCCTCCGGGGAGCCCTTGCCCGACCCCATGCGCGTCTCGGCCGGCTTCTTCGTGACCGGCTTGTCCGGGAAGAGGTTGATCCAGACCTTCCCGGTGCGCCGGATCTTGCGGGTCGCGGCCACGCGGGCGGCCTCGATCTGGCGGTTCGTGACCCAGCCCGCCTCGAGCGCCTTCAGGCCGTAGTCGCCGAACTGCACCGTCGTCTGTCCCTTGGCCTCCCCGGCACGGCGGCCGCGGTGGTGGCGCCGGAACTTCGTCTTGCGCGGCATCAGCATCAGCTCTCGCCCTCCTCCGCCGGAGCCGGCTCGGACGGCGCGGGCTCGGGCGCCGCGGCCTCCGGCTCGACGGCCGTGGCCTCGGTCGTCTCCTCCGCGGGCGGCTGCACGCGCTCGCGCTCCCGGGCGGGGCCGCGCCCGCCCGGG
>DATLYU010000190.1:0-2674 GCA_035574435.1 Gaiellaceae bacterium | reverse complement strand
CCCGCCGCGGCGAGCAGCGCCCAGGTGGCCCCGTCGCCGGAGCCGCCGGGCCTCTCAGGCACTCGCGGCGGCGGCCTTCGGCTTCGCTTTCGCCTTCGGCTTGGGCTGCCCGGCGCGGGAGAGCACGTCGTCCAGCCAGGCGGCGGCCTCCTCCTCGGTCATGTCCTTTGCGTACATGAGCTCCGAGGCGAGGATCTTCTTCGCCTTGACGAACATCTGCTTCTCGCCCGTCGAGAGGCCCTTCTCGTTGTTCCGGACGGCGAGGTTCCGCACGACCTCCGCGAGCTCGAAGATGTTGCCGGTCTTCATCTTGTCGCGGTTGTGCTTGAACCGGCGGTTCCAGTTCTTCGGCATCTCCGTGGAGCCCCCGGAGAGCGTGCGCACGACCATGGCCACCGTGCGCTGGTCGATCACCTGCCGCAATCCCACCCGCTCGGCGTTCTCGCACGGGACGTTCACCGTCATGTCGTTGTGGAGGATCTGGATGGTGAGGTACTCGCGTACCTGCCCCAGCACCTCGCGCTTCTCCTTCCGCACGACCGTCCCAGCGCCGTGGTGCGGATAGACCACCTTGTCGCCGATCTCGAACAAGCCAGCCTCCCCGAAGGTCGCCGTCGTCACGAAAAAGGGCCGGCAGCGTCTCCCCCTGCCGGCTGGGGTCAATCATAGCTGCTTTTCCGCAGGCCCTTAACGGAACCGCAACGCCCTGGCGCAGGCTAGGCGGCGGCGCTCGCGCGCCGCTCCAGGCCGGCGCGCAGCGCCTCGCGCAGCGTCTCCGCGGGCGCGACGCGCAGGCCTTTCGCGGGCGGCGTCCCCTGCGGAGCGAGCACGGTCTCGATGCCGAGCTTGGCGCACTCGGCCAGGCGCCGCTCCGCCTGCGCGGCGGCCCGCAGGCGTCCGGTGAGGCCGATCTCGCCGAAGGCGGCGGCCCGCTCGCGGACGGGGGCGCCGCGCGCGGCGGACGCGATCGCGAGCGCGACCGCGAGGTCGGCGCCCGGCTCCTCGACGCGCACGCCCCCAGCGACGTTCACGAACACGTCTGCGCTGCCGAGCGCGAGGCCCGCGTGGCGGCCGAGAACGGCCACGATCATCGCCAGCCGCTTGGGCTCCACGCCGGTGCCGACCCGCCGCGGCATGGCCAGGTCGGAGGGCGCCACGAGCGCCTGGATCTCGAGCAGCAGCGGGCGCGTGCCCTCGAGCGTGCACCCCACTGCCGCGCCCACCTCGCCCGGGTGCGTGGCGCCGAAGAGCTCCGAGGGGTCGGGAACGCCGACCAGGCCCGCCCCTGTCATCTCGAACACGCCGAGCTCGTTCGTGGAGCCGAAGCGGTTCTTCGTCGCCCGGAGGATGCGATGGGCGTGGTAGCGGTCGCCCTCGAACTGGAGCACGCAGTCCACGAGGTGCTCGAGCACCCGCGGCCCGGCGACCGAGCCGTCCTTCGTCACGTGCCCGACGAGGATCGTGGCCACGCCGGCCTCCTTGGCCACGCGGAGCAGCCGGCCCGCGGCCTCGCGCACCTGCGCCACGGAGCCGGGCGCCGAGCCGAGCTCGGCCGCGTGCAGCGTCTGCACGGAGTCGATCACGCACACGGCCGGCCGCTCGCGCTCGAGCGTCGCGCAGACCGCCTCGAGCTCCGTCTCGGCGAGGATCTCGACCGCGTCCGCGCCTCCCAGGCGGTCGGCCCGGAGCTTCACCTGCGCGACCGACTCCTCGCCGGTGACGAGGAGCGCCTTGCGGGTCGCGCTGATCGCCCGCAGGGCGGTCAGGAGCAGCGTGGACTTGCCGACGCCGGGCTCGCCTCCGACGAGGACGAGCGACGCGGGCACGAGCCCGCCCCCGAGCACGCGGTCGAGCTCGGGCACGCCCGTCCCGATCCGCTCCGCCTCGTCGGCCGCCACGTCGCCGAGGGGGAGCGGGGTGCGCGCCTCCGCCGCCGGTGCCGCACCGTTGCCTCCGCGCACCTCCTCGAGGAGCGTCCCGAACGCCCCGCAGCCGGGGCAGCGACCGAGCCAGCGCGGGCTCGCCGTCCCGCACTCGGAGCAGACGAAGGAGACAACGGCCCTGGCCACCGAGCCAGTCTAGGAGCGCGACCCGACGCCATCCGTCACGAATCGGCGTCGAAGCAGTTGCGAACGTCCGGCAGGCCAATAAGAGTTCGCGCCGAAAGCACTGCGCCGACCACCACGGAAAGGACGGGCCGCATGGAACGGTTCAACGCACTCGGTCGCGGGATGCAGATCATGCTCGTGGCGGGCGTGCTCCTCCTCATCGACAGCTTCCTGCGCTGGCAGGAGGTGGAGGTCGACCTGGGGCCGCTCGGCGAGGCGAGCGGCGGCGTCAGCGCCTGGGACGACATCGGGGGCATCCTCATGGGAGTCGCGACCATCGCGCTCGTGGCCTGGATCGCCGCGCGGCTCGCTGGCGTGGACGTCCCGCTGCCGGTCTCGTCGGCCGTCATCGCCGCAGGCCTCGCCGCCATCATCCTCGTGCTCGCGGTCGTGAAGAACCTCGAGGACGACTACTCCACGATCTGGGCGTGGATCGGGATGGCGCTCGCGATCGCGATCGCGGTCGGCGCCTGGCTCGTCGTCCAGGGTGCCGGCGGGGTGGACGCGCTGAAGACGGAGGTCACCGGGATGACGAGCTCGGGAGCGGCCGTCGCCACGGCGCCGCC
>DATLYU010000189.1:0-3957 GCA_035574435.1 Gaiellaceae bacterium | reverse complement strand
CTCCCACGGGGAGCCCGCCGCCGTTCTGGAAGGATCAGGCGGAAGAGTGGCCATCACGAGAGACGAGGTCCTGCACGTCGCGCGGCTGGCGCGCCTCGCCCTGACGGACGAGGAGGTCGAGCGCCTCACGGGCGAGCTGGGGAAGATCCTGGAGGCGGTCTCCGCCGTCTCCGAGCTCGACCTGGCAGACGTTCCGCCCACGTCCCACCCGCTCGACCTGGTGAACGTGTGGGCCGAGGACGAGCCCCACGAGCCGCTCGCGCGCGCCGAGGCGCTCGCGAACGCCCCGGCGGTCGAGGACGGCCTCTTCCGCGTCCCCCCGGGGCGGCAGTGATCGACACGCTCCGCCTGACCGCCGAGGAGGCGGGGCGCCTGCTCGCCGCGCGCGAGGTCTCGGCTGCCGAGCTGCACGCTGCCTACCTGGACGCGATCGCAGAGCGCGACGGCGAGCTCAACTGCTTCCTGCGCACGGTCGCGGAGCCGAGCGGTGACGGCGTGCCGATCGCGCTCAAGGACGTCATCTCCACGCAGGGGGTGGAGACGACGGCCGGCTCGCGCATCCTCTCCGGCTACGTCCCGGTGTTCGACGCCACGGTCGCGGCGCGCGTGAAGGCCGCCGGGCTACCGCTCCTCGGCAAGACGAACACGGACGAGTTCGCGATGGGCTCCTCGACCGAGAACTCGGCCTTCGGCCCCTCGCGCAACCCCTGGGACCCGGAGCGCGTCCCGGGCGGCTCGGGCGGAGGCTCGGCGGCGGCCGTGAGCGCCGGTCTCGCGCCGTGGGCGCTCGGCTCGGACACCGGCGGCTCCATCAAGCAGCCCTCCGCGCTGTGCGGGAACGTCGGCCTGCGGCCCACGTACGGGACGGTGTCCCGCTACGGCGTCGTCGCCTTCGCCTCCAGCCTCGACCAGATCGGCCCCGTCGCGAAGACGGTGCGGGACGCCGCGCTCCTCTACTCCCTCATCGCCGGGCGGGACGCCCGCGACTCGACGACGGCCGAGCTGCCCGAGCCCGTGCGGCTGCCCGAGGGGGACACGCTGGCCGGCGTGCGCATCGGCGTTCCCACCGAGCTGAACGAGGCGGAGGGCATCGAGCCGGGCGTCGAGGAGTGCGTGCGGCGTGCGCTCGAGCTCGCGCAGGAGCTCGGCGCGGAGGTCGAGGAGTGCTCGCTGCCCCGTTCCGTCCGCTATGGCCTGCCCTGCTACTACCTGATCGCGCCGGCCGAGGCCTCGTCCAACCTCGCGCGCTACGACGGCGTCCGCTACGGCCCGCGCGCCGACGCCGACACCTACCAGGAGATGGTCGAGCGCACGCGCGACGAGGGATTCGGCGACGAGCCGAAGCGGCGGATCATGCTCGGGACGTACGCGCTCTCGTCCGGGTACTACGACGCCTACTACGGGCAGGCGCAGAAGGTGCGGACGCTGATCGTGGAGGAGCACCGCGAGGCGCTCGCCCGCTTCGACGTGCTCGCCTGCCCGACGTCGCCCACGGTCGCCTTCCGGATCGGCGAGCGCGCGGCCGACCCGCTCGCCATGTACGCGAGCGACCTGCTCACGATCCCCTCCTGCCTCGCCGGGCTGCCCGGGCTCTCCATCCCCTGCGGGCTCTCCGAGGGGCTCCCCGTCGGCCTGCAGCTGATCGGCCCGCAGTTCGGCGAGAACCGGCTCTTCGAGGTCGGCCACGCCCTCGAGCAGGCCCTCGGCTTCGACACCGTCCCGGAGCGTCTGCGATGAGCGGCTGGGAGCCGGTCGTCGGGCTGGAGATCCACGTCCAGCTCAAGACGCGCACCAAGATGTTCTGCCGCTGCCCCACGGGCTTCGGGGCGGGGGAGAACACGCAGACCTGTCCTGTCTGCCTCGGCTTCCCGGGCGCGCTCCCCGTCGCGAACCGCACGGCCATCGAGTGGACGCTCCGGCTCGGGCTCGCGCTCGGCTGCGAGATCGCCGAGCACGCCGTCTTCGCGCGCAAGAACTACTTCTACCCCGACCTCCCGAAGGGCTATCAGATCTCTCAGTACGAGCAGCCTTTTTGCACAAACGGCAATATGATCATACCCACTGCGGATGGCGACCGGACGATCGGGATCGTGCGCGCGCACCTGGAGGAGGACGCCGCGAAGACGGTCCACGTGGGCGGGCGCAGCGGGCGGATCGGCGGGGCCGAGTACTCGCTCGTGGACTACAACCGCGGAGGCACGCCCCTCGTGGAGATCGTGACCGCGCCCGACCTCCGCTCGGCGGAGGAGGCGAAGCGCTTCCTCCAGCTCCTGCGCCAGACGGTCGTGGAGCTCGGGATCTCGGACGCCGAGATGGAGAAGGGCACGCTGCGCGTGGATGCGAACGTCTCCGTCCGTCCGGCCGGCTCGAGCGAGCTGCGCACGCGCACCGAGATCAAGAACATGAACTCCTTCACCTTCATCGCGCGCGGGATCGAGGCCGAGGTCGAGCGCCAGATCGGCGTCTGGGAGGCGGGCGGCGAGGTGGTGCAGGAGACGTACGACTTCGACGCGGCCAGCGGGAAGCTCACCGCCCGCCGGGCGAAGGAGGAGGCGGACGACTATCGCTACTTCCCCGAGCCGGACCTCGTGCCCGTCGAGCCGCCGGCGGAGCTCCTCGAGCGGCTGCGCGCCGAGCTGCCCGAGCTCCCGGCCGCGCGCATCCGGCGTGTCGAGGAGCGGGTCGGGCTCGAGCGTGCGACCGTGCTCGTCACGGGTGGGCTCGACCGGCTCTGGGAGGAGACGGTGGCGGCGGGAGCGGATCCGCTCGCGGCCGCCAACGTGATCGCGAACAACGTGGTCGGCGCCGGGGTCGACCCCGCCGCGGTGCCCGCCCGGGAGCTCGCGCGGCTCGTGGACGCGCGCGAGCGCATCCCGCGCACGGCGTTCGACGAGGCGATCGGGAAGCTCGGCGAGCCCGGCTTCTCCGCCGACCCGTACCTCGCGCAGGAGGCGGTCTCGGATACGTCCGCGCTCGAGCCCGTGGTGGCACGGGTGCTGGAGGCGAACCCGGCGCAGGTCGAGGCGTACCGCAACGGGAAGGAGGGCCTGCTCGGCTTCTTCGTCGGCCAGGTCATGCGCGAGACCCAGGGCAAGGCCGATCCCCGGGTCGTGAACGAGCTCCTGCGCTCGAAGCTCGGCGGCTGAGCCGGCGGGGCGCCGAACCGGACCGCGCTTCCCGCCGAACCAGCCCCGTGGACGGGAGGGAGCCGTGAGGCGAGGAGCCGCCGTGCTCGCGCTCGTGGGGACGGTCGCAGCGCTCGCGGCCGGCAGCCTCGTGGGCGGCGTCCTCGCCGAGAACCCCTCGGAGACCGCGCCCGCGGCCGTTCCGGCCCCGCTCGCGGACCGTGCGCTCGCGGGTACGGGCGGCGGCGTCGGCGCCCCCGGGCTCGCCGCCCTGGAGGCGCAGGTGCGTGCGCGGCCGAGGGATGCGGCCCTCCTGACGCAGCTCGGCTTCGCGTACCAGCTCCGCTGGCGCGAGACGGCGGACCCCTCGTACCTGGACCGGTCGGAGGCGGCGCTGACGCGAGCGCTGCGCGCCGGCGGCGGCGACGCGAACGCGCTCCTCGGGCTCGGCTCGCTCGCGCTCGCCCGGCACGAGTTCCGAGCCGCGCTCCGGCTCGGGCGGCGCGCTGCGGCGCTCCTCCCCGGGTCCGCGAAGCCGTTCGGGATCGTCGGCGACGCTCTCGTCGAGCTCGGCCGCTACGAGGAGGCATTCTCCGCGTTCGAGCGCATGATCTCGCTACGTCCCGCGCTCGCCTCGTACGCGCGGATCGCGTACGCCCGCGAGCTCACGGGCGACCGCGCCGGGGCGTTCGAGGCGCTCCGGCTCGCGCTCGACGCCGCGGCCGGGCAGCCCGAGGCGACCGCGTGGACGCGCGTCGAGCTCGCGAAGCTCGAGCTCGCGCTCGGCCGAGTGCAGGCGGCGCGTGGGCACGTGCGCGCGGCGCTGGCCGTG
>DATLYU010000188.1:0-20184 GCA_035574435.1 Gaiellaceae bacterium | reverse complement strand
CGCGGCCGCGAGCAGGACGGTGGCAGCGGTGAGCAGCCGCAGCCCGCGCTCGGAGGGGGCGAGGAGCTGCGCCTCGCCGAGCGGCTCCCTCGTCCCGTCGTCCAGCTCGAGCTCGCCGCGCACCGCCCGCACTCGCCTGCGCACGCGGCGCACCGGGCTGGAGAGGGCGCGCTGGGCGAGGGAGAGCAGCGTGGCGCAGGCGGCGCCGAGGAACGCGGCCGCGTCGAGCGTGCCGGCCACCGCCGCATACCCGCAGAGCACGGGGAAGCCTCCCCACGCGAGGCCGAACCACGGGTCGGTGTGGAGGCGCCCGTGCAGGAGCTCCAGGTTGTAGGCGAGCGCGAGGAAGACGCCGATCGGGACGAGGAGCGCGAGCCAGCCCCGGAAGGTGGCTGCTCCCCACAGCCCGATCGCGGCCGCGGCGCCGAGCGAGGCCGCGGCCAGGAGGACGAGGACGGCGTCCGGGATGCTCGTCCGCAGCGGGCGCCCGTTCAGCTCGTCGAGCGCGTGCGCGCCGATGCCGACGGCGAGCGCGAACGCCGCGGCGGCCGCGGCCAGGCGGCTCCAGGCCACCTCCGGGGCGAGGCAGCCGCCGACCACGACGTAGCTCACGTGCCACGCCGTGTAGGGCAGGTGCAGCAGCGTGACGTAGTCCCGCCAGCCGCCTCGCTCGAGGGCGTACCACGCGGGACGGGCCTGCGGAGCGCTCATGCGCGGCGGCCCCAGAGGACGACGCCCCCGCCGAGGCTCAGCCGCCGCACGCGCACGTCCTCCACGCCTGCCTCCGCCCACAGGGCGAGCTGGCGCTCGAGCGGGTAGTCGGCCCAGAAGCGGCGGATCGAGGCGCCCAGGAAGCTCCCCACCTCGCGCCAGCCGTTCCGCAGCGCCACGCCCGCGGCCGGCAGCACCGCCCGCACGTACAGCTCCCAGGCGGCGTGGGCGGGCCCCCGGGGCACGCCGAACTCGAGCGAGGCGAGCGTCCCGCCGGGCCGGACCACGCGCGCGAGCTCGCGCAGCGTCGCGCCGGGCTCGTCCACGTAGCGCAGGAGGTAGGTGACGGTCAGGTGGTCGAAGGAGGCGTCGGGGAAGGGCATGGCCTCGGCGGAGGCCTCCACGAGAGGCACTCGCGCGCCGAAGCGCTCGCGGGCGCGCGCCAGCATCTCCGGGCTCTGGTCGAGCCCGGTGACCCGGAAGCCGCGCCGGAGGAGCTCGGCCGCGACGAGCCCGGTCCCGGTGGCGACGTCCAGCACGTGCCCTCCGTCCGGCGGGAGGCGGGAGACGAGGAAGCGCCGCCAGCGCGGGTCCTGCCCGAGGGAGAGCGCCGCGCCCACGCGGTCGTACGTCGCGGGCAGCGGAGCGAAGAGCACGCGCGCCTGGCGGCTCCGCTCGGACACTGGCCGTATTCTGGCGGCGTGGGGCTGGCCGACGAGCTGGAGCGGGTCGCAGGCCTGGCGACCGCTCACCTCGAGCCCGGAGACGCGGTCGCCGGCGTCCTGGCTGCCGAGGCCGCGCCGGGCGAGCGGGTGTACCTGTGCGCGGTGAACGGGGCGGACGGCTTCCGCAGCTGGCTCGCCCTGCGGGCCGACGGCGAGCCCGTCACGAGCCGGGTCGTGCTGCGCGAGGCCGTCTCCATCGCCGCTCTCTGCGAGGTGGCGGTGGATGCCGTGGGCGGCGGCGACGTGGAGGGCCTGCTCGTGCGGCTGCGGGAGGCGCGCGAGCGCGACGGCGCCCAGACCGAGGCCGCCGAGCAGGCCGCGCTCGTCCTGCGCGAGGTCGTCGGCGAGCCGCCGCAGCTCGCCACGCCCGAGCGGCTGGACGCGATCGGGACGGCGGTCCGCCGGCTCGAGCGGGAGCTCGACGCGTCCGCCGCGTCGCCCTTCGCCGCCGCGCTCCGCGCCGCGCAGACGGCGGTCGCGGAGCTCCAACGGGAGGTCGAGGCCGGGTACCGCCTGCCGCTCGCCTGAGCGCGCGCTCGTCTACGCTGTCCGGGTGGAGGGCGGCGGCTTCTTCCCGTTCGGCGGCGGCGATCCCGAGGAGCTCCTCGGCGCGCTGCGCGCGTTCGCCGAGCGCCAGGCCGAGACCGTGCAGGAGGCCCAGCGCGAGCAGTTCGCCACCCTCACGCTGAGCACCGCCGTCGAGCTCACGGCCGCAGCGCTCAAGCAGATCCGGGCGGACGGGCCCTCGGACGCGCAGGCGCTCGCCCTGCGCGATGCCATGCGTGTGCTCTTCCCGGAGGCAGTCGCGCTCGTCTCGGCCGCCCGCCAGGGCTTCATGCGCCAGTAGGCGGCCGCGGCTCAGCGCGCGCCGGCCGGCGTGCGGACGGGCGCGTGCACGAGCCGGAGGAGCGGCGAGAGGACGTCCGCGAGCGTCGGGCGGCCGGTTTCCAGGAGCTCGTAGCGGGCGCGGCGCACGGGCTGCGGGAGGTCGAGCAGGCGCGCCAGGTCGATGGGGGTGCCGGTCACGACCACGTCCGCGTCGCTCGCGGCGATGGTCGCGCGCAGGTCGGCCACCATCTCCTCGGAGTAGCCCATCGCCGGCAGCACCCGCCCCAGGTGCGGGTGGGCGGACAGCGCCTCCGCGATCGAGCCGACGGCGAACGGGCGCGGGTCGACGAGCTCGGCGGGCCGCTCGCGCAGCGCGGCGACCGTGCCCGCGCCGAAGGCCATGCCGCCGTGCGTGAGGGTGGGCCCGTCCTCGACCACGAGCACGCGCCGGCCGGCGAGCGGCGGCCCCGGCTCGAGCGTCACCTGGGAGCGGGTGAGGACGACGGTCGCGAGCGGGCAGGCGGCCGCGACGTCCGCGAGCACGCGCTCGACCGCGCTCCGCTCGGCCGCGTCCACCTTGTTCACGACCACGACGTCCGCCCGCCGCAGGTTCGCCTCGCCCGGGTGGTAGCGCAGCGTGTCGTCGGGGCGGAGCGGGTCGACGACGACCACGTGCAGGTCGGGCCGGAAGAAGGGGAGGTCGTTGTTGCCGCCGTCCCAGACGAGCACGTCGTTCTCCTGCTGGGCGAGCTCGAGCACGGCCGCGTAGTCCACGCCTGCGTACACGGTCATGCCGAGGGCGAGCGGCTCCTCGTACTCCTCCCGCTCCTCGAGGGTGGGCCGGGCGGCGTCCAGGTCGTCCAGGCTCGCGAAGCGCTGGACGCGCATCGCCTCCAGGTCGCCGTAGGACATGGGGTGGCGGACGAGCCCGACGCGCAGGCCCGCGTCGAGCAGGATCGCCCCGATGCGCCGGCTGGCCGGGCTCTTGCCCGCGCCCGTGCGCACGGCGGTCACGGCGACCACGGGCTTGGCGGCCTCGAGCATCGTCGCGTGCGGGCCGAGGAGCACGAAGTCGGCGCCGGCGGCGAGCACGCGGGAGGCGCGGTGCATGACCTCCTCGTGCGAAAGGTCGGAGTAGGAGAGGACGACCGTGTCCACCCCCTCGGAGCGGACGAGCTCGTCCAGCTCCTCCTCGGGGCGCACGGGGATGCCGTTCGGGTAGAGCGGGCCGGCCAGCGACGCCGGGTAGATGCGGCCCGCGATGCCCGGGATCTGCGCGGCGGTGAACGCGACCACGCGCACCGAGGCGTCCTCGCGGAAGACCGTGTTGAAGTCGTGGAACTCGCGACCTCCGGCGCCCATGAGCACGACCCTGCGCATGACCTCATTGCAGAGGGCACGGGGAAGGCGAGCATCGGCGGGACCGCCGATCTCCCGCGTGGGGAACTACTGACGGACCCGGCGCGTTTTCGCGGTCGGCCTCAGCCGGCCGGGAGCGCGACCGGGAGCGACCAGCCGCCGTCCACGACGAGCGTCTGACCGCGGATCATCTCCGCGTCCGGGGAGCACAGGAACGCGACCGCGCCGGCCACGTCCTCGGGCGTCACCATGCGTCCGGCCGGGTTGCGGCCGCCCATGGCCAGCATCGCCTCCTTCTGCGGGAAGTGCTCCAGCGCGCCCGTCTCCACGACGCCGGCCGAGACCGCGTTCACCCGGATCCCGCGCGGCGCGAGCTCGACCGCCAGGTAGCGGACGAGCGCCTCCAGCGCCGCCTTGGAGACGCCCACGAGGGCGTAGTCCTCGAGCACCCGCGCCGCGCCCAGGCTGGAGAGCGCCACCACCGAGGCACCATGCGGCATCGCCGGCGCGGCCGCCCGCGTCAGCGAGAGGAGGGCGCGCGCGTTCGCGGACAGCGTCCAGTCCCAGTGCTTGTCCTCGGTCTCGAGCACCGGGCGGATGACGCCGGTGGCGGCCGCGTGCACGAGGGCGGCGAGCGGCCCCAGCGCGGCCACCTCCTCCGCCACCCGCGCGGAGGCGACGTGCCCGCGGACGAGGACCGGCTCGGCGCCGGCGGCCTCGAGCTCCGCGGCCGTCTCCTCGGCCGCACGGTCGCCGCGCAGGTAGCCGAGCGCCACGCGGCGCGCCCCGAGCGCGGCGAGCCGGAGCGCGATCGCCTTCCCGATCCCGCGCGTGCCCCCCGTCACGAGGACGGAGCCGCCCTCGACGCTCATTCGCGCGGCGGGAGCGGGTCGTACGCCGGGGCCGAGGACGGGAGCGTCTCCCAGCCCGGGCGGGTGCGCGGCTCGCGCATGCCGTCCTCCGCCTTGGAGGATGCGTGCCCGAGGCGGTCGAGGAGCTCCATCCGCTCCTCGCCGTAGCGGCGGACGGGATGGTCGGGCGGGAGGTCCTCGATCAGCTCGCGCACCCGGGCCCGCAGCTGGTAGGCGAAGTGCGGCGTCGCGGGGCCGACGAGGGCGTCCACGTCGTCGAAGGTCGGCTCGGCCATGCGCGCCGAAGCCTAACCGCGCCCGGGCCCGGCGCGGGTAGCGTCCGGCCGGTGCGCAGCCGCATGCTCGCGACCGACGTGCTCCTCCTGGGAGCGGTCGTGCTGTGGGCGTTCAACTTCCCGGTCACGAAGTACCTCCTGCGCCACTTCGACCCGCTCGCGTACGGCGCCGTCCGCTACGGCGCCGCGGCCGTCCTCATGGCGGCGCTCGTCCTCGCCGCCGAGCGGACGCTGGCCGTCCGCGGCTCGTGGCGGCTCGTGGCGCTCGCGGTGGGGACGCTGCTCCTGAACCAGGTCTGCTTCGTGTACGCGCTCGACCTGACGACGGCGGCCACCGCGGCGCTCATCCTCGGGACGACGCCCGTCTTCACCGTCCTCATCTCGCACGCCACCGGGGTGGAGAGCCTGTCCGCGCGCTTCTGGATCGCCGCCACCGTGTCCTTCGGCGGGGTGGCGCTCGTCGCCGCCGGCTCGGGCGGGGAGCTCTCCGGCGACCTGGGCGGGAACCTGCTCGCGGTCGGGATGGCCGCCACCTGGGCCGCGTACTCCGTCTCCATCGCCCCGCTCATGGTCGGCAACTCCCCGTACCGCGTGAGCGCCCTCGTGCTCGTGGCCCTGTGGCCGTTCCTGCTCGCGCTCGCCGCCCCGCAGCTCGCGGACCAGGAGGTCGGGAGCCTCGGGGTGGGCGTGTGGGCGGCGCTCGCGTACGCGGTCGTGGGGCCGCTCGTGCTCACGAACCTGCTCTGGTTCACGGCCATCGGCCGCGTGGGCCCGTCGCACGCGGCCATCTTCGGCAACCTCCTTCCCTTCGCCGCCGCCCTCCTCGCCGTCGCCCTCCTGGACGAGTCGCTCTCGGCCGCGCAGGTCGTGGGCGGGGCGCTGATCGCGCTCGGCATCGTCGTCGTCCGCAGCAGGTCGGCCGCGCCGAACTAGAATCCGCGTCGTGGCCGAGCCGGACTTCATGCCCATCGACGGGTGGGACCACGTCGAGCTCTGGGTGGGGAACGCGAAGCAGGCCGCCTACTTCTACGAGCACGCCTTCGGCTTCACGCGCACCGCGTACGCCGGCCCGGAGACGGGCGTCCGCGACCGGGCCTCGTACGTCCTCGAGCAGGGCGACGTCCGCCTCGTCCTCACGAGCGGGCTGCGCGCGGACAGCGAGATCTGCCAGTGGGCCGCGCGCCACGGCGACAGCGTCAAGGACGTCGCCCTCACCGTGCCCGATGCCACGCACGCCTACCGGCAGGCCGTGCAGCGGGGCGCGCGCGGCGTGGCCGAGCCGCACTGGGTGGAGGACGAGCACGGGCGCGTGGAGCTCGCGGCGATCGCGACCTACGGCGAGAACGTCCACACCTTCGTCAACCGCTCGCAGTACGAGGGGCCGTACCTGCCGGGCTACCGCTCGGTGTCCCCGAACGGCGTCCCCGCGCCGGGCGTCGGGCTGATCGCGATCGACCACGTGGTCGGCAACGTCGAGCTCGGCCGCATGAACGAGTGGGTGGAGTTCTACGAGCGCGTGCTCGGGTTCCAGCAGCTCGTCCACTTCTCCGACGAGGACATCTCCACCGAGTACTCGGCGCTCATGTCCAAGGTGATGACGGACGGGCAGGGGAAGATCAAGTTCCCGATCAACGAGCCGGCGGAGGGCAAGCGCAAGAGCCAGATCGAGGAGTACCTCGAGTTCCACGGCGGCCCGGGCGTCCAGCACATCGCCCTGCAGACCGAGGACATCGTGCGCACGGTGGCCGCGCTGCGCGAGCACGGCGTGCTCTTCATCTCCACCCCGGACACCTACTACGAGATCGTCCGCGAGCGGGTGGGCGAGATCGAAGAGGACTGGGACGACCTCCGCCGGCTCGGCATCCTCGCCGACCGCGACGAGGAGGGTTACCTGCTCCAGCTCTTCACCAAGATCGTCCAGGACCGGCCGACCCTGTTCTTCGAGGTGATCGAGCGGCACGGCTCCCGCGGCTTCGGCCTCGGGAACTTCAAGGCGCTGTTCGAGGCGATCGAGCGCGAGCAGGCGCTACGCGGGAACCTCTGACGCGTCGCCGAGGAGCGCCTCGGCCTTCCGCAGGTAGCGCGTCGCGCGCACGCTTCGCCAGAACGCGAGCGCGCGCTCGAGCTGCTCGTCGGCCTCCGCCCGGCGGCCGGCCGCGGCAAGGGCGACAGCGGCCTGCAGGCGGGCGAGCGGCTCCGCCTCGAGGGCGCCGATCTCGTGGAGCAGATCGGCCGCGGAAACGAAGTCCCGCCGCACCAGCGCCTCCGACGCTCGGGTCCAGCTCGTGCGCGGCGGGCGGCCGAGCCGCTGGGCGAGCTCCTCGGCGCACCCCAGCTCGTCCGCGACGAAGGCGAGCTCGATGTCGGCCCACGACTCGTAGCCGCCCGCGAGACCTTCGGCGGCGAGCGCCGCCGCCTCCTCGCGGCGCTCGATCTCGGCGAGCAGGCGAGCCGACTCGAAGAACCACGGGACGCGCTGCTGCGGGTCGATCGCGGCCTTCGCGAGCGCCACGACCTTCCCGACGTCCTCGAGCATGCCGTCGACGTCGTCGCGCGCGAGGCGGATGGAGGCGCGGCGGAGCCGCACGCCCCCCTCCTGGTAGTGGGACCGACCGGCCTCGCACGCCGCGACGAACTCGTCCAGGTGCGGAAGCGCCTCGTCCCACCGCCCCATCCGGCACAGGAGCCAGAGCTCGACGTTGGACGAGAAGCGGTGCAGGTCGGCGAGACCGAAGCGCTCGGCCTGGCGCACCGCCTCGCGCACGAGCTCCAGCGCACGGCGCAGGTCGCCGAGCACCCAGACCGAGACGGCGAGGTTGTTCCAGGCGCGCCCGAGCTCGGAGGCCCCGGCCGCGCCCGCCACCTCGATCGCTCGCTCGAGGTCCGCCAAGCCCCCGCGGTCGCCGGCGTTCACCCTCGCCGTTCCGATGTTCGTGAGCGCGTGCGCCTCCAGCTCGGCCAGTCCGAGCTCGCGCGCCATGGCGATCACCTGGCGGCCCAGCTCGATCGCCTCTTCGCCCGCGCCCGCGAGCATGGTCCGCCGCGACACCTGGGCCAGCACGTGCGCCTTCGCGGGCGTGAGCGGTTGCGCGCGCACGAGCTCGTGCGCGCGCTCGAGGTGCGCGGAGGAGCGGTCGTGGTCGCCGCGGAACCACAAGACCTCCGCGAGCAGCGCGTCCGCCTCGGCGGCGAGGTCGACCTGTCCAGCGGCGAGCGCGGCCTCCCGCGCTCGCTCGAGCGACGCCTCCTGCCGCCCGTCTCCGACGAGCTGGTGCATGCGGGCGAGGCGGAGCAGGAGAGCCGGCCACCCGCCGTCGTCCTCCGGCCAGAGCTCGCCAGCGAGCTCGTAGTAGCGGGCGGCGGCGGAGAACGAACCGAGCGCGCGGGCGCGGTCGCCGGCATCGCGGAGGGCGACCCGGCCGCGCTCGGCGAGCGCCTCGGTCTCGGCTCCGGTCAGCCGGGCGTACTCGAGCGCCGACGCGTAGTGGTGGGCGAGCATCTCGGCGTGGTCGTCGGGGCGACCGAGCGACTCGATCCACTCCGCCACGGCGAGGTGCTTCTCCGCACGGCGGGCGCGAGGGATCTGCTCGTACGCAACCTCGCGGACGAGCGCGTGCCGGAAGGCGTACTCGCTCTCCCCGGCGACCGAGCTGCGGCGCTGGCGACTGACGAAGCCCTTTCGCTCGAGCGCGTGCAGCCGCTCCTCGACCGTCCAGCGCTCGCCGCCGAGCGCTCCCAGCCAGAACATGCGCCCGAGCACCGCGGCGTCCTGGAGCAGGTGCTTCTCCTCGGCCGGGAGCGTGTCCAGGCGGGCGGCGATGATGCCCTGCACGGTCTCCGGGAGGACGACCTCGTCGGGCCGCGAGGCGAGCATGCGGATGAACTCCTCGGCGTAGAGCGGGTTGCCGCCCGCGTGCTCGAGGAGGCGCGCCTGCAGGTCGACGTCCACGGCCGCGCGCCCGAGCAGCGAGTGGAGGAGCCTGCTCGTCTCCTCGTCCGAGAGCGGAGAGAGCAGGATCGTCGAGGAGTTGACCTTGCCGCCGCCCCACCCCGTCCGGCGGGTGAGCAGCTCCGGGCGCGCCGTGCAGAGGGCGAGCAGCGGGACGCCGCCCGCCCAGTCCACGAGGTACTCCACGAAGTCGAGCAGCGCCTCGTCGGCCCAGTGCAGGTCCTCGAAGACGAGCACGAGCGGCCGGTCGTCGGCGATCGCCTCGAGGAAGCGGCGCCAGGCGGCAAACGACTCCTCCCGCCGGTCGCCCGGCTCGTCGTCGGCCTCGAGCCCGGCGAGCGGGCGCAGACGTCGCTCCATCCACGCGGCCTCGGCGGAATCGCCGACGAAGCGCTCTACTGCCTGCCGGAGCTTCTCGTCCGCCTGGCTGCGGCTGTCGGACTCGAGGATCCCCGCCTGGGCCTTCACCATCTCGCCGAGCGCCCAGAACGTGACGCCCTCGCCGTACGGAAGCGAGCGGCCGTGGCGCCAGAAGAGGAGGCCGTGCTCTCCCGTCTCGACGGTCTGGAAGAGCTCGAACACGAGCCGGCTCTTGCCGATCCCGGGGACGCCGACGAGCGTCACGAGCTGCGGCTCGCGCTCGCGCACGACGCGCGCGAGCGTCTCGCGGAGGAGCGTCAGCTCCCGCTCGCGGCCGACGAGGGGCGCGCCGCCCACACGCTCCACGGACACGCTGGCATGCGCGCGCAGGGCCTCCCACACCGGAACCGGCTCCGCCTTGCCCTTGGCCTCGACCGCCCCGGGCTCGCCGTACTCGATCGCGCGCTCGGTCGCGCGGTAGGTGGTCTCGTCGACGAGGATGCCGTTCACGGGAGCGGCCGCCTGCAGGCGGGCGGCCGTGTTGACGACGTCGCCCGAGGCCATGCCCTCGCCTTGCTCGGGACGGGCGCCGAGGGCGACGAGCGCCTCCCCGGTCGTGATCCCGATGCGCACGTCGAGCCCATCCTCCTCGGCGAGGGCCTCGCGGATCGCGAGCGCGGCCCGCACGGCGCGCTCGGGGTCGTCCTCGTGCGCGACCGGGGCGCCGAACACGGCCATGACCGCGTCTCCGATGAACTTCTCCACCGTGCCGCCGAAGCGCTCCAGCTCGGAGCGCACGCGCTGGTGGTAGGGCTGGAGCAGCCGGCGCACGTCCTCGGGGTCCATGCGCTCGGCGCGGGTCGTGAAGCCGACGAGGTCGCAGAAGAGGCAGGTCACGACCTTGCGCTCCTCCCGTCCGGCGGCCGGGGCCTCGAGCGCCGTCCCGCATCCCGAGCAGAAGCGCGCGTCCTCCGCGTTCTCGCGTCCACAGCGCGGGCAGGTCACGAGCCAGAGCATAGGACGGCGTAGCCTTCGCGCCATGTCGCCGCAGCGCCGCACCGCGCTCGTGTCGGTGGTCGCCGCGGGCGTGCTGATCGCGATCAAGCTCGCCGCCGGGCTCGCGAGCGGGAGCCTCGGCCTGATCGCGGAGGCCGCGCACTCCGGCACCGACCTCGCGGCCGCGCTCCTCACCTTCTTCGCCGTCTCGGTCGCCGTCCGGCCGGCCGACCGCGGCCACCCCTACGGGCACGAGAAGGCGCAGAACCTCGCCGCGCTGGGCGAGGCCGGCTTCCTGATCGCGGTCAGCCTCGTCGTCGCCGGCCTCGCGCTCGCCCGGCTCGCCGGCGTGCTCGAGCTGGAGGTGGACGCGACCTGGTGGACCTTCGCCGCGATCGCCGCCGTGCTCGCGATCGACGCCTCGCGCACGGTCGTCTCCCTGCGCGCCGCGCGCCGCTACGCGAGCGAGGCGCTGCTCGCGAACGCGCTCCACTTCGGGAGCGACTTCGCGGGCACGCTCGCCGTGCTCGCCGGCCTCGTGGCTGCGGCTTCGGGCTTTCCCGAGGGCGACTCGCTCGCCGCCCTGTTCGTCTCGGCGCTCGTGGTCGCGGCCGCGGTGCGGCTCGTGCGCCAGAACGTGGACGCGCTCATGGACCGCTCGCCGGAGGAGGCGACGCGCGTCGCCCGGCGCGCGCTCGCGGGGCTCGAGCCGCCCGTGGAGCTCCGCCGCCTGCGGCTGCGCCGGGCAGGCGGCGTGCACTTCGCGGACGTCGTCATCGGCGTCGCGCCCGGGGCCGCGGTCGGGCAGGGGCACGCGGCCGCCGACCGCGTGGAGGAGGCGCTCGAGGACGCGCTGCCCGGAATCGACGTCGTCGTGCACGTGGAGCCGCGCGGGGCGGAGGCCGGGATCCGCGAGCGCGCCCTCGCCGCCGCGCTCTCCGTCTCGCAGGTGCGGGAGATCCACAACCTGGCCGTGCTCGAGGTGGGCGACCGACTGGAGGTGTCGCTGCACGTCAAGCTCCCGGGCGACCTCTCCCTGGAGCGGGCGCACGCCCTGGCCGAGCGGGTGGAGGAGGCGATCCTGGCCGCGGTGCCAGAGGTGGCGGCGGTACAGACGCACCTGGAGCCGCTCGCCGAGGCCGCCGCGGGCGAGGAGGTGGCGGCGGACGCGGACGCCATCGCGGACGCCGTCCGCCGCGAGACGGGCGAGGCGCCACGCGAGGTCCGCGTCGTGCGCACCGACGACGGGCTCGTCGCCTTCGTCACCGTCGGGCTGGGCAGCGAGGGCTCGCTCGCCGCCGCGCACCGCCGCGCGAGCGCGGTCGAGGAGCGGGTGCGGACGGCCGTGCCGGGCATCTCCGACGTCGTCGTGCACACGGAGCCCTGAGCGGTGCTCCTGTGCATGTTCCATCCCCTCGGCCGGCCGATGGAGCGCGGCTGGGTGGGCCGGGTCGAGGACGACCGTGTCATCCACCTCGCCGCCCAGACCCTGCAGTCGTTCTTCACGGGCGGCGGCGCGGCGCGCGAGCACGACGTGTACCCGCGCTCCGGCGTGCGGCTGCTCGCCCCGGTGCTGCACCCGCCGGCCGTGCGCGTGTTCGAGTCCGAGGAGCGCTTCTGGTTCGCCAACCCGGCCGCGATCGCGGCGCCGGAGGCGGCCGTGCCCGCACGGGGCCCGGACGGCCTGGCGGTGCTGGCGCGCCTGGCCGCCGTGGTCGGGGCGGACGAGGAGCTCGCCGGCTACACGCTGCTCGCCGAGTGGCGGGCCTCCGGGCTCCCCGAGCCGAAGGACCGCGACTTCGCGCTCGGGCTCGGTCCGCTCGTGGTCACGGCGGACGCCTGCGACCCCGCGGGGCTTCGTGTCCGGGTGCGCGTGGACGGCCAGCCGCGAGCGGAGCTGGGCGGGGCCGGGTTCCGCTGGGAGGCGGCGCGCCGGCTGGCGGCCGAGGGTACGGTGCTGCGGGCGGGCGACCTGCTCGCGTGCCCGGCGCTGGGGCGCCTGGACGGCCTCCGGCCGGGCACGCGCGTCGAGCTCGACGCGGATGCCATCGGGACGCTCGCGCACGCCGTGGTCGCGCCCTAGCCGTGCGCGTCGTCCTCGACTGGGACGGCACGGTGACCGAGGTGGACGGGCTCCACCTCCTGCTCCAGGCATTCGGCGACCCGTCGGCGTACGAGGCGGCGGAGCGCCGGCTGGGGCGAGGGCTCACGCTGTACGAGGTGATCGCCCTCGAGGTCGCGACCGTGCGCGCGCCGCTCGCCGAGGTGGTCGCCTGGGTGCGCGAGCACGTGCGCGTCCGCGAGGGCTTCGCGGACTTCGCCCGGCGCCGGCGCCCGCTCGTGCTCTCGAGCGGCTTTCACGAGCTGATCGAGCCCGTGCTCGCGCGCGAGGGCGTGGAGCTCGAGGTGCGCGCGAACCGGCTCGACCCGCGCCCGGAGGGCTGGCGCGCGCTCTTCCGCGACGAGGCCGCGTGCGCGACGTGCGGCGAGCCCTGCAAGCGCGCGTCCGTCGCGGGCCTCGGCCGCTTCCTGTACGTGGGGGACGGCGCGTCCGACCGCTGCGTCTCCCAGCTCGCCGAGCGCGTCTTCGCGCGCGACGGCCTCGCCGCCTACCTGGCCGCGCGCTCGCTGCCCTTCGAACCGTTCACGGACTTCCGCGATCTGGACGCGCGCCTCGACGACGCCGCGGGCTGATCAGCCCTCGCTTTCCTCCTCGTGGAGGGCACACTGCGGCCGCGTGCTCGTCGCCGTCCCGGAGCCCTACGACTTCGCGCTCTCCATGTCGCGCTTCCGCGACTTCGGGACGGACGGGGCGACCGTCTGGCACGAGGGCGGCCTGCACCGCGTGGTCGCGGGCGAGGAGCTGCGCCTCGAGCCCGCGCCGGGCGGCGTGCGCGCGAGCCCTACCCGTCCGGAGGCCGGGCCCGAGCTCGAGCGGCTGCTCGGCCTCGCCTTCGACCTGCCCGCCTTCCGGGCCTGGGCGGCGCGTCGGCCGGGGCTCGGCCCGCTCGCGGCGAGGCTGGCGGGCTTCCGGCCGCCGCTCACGCCGCGGCCCTTCGAGGCCCTCGTGGTCGCGATCACCACGCAGCAGATCTCGCTCCGCGCGGCGGCCGCCATCCGCGGCCGCTTCGTCGCCGCCTTCGGGGCGCGCCACGAGGTCGCCCACGCGTTCCCCGAGCGGGAGGCCGTCGCCCGGCTGCGCGAGGCCGACCTGACCGCGCTCGGCTTCTCGCGCGCCAAGGCCGCCTCCGTGCTCGCGCTCGCCCGCTCCGACCTCGACCTCGACGCCCTCGCCGGGCTTCCCGACGAGGAGGTCGTCCGCGCGCTCACCGCCCTGCCCGGCATCGGGCGCTGGAGCGCGGACTGGTTCCTCGCCCGCCACCTGGCCCGGCCGCAGGCCTGGCCGGCCGGCGACCTCGGGCTGCGCAAGGCGGTCTCGACTTTCTACGCTGACGGGCTGCCGATGACCATCCCCGAGGTGCGTGCCCTGGGCGAGCGCTTCGCCCCCTTCCAGAATCTGTCCGCGCACGTCCTGCTGGTGGCGGCGAGGCTGACCGGGTGACCGTGCGCAGGGCTGGCCCGGACGACGTCGCGGCGCTCGCCGAGCTCTGGCGCGAGCTCATGGCCGAGATCCCCGCGCCCGCGTACGAGGACGAGGACGAGGAGGAGGAGCTCGGCGAGGTCGTCGCCATCGTCTCCTCCGGGCACGCGTTCCTGGCCGAGGACGAGGGCGGCGCCCCGGTCGGCTTCGCGCTCGCGAAGCGGCGCTCCGAGCGCTTCGGCACGCTCACCGACCTCTACGTGCGCCCGCATGCGCGGCGTGCGGGCGTGGCGACACGCCTCGTGCGCGAGGTGGCGGCGGCCTTCCGCGCGGACGGGATCGCCGGCCTCGACCTGGAGGTGATGGCCGCTAACCGGCTCGCCCGCAGCGTGTACGCCCGCTGGGGGCTCGTGGACGAGGTCGTGGTCATGACCGGCTCCGTGGACGCGCTCGAAGAGCGCCTGGGCGGGGCGGACGCCCACTCCTTCGGCTCCATCCACATCCAGACGGACGACCAGGGCGCGGTCGAGCAGGCGGTGCGGCAGTTCGTCCCGCGGCTCCCGGGCGGCTCCCGCGGCTCGCTCGTCGCTCCGCCGCGGAACGGCTGGACGACGGTGTACGACGACGTCTGCGACCGCAACCCGGAGATGCTGCGGCGGCTGGCGCGCGAGCTTTCCGACCGGCTGGGCGCGGTCGTCGTCCTGCTCGGGCTCGAGCGCGGCGAGCTCGTGCGCATGGTGCTCTTCGAGCGCGGCCGCGTGCTGGACGAGTACCTGTCCGTGCCGGAGTACTACGGGCCGCTCCCGCCCGGGGACGTGGTCGGGCTCAACGCCAACCCAACCGTCGTCTCGCGGCTGACGGGGGCGGAGCCGGGCGAGGTCCGGCGTGTCGCCCGCACCGCCGCCACGCCCGCCGAGCTCCCGCCCGGCCCCGAGCTGCTCGTCGCGCTCGCGCAGGTGCTCGGGATCGAGGGCGCCGGCCACGGCTGGGCGGACGCACCGGAGCTCGCGGGCGCCGTGCGGGTGGAGCGCGCGTGACGATCCTGCTCCTGCACGCCTGGCCGCTCGACGAGCGCATGTGGGAGCCGCAGCTCGGCCCGCTGCGCGAGGCCGGCTTCGAGCCGGTCGCCCCACGGCTGTACGGGCGCGGCCCCTCGCTGGAGACATGGGCGGCTCAGCTCCTCGAGGAGGTCCCGGGCCCGCTCGTCGCGGTCGGGGCGTCCATGGGCGGCTACACGGCGCTCGCCCTCGCGCGGCGCAGCCCCGAACGCGTGCTCGGGCTCGTGCTCGTGGGCGCGCGCGCGGCCGCGGACGGCGAGGAGCGCAGGCGGGAGCGGGACGAGCTCGTCGCGACCATCCGCCGCTCCGGCCCTCCTCCCGACGCGCAGACCGACGCCACCGCCGAGGAGCTCGCGGTCGCCCAGGAGGCGATCCGCGACCGCCCGGACGCGAGCGGCACGGTGGCCGCGTTCGGCGGGCCGCTGCTCGTGTGCGTCGGCGACCGCGACGAGATCCTCCCGGTGGCCGAGGCCGAGGCGCTCGCCGAGAGCGCGCTCCTCGGCTCGCTCCACGTCTTCCCCGGCGCCGGTCACCTGCCCAGCGTGGAGCAGCCGGACCGCTTCACGGACGTCCTCCGCGGCTTCCTCGAGCAGTGGCGGAGATGACGCTCTCCGAGCTGCGGGACCGGCTCGGGGAGCCCGGCCTGCTCCTGCTCGACGTGCGCAGCGAGCCGGAGTTCACGGGCGCGGCCGGCTACCCCTGCGACCCGCGCCAGGGGCACCTGCCCGGCGCGCGCCACCTCGCGCTCGATCGGCTGCTCGCCTGCGGGAGCGCGGAGGAGGTGCGGGAGCTCGTGGGCGCGCCCGCGGGCGCGGAGGTGGTCGTCTACTGCCACTCCGGGAGCCGCTCGGCGCTCGCGGGCCAGGTGCTGGCCCAGGCCGGCTACGCGGCGCGCAACTACGCGGGCTCCTGGCACGAGTGGTCGCGCGACCCCGCGCTCCCGGCCGAGAGCGTCTAGCCGGAGCGCGCCTGCTGCGCGAGGTCGAGGAAGCGCGCCGCGAGCTCCCGGCCCTGCGCGTTCCAGGCGGCGATCCGCCGCTCCGACTCGGCCAGCAGCTCCTCCGCGGGCCCGGGGAGGTCGTCGGGGTCCTCCTCCGCCCAGGCGCGCAGCATGGGCAGCGTCACCTCGGCGTGGAACTGCAGCCCCCACGCGTTCCCGAGCCGGAAGGCCTGCGTGCAGACCGGGCTCCGCGCGAGCTCGACCGCGCCCGGCGGGAGGTCGTACGTGTAGCGGTGCCACTGGAACGCCTGTGCCGCGGAGCCGAGCGCGGACAGGACCGGGTCGTCCCGGCCGGCGTCCGTGAGCTCGACGGCGAGCCAGCCGATCTCGGGCTCGGCGGCCGGCCGCACCCGCCCTCCGCCCGCGCGGGCGAGGAGCTGCGCGCCGAGGCACACGCCGATCGCGGGCACGCCCTCCGCGAGCGCCTCGCGCAGGAAGGCGGCCTCGCGCTCGAGCCAGGGGAAGCGCTCGTCCTCGTCGGGGTGCATGGAGCCGCCGAAGACCATCACCGCCCCGTAGCTGCCCGGAGACGCCGGAGGGTCGCCGTCCGGAACCGACCAGCGCTCGAGCTCGTGCCCGGCGGCGATCGCGACCTCGTCGAAGACTCCGCCCGGAACGGTCGGCCCGTGGGTCACGGAGAGCACGCGCATCGCGCGCAATCTAGAAGAGCGTCGGCGCGCGCGGCGGCGGCTCCAGACCGCCCGTCGCCGGCAGGCCGGCCTCGTCCAGCAGGCCGCGCAGGAGCGCGGCGCTGCGCGGCGCGAAGTCGTCACGGTTGTTGTTGAACATGGCGTACACCTCGTCCGCCTGGGCGGCGAGCGTGCGCAGGGCTGGCACCCACTCCGCGAGCTCCTCCGCGCGGTACATCCAGTCGAAGCGCTCGGAGGAGCGCCTGGCCCTGATGTTCCAGGTCTTCGCGTTGCGCCCGTGGAAGCGCACGTACGCGACCCGGTGCGTGGCCGCGACGACGACCGGGACGACGTTCGAGGCGCGCGTGCGAGGCGCGTCCACCGACACGTGCGCGAGGCCGTGGCGCTCGAGGAACGCGAGCGTCGCCGCCCGCTCGTCCTCCTCGAACCAGGAGCGGTGCCGGAACTCCACGAGCGGCACGAGCGGGTGGAGGAGCTCGCGCACGCGCGCGAGCTCGGCGAGCGCCCCGGCCGACTTTACGAAGCGCGGGTGGTACTGGAGGAGGACGCCGCGCAGCTTCCCGGAGAGCTCGAGCGGCCGCAGCGAGGCCCGGAACTCGGCGAAGGCCTGCGCCTGCTCGGCCTCCGCGTGGTGCGTCATCGAGGCGTGCGCCTTGACGTGGAAGACGAACGCGGGCGGCGTGCGCTGCGCCCAGCGCCCGGCGACCGCCGGATCGGGGAGGTGGTAGTAGGGCGAGTCCACCTCCACCGTGTCGAAGCGCTCCGCGTAGTACGCGAGCCGCGCCTTCGGGGTGGAGACGCCGCGCGGGTACCAGTGCGTGAGGAGGCCCTCGTCGGCGAAGCTGCAGATGCCCAGGCGGATCGGCGTCAGGCCCCGGATGGTGCCTGACGCCGACCCTGCGGGATCGCTAGCGCTTGCGAACGACTCGGCTGTCCACCGTGAACCCGGTCGTGGTCGGGTTCACACACGGGACGCCGCCGAGCTGCGAGGCGATGGCCGCGCACAGCGGCGCCGCCGCGGCCGGGCCGGCGACCGCGCGCGCGCGGAAGAACGTCCCGCGCTTCGCCCGGAACGTGTAGCTGCCGGCCGCGTTCGCCTTCACCGAGCCGAGGCGCCGGAGCGCGCTGCGGGTCGTGCCGCCGAAGACGACCACCGTGACGCCGCCGCGCGGCTGGCCTGCCTGGGTGACTCGCCCGGTGACGATCGCCCCCTGACCCTGCCGCCGGGCGGCCGCCGTGACCGCGCCCGGCGCGACCGCCGCCGGCGCGGCGACGGTGCCTGCGACGTTGACGGCGCCGGCCGCGTCGTACGGCACCCAGAGCGAGATCCACGCCCCGAGCGGAACCGGGCTGAAGACGCCGTTGACGCTGAACTCGGCGCTGATCAGCTTCGCCCCGAACGTCGCCTGGCTCGGGTGCGGCAGGCACACCGCGATGGTGACCGGGTTGGCGAGGACGAACATCGGCACGCTGAGCTGCTGGCCTGCTGCGCTCAGGGCGAGCAGCCAGACGGCCGCCGGGGTGGCGGGGCCGACGCAGGCGCTCACCACCTGCGCGGGGACCTGGCCGGGCGCGGCCACGACGACCTGCCCCTCGATCGGGAGCTGCGAGTTGGCGAGCTGCGTCGCGACGACGAGCGCGCGCACGGTGCCGAGCACCGTTCCGGGCGCCTGCGTGGTCGTCAGCTGCGTCCCCGCGGGCGCGAGGATGCGTACGGCCGCGGTCGCGTCGTCGTCCGGGCTCTGCGAGGCCTTGACGGTGGTGGCGCTGCCCGCCTGCCGGATCTCGAGCTGCGGGGATCCGTACGCGGCGAGCGCAGCCGGGACGGCGACCAGCGCCGCGGCGAGACCGAGCGCCGCGGCCACCGTCCAGATCCGTGCTCTCATGTCGTGCCCTCCTCTGTCTGCGAGTGAGTCGTCTCGCGGCGAGTCTTGCACACGCGGCTCGCGCAGGGCCCTACGATCGCGCGATGCGCGCGGGGGCGCCGATCACGCTCGCCGTCGCCGCGCTCCTCGCTGCGGCCGGGTGCGGCGGAAGCTCCGTCGCCGACCGCCCGCCCGCCCTCCGCGTCCTCTTCGTCGGGAACAGCCTGACCGCCGCGAACGACCTCCCAGCGGCGGTTGCGCGCCTCGCCGAGCGGGCGGGCGGGGGCCCGATCGCGGTGGAGGCGGTCGCTCCCGGCGGGGTGAGCCTGGAGGAGCACTGGCGGGAGACGGGAGCCCGCGCGTCGCTCGCGCGCGCGGGCTGGGACGCGGTCGTCCTCCAGCAGGGCCCGTCCTCGCTCCCGGCGAGCCGCTCGCACCTGCGGCGGTGGGCCCGGCGCTGGGCAGACGCGGTCCGGGCCGCCGGCGCCCGGCCGGCGCTGCTCCAGGTCTGGCCGGAGACGCAGCGTGCGGCCGCGTTTCCCGCCGTGCTCGCGTCGTACGCGGGCGCCGCCCGCGCGTCGGGTGCGCTGCTCCTGCCCGCGGGAGCGGCGTGGCGCGAGGCGCTGCGCCGGGATCCGGAGCTCGGGCTGTACGGGCCGGACGGCTTCCATCCGAGCGAGCGCGGCACGCTCCTCGCCGCGCTCGTCGTCCACGCCGGGCTCACGGGCCGCCAGCCTGCGCCGCCTGCGGGCGAGGAGCCCGCGGCCGCGCGCGTCCTGGCCTCCGCGGCCGCGGCTGCCCTTGCCGGCTCGTGAGCGCTAGCCGCGGGCGTGCAGGAGCCCGCTCGCGCGCACCCACTCCTTGTTGTCGTAGCGGTACAGGTACACGTGCTCGAGCGGACGGTAGTCCGTCTTCGAGGTCGTGATCCGGATCCCGGGGAGCAGGAACGGGTTGCCGGGCAGGTCGAGGCTCTGCGCGGCGCGCAGCAGGCCCGCCCGCGTCAGATTGCGGCCGGCCTTGCGCAGCGTCTCCACCATCGTCCAGGCCACGGTCATCCCGTACCAGTGGTACACGTCGCTCGCGCGCCCGGAGGGATGGAAGCGGCGCATGATCGAGCGGTAGAGCGCGACCGCCGGGTCCTTCGCCCAGATCGGGTCGTTCGGGTTCTTGAGGAAGGCGATAGAGAGCGCGCCCTTCGTGAGCTCGGGCGCGTTGAAGCGGGCGATGCCCATGATCCCCGGCTCGATGGAGACCGAGGCGACGTAGAGCTGCGGCTTCCAGCCGAGCTTGTGGGTCGCGGTCACCGCCTGGATGAAGAACTTCGGCGTCGCGAAGAGCATGAGCGTGTCCGCGCCCGAGGCCTTCAGGCGCGCGACCTGCGAGGACACGTCCGCGCCCGTGAACTCGTACGACTCGCGCGCGACCACGCGCGGCCCCCTGCCCGCGACCGCGCGGGTGAGGCCCGTCAGCATGTCGCGGCCCAGCTCGGTGTTCTCGTACAGGACGGCCACGCGGGCGCGCGGTCGCGTGCGCACGAGGTTCTGGCCGTACACGTTGCCCTCGCCGCGGTAGCTCATGAGGAAGCCCATCGTCCACGGGTAGCGCGCGAAGCTCCGTCCGATCTCCTGGGAGCCGTCGCCCACGAAGAGCTGTGGGACGCGCTGCGCGTTCAGGTAGTCGCGCACGGCGAGGTTGTTGGCCGTGCCCACGGAGTTGAAGATCGCGAACACCCGGTCCTGCTCCACGAGCCGGCGCGTGAGCTGCACGGTCGCCGCCGGGTTGTACTGGTCGTCGTACGTGCGGTACTCGATCCTCCGCCCGTGCACGCCGCCCTTCGCGTTCACGTAGTCGAAGTAAGCGCGCGCGCCCGCCCCGACCGTGCCGAACGCGGCCGCCTCGCCGGAGAGCGGCACCGTGCCGCCGAGCAGGACGGAGGTCGGTGTGACGCCCGGGTCGGCGGCGCTCCCCGCGCCGGCGCCCGAGGCGAGCGCGCCC
>DATLYU010000187.1:0-3715 GCA_035574435.1 Gaiellaceae bacterium | reverse complement strand
CGCGCCCGCCGCGAGGGCGAGGAGCGCGGCGAGCGCGAGCCGGCCGCTCATCGCGTGACGGGCGTGCGCAGGACCGGCAGCTTGAGGACGACGGTGCCGACGCGCACGCGCGCGCCCGCGGCCATGGGCAGGTCGAGGTAGAGGAGGTTCGACGGGCTCTGCGCGGTCGAGGCCGACGCGAGCGTGAGCGTGAGCCGCGTGCCGCGGGGCAGGAAGGTCGCCTGGTCGATCAGGCGGATCGCGACCTTGCGCGCGCCCTGCTGCACGGGGACGCCGCCGGCGCTGACCACGACCTCGCGCCCGGCGACGCGTGCGCTGAGCACCGCCACGAGCCGCGACCAGCCGCCGCTCGCCGCGATCGAGGCCTCCACGGTGGGCGCGCCGAAGACCTCGAGCGCCCGGCTCAGCCGCGCCGTCCGGCGGACGGCCTTGCCGCGCTGCGCGAACGTCGTCACGCCGGGGAGGGCGAAGGTGGACGTGCGCGTCCGCGGCAGGGCGGCGCTCTGCGCCAGCTGGCCGGCGAAGCGCTCGGGCGAGACGAACACGCCGGTGGGCGGCGTGCACGTGCGCACGCCCAGGTGGCAGTCGAACCACTCGCGGACGCGAGTCATGAGCAGCGGGGTGTCCGCAGCAGGGAACGTGGAGGGCGCGTGCCCGTGCAGCCCGATGTACAGCGCCTTCGGGCCGCGCAGGCGCTGGAACGCCCGCGACCCCTGGTCGATCCCGAACAGGAAGTCGCGGCGCCCCTGGGCGAGCAGCACCGGCGTCGTCACGCCGTCCAGGCGGGCGAGGCTCGAGCGCTCGAGCGCCCACGGGCGCACCGCCGCCGTGTTGCCGGCGAACGCGGCCGCCTGCACGGCGGCGAGCGACGGGTCGCGTCGCGCCTCCGGGATGGACCCGGCGAGGCCGGCCACGAGGCCGGACTTGACGAGCCCCTGCGGCAGGAGCGCGTCGTACAGGTCGGTCCAGGTCTCGAAGGTGGCCGCCGCCGCCCAGGGCACGCCCGCGACGAGCGAGTTCCAGATCGCGCCGCCGCCGTAGGAGATGCCCCAGGCTGCGATCCGCGTGTCGGACACGTCCGGCCGCGCCGCGAGCCAGGCGTGCAGCGCGCGCACGTCCTCGACCTCGCGCGGCCCGTCGACGGTCACGAGCCCGCCCGACTCGCCGTGCCCGCGGGCGTCGAAGGTGAGGACGGCGTACGTCCCGTCCGCGAACCCGAACCCCTCCACGAGCGCGTTCATCTGCTGGCGGTTCCCGGCGAGCCCGTGCAGGAAGACGAGCGCCGGCCAGCCGCCAGCGGGCGGCGTCCCCTCCGGCAGGTAGAGCGTGGCCGCGATGCCCGTGCCGTCGCTCATCGGGATGGCCAGCTCCTGCCGGGCGAGCGTGGAGGCGGGCGCCGCCCCGGCGAGCAGGAGGAGCGCGGCCGCCAGCGCGGCGAGCAGGGCCTTCAGCACGGGCGGAAGCGTAGACGCCCCGGCAGCCTCCCTACAATCCCGCGGATGGACCGGCGCCCGATCGGGGTCTTCGACTCGGGCATGGGCGGGCTCACCGTCCTGCACGAGTGCCTCGTCACCCTCCCGCACGAGGACTTCGTCTACCTCGGGGACGCCGCCCGGCTGCCCTACGGGCCGCGCCCGCTGGCCGAGATCCGCCGCTTCGCGGCCGAGATCGCGCTCTATCTGGAGGGCCTCGGCGTCAAGCTCGTGGTCGCCGCCTGCAACTCGGCGACGGCGGCCGCGCTGCCCGACCTGCAGCGGCGCCTGAGCGTGCCGGTGGTCGGCGTGCTCGCGCCCGAGGCGCACGCGGCGGTGCTCGCCACGCGCAACCGGCGCGTCGGGCTCCTCGCCACCGAGGCGACGGTGGCGAGCGGTCGCTACGTCGAGCTCGTGCGCGCGCTCGACGCCGGCGTGGAGGTGACCGCGGTCGCCTGCCCGCGGCTCGTCCCCCTGATCGAGGGCGAGGACCCCTTCGGCGAGGCGACCGCGACCGCGGTGCGGGAGTACGCCCGGCCGCTCCAGGAGGCGGGCGTGGACACCGTGATCCTCGGCTGCACGCACTACCCGCTCGTGCGCCGTGTCTTCGAGCGCGTCTTCGGGCGCGGCGTGACGCTCGTCTTCTCGGCGGAGGAGACGGCGCGCGAGGTGGCGGAGACGCTCGCACGCAAGGGGATCGAGAACGAAGCGGGCCGCGCGGGGACCTACCGCTTCCTCACCACCGGCGACCCGGACGGGTTCCGGGAGATGGGGCAGCGCTTCCTGCAGCTCCCCATCGCCCGCGCGGAGCGCGTCGCGGTGGCCGCGCTGGAGGCCGCGGCGGCATGAGGACGGACGGCCGCCGGCCCGGCGAGCTCCGTCCGCTCGCGATCGAGGTGGACTACCTCGAGCAGCCCCACGGCTCGGTGCTCTACCGGCAGGGGAAGACGATCGTCCTCTGCACGGCCACCATCGAGGACGGCGTCCCGCGCTGGCTGTACGGCAAGGGCCAGGGCTGGATGACGGCCGAGTACGCCATGCTCCCGGCCTCCACCGGCGAGCGCACCCCGCGGGCCGTGACGCGGGGGCGCCCGGACGGGCGCACGGTGGAGATCCAGCGCCTGATCGGGCGCGCGCTGCGCGCCGTCGCCGACTTCGAGGCGCTCGGCGAGCGCACGCTCTGGCTCGACTGCGACGTCCTGCAGGCGGACGGCGGCACGCGCTGCGCCGCCATCACCGGCGCCTGGATCGCGGCCAGCCGCGCGCTCGACCGCTTCGGGCTGGCCAAGGCGCTGCGCGGCTCGGTGGCCGCCGTCTCCGTCGGCATCGTGGACGGGGAGGCGGTCCTCGACCTCGACTACGTCGAGGACTCGACCGCGGAGACGGACATGAACGTCGTCACGACGGGCGAGGGCGCGCTGGTCGAGGTGCAGGCGACCGCCGAGCGCGAGCCCTTCTCGCGCGAGCTGCTCGACCGCCTGCTCGACCTGGCGGCGGCGGGGATCGAGGAGCTCACGGCCGCACAGCGCGAGGCTGCGGCCGCGCCCCGGCCGTGAGGCTCGTCCTCGCCTCCCGCAACCCGGACAAGCTGCGCGAGCTGCGGCAGGCGCTCCCCGGCTGGACGGTGGAGCCGCTCGCCGCGCCCGACGAGCCGGCCGAGGAGGGCGACACGTTCGTCGAGAACGCGCGCAGCAAGGCCCGCCACGGGCGCCGGCACGCCCCTCCCGACGCCTGGGTGGCGGGCGAGGACTCCGGGCTCGAGGTGGCCGCGCTCGGCGGCCGGCCCGGCGTCCACTCGGCCCGCTGGGCCGAGGACGGCGTCGCCCGGCTGCTCGAGGAGCTCGCCGGCGTGGACGACCGCCGCGCGCGCTACGTGTGCGAGCTCGTCGCCGTCTCGCCGGAGGGCCGCGAGCTGCGCGCGACGGGGACGCTCGAGGGCACGATCGCCGAGGCCCCGCGCGGCAGCGAGGGCTTCGGCTACGACCCGATCTTCGTCCCGCTCGGGGAGACGCGTACCGTCGCCGAGCTGGGGAACGCGTGGAAGGCCGAGCACTCCCACCGCGCGCGGGCGGCGCGGGCGCTCCGGGCGACCGTGCACTGCCTGCCCTGAGGCATGCCGGCCGGCGCCGCCCCGGGCGGATCTGCCTGGTAGCGTCGGGCGGCGATGGACGCCGCCCAGGCACTCGCCGAGCTCAGGGAGCTCTCCTCGCAGGTGCGCCGCGCCGCCGTCCTGGACGCGGACG
>DATLYU010000186.1:0-4462 GCA_035574435.1 Gaiellaceae bacterium | reverse complement strand
GCGTCGGGTACTGGCGCGTGAAGCAGGCGCGGCAGACCGCGTCCTCCGGCAGGAGGGTCGCCTCCTGCATCCCCTCCACCGAGAGGTAGGCGAGCGAGGTGGCGCCGATGAGCTCGCGCATCTCCTCGACCGAGCGGTGCGCGGCCGCGAGCTCGTCCTCGTCGGCCATGTCGATCCCGTAGAAGCAGGGCGAGACGACCGGCGGCGAGGAGATGCGCACGTGCACCTCGGCCGCGCCGGCGCCCGCGAGCATCTGCACGAGCTGGCGCATCGTGTTCCCGCGGACGATGGAGTCGTCCACGACCACGATCCGCTTGCCGTCCACCTCGTCCAGGGGGTTGAACTTGAGCCGGATCCCCTGCTCGCGCATCGCCTGGTCGGGCTGGATGAACGTGCGCGCGACGTAGCGGTTCTTGATCAGCGCCTCGTTGAACGGGATCCCGGAGGCCTTCGAGTAGCCGATCGCGGCCGGCGTGCCGGAGTCGGGGATGCCGATGACGAGGTCGGCCTCGACCGGCGCCTCCTGCGCGAGCCGCTCGCCCATGCGCACGCGGGCGCCGTGCACCTCCACTCCCGCCACCCGCGAGTCGGGGCGCGCGAAGTAGACGTGCTCGAAGATGCAGAGCGCCGCGCGCCCGGCCGGGAGCGCCTGCGTGGCGTGCAGGCCGTCGCCGTCCACCCACACGACCTCGCCCGGCGCCACCTCCCGCACCGGCTCGGCGCCGATCAGGTCGAGCGCGCACGTCTCGGAGGCGACCGCCCAGTCCTCGCCCAGGCGGCCGAGGACGAGCGGGCGGAAGCCGTGCGGGTCGCGAAAGGCGACGAGCGTGTCGTCGGCGACCGCGGTCGCCGAGTAGGCGCCCTCGAGCCGCCGCATGGCGGAGGCGACCGCCTGCGGGAGCGGAGCGGGATCGGCTGCGACGAGGGCGGCGATGAGCTCGGAGTCCGAGCCGGAGGCGAGCCGCACGCCGTCCGCGAGCAGCTCCGCGCGCAGCTCCTCCACGTTCACGAGATTGCCGTTGTGGCCGAGCGCGACCGTGCGCGCGCGCCCGTGGTGGACGAGCGGCTGCGCGTTCGCCCACCGGTTGGCGCCGGTCGTCGAGTAGCGGGTGTGCCCGATCGCGATCTCCCCGGGGAGCGCCTGGAGCTGCTGCTCGTCGAAGACCTGGGCGACGAGGCCGAGGTCGCGCAGGACGGTCACCCGTCCGCGGTCGGAGACCGCGATGCCCGCGGACTCCTGGCCGCGGTGCTGGAGCGCGAAGAGGCCGAAGTACGCGAGACGCGACACGTCCCGCTCTCCGGACCGGATGCCGAAGACGCCACACATCAGAGAGCGCTGCCCTCCCAGGCCCGCCGCAGGTCGGCAAGCCCCACGCCGAGCAGGGTATCGCCTCCGGCCGTGCCGAGCCGCCGGAGGGCGACGCCGAAGCGGCTCGCGAGGGCGGCCCACTCCTCGGCGCGCTCCGGCGGGCAGGCGAGGACCGCGCGGCCGCCCGTCTCCCCGAACAGCTCGACGGGATCGTCGGGCAGCTGGAGCCGGGCCCCGAGACCGGAGTGGAGCGCGGCCTCGGCCAGGCACACGCCGAGCCCGCCCTCGGACGCGTCGTGGACGAGCGTCGCGTCCGGGGCCGCGTGCCACAGGAACGCGACGAGGGCGGCCTCCCGTGCCAGGTCGAGCTCGGCGGGCGTCCCGCCCACGGTGCCGAAGAGCGCCTGGTACTCGGAGCCTGCGAGCGAGACGGGCGAAGCCTCCCCGACGAAGACCGCGTCGCCCTCGCGCCAGCCCCTGGGGACGCGACGGACGTCCTCCACCAGCCCGACGCAGCCGACGACCGGCGTCGGGTGGATGGCGCGCCCGTTCGTCTCGTTGTAGAGCGAGACGTTCCCGGACACGACGGGCAGGCCGAGCGCCTCGCAGGCCGCGGCCATGCCCTCGATCGCCTCGGCGAGCTCCCAGCCGACCTCCGGCCTCTCCGGGTTGCCGAAGTTCAGGCAGTCGGTGATCCCGAGCGGCTCTCCGCCCGCGCAGGCGACGTTGCGGGCCGCCTCGAGGACCGCGAGCGCGCCGCCGGCAAAGGGATCCAGGCGGGCGATGCGCCCCTGGCCGTCGAGCGTGACCGCGAGCCCGCGCAGCGAGGGCCGCAGGCGCAGCACGGCCGCGTCCAGGCCGGGCCGGCGCACGGTGCGCGAGCCGACGAGCTGGTCGTAGCGGCGGTACACGAACGCCCGGCTGCGCAGGTTGGGAGAGGCGAGGAGGGCGAGGAGCGCGTCCGCCGGCTGCGGGCGCTCGCGCAGCTCGGGCTCCGGGGAGGCGGGCCGCGGCCGGCGCGCAACCTCGTAGCGCGGGCACTCGTCCGTCAGCAGCCGGGCGGGGATCTCGCCCACCGTCTCGCCCTTCCAGTACGCGCGCAGGAGGCCGCCGTCCGTCACCTCCCCTACGACCGCGTGGTGGAGCTCCCAGCGCTCGAGCACCTGCTCCACCGCCTCGAGCATGGTCGGGCGCACGATCGCGACCATCCGCTCCTGGCTCTCCGAGATCATCACCTCCCACGGCTCGAGGCCGGGGTCGCGCAGCGGGACGCGGTCGAGGTGCACGTCGATCCCGTACTCGGCCGCCATCTCGGAGAGCGCGGAGGCCAGCCCCGCGGCGCCGCAGTCCTGCAGCGACTCGACGAGCCCGGCGCGGACGAGCTCGACGGAGGCCTCGATCAGCTTCTTGCCCGTGAAGGGGTCGCCGATCTGCACCGAGGGGCGCTTGTCGGCGGCCTCCTCGTCCAGCTCCTGGCTCGCGAGCACGGAGGCGCCGCCGATCCCGTCCCGTCCGGTGGTCGCGCCGTAGAGGAGGACGAGGTGGCCGGCCGCGGTCGCCGCCGAGCGGGTGACGCGGTCGCTCGGGAGGAGGCCGACGCACATGGCGTTGACCAGGCAGTTGTCGCGGTAGGCCTCGTCGAAGACGGCCTCGCCGCCCACGGTCGGCACGCCGACCGAGTTGCCGTACGCGGAGATGCCGCCGACGGCGCGCGAGAAGGCGTGCCCCGGCTCGCCGAAGCGCAGGCCGTCGAGGAGGGCGACCGGGCGGGCCCCCATCGCCACCACGTCGCGCAGGATCCCGCCCACGCCGGTCGCGGCGCCCTGGAAGGGCTCCACCGCGCTCGGGTGGTTGTGGCTCTCGACCTTGAACGCGACCGCCAACCCGTCCCCCAGGTCGAGCACGCCCGCGTTCTCCCCCGGCCCCTGCAGCACCCGCGCGCCCGCGCTCGGCAGCCGGCGCAGCAGGGGCGCGGAGTGCTTGTACCCGCAGTGCTCCGACCACAGGAGCGAGAAGACGGCGAGCTCGAAGTGGTTCGGCGCGCGGCCGAGCAGGGCGTGGATGCGCTCGTGCTCCTCGTCGGTCAGGCCCAGGGCCCGGTGGAGCGGCTGTTCCGCGACGCTGCTCAGGAGGTCAGCTTAGCCGGGGCTCCCGACGCAGCCCGGCGCCACGGTCGGCGCGGGCCACGGCCTTCCAGAGCTCGGCCACGAGCGCCGGGAGGACGGCCAGCGGGAGGACGACCGCGAGCTCCCGGAGCCCCAGCGGCACGGTGCCGAACGGCCCGCCCAGCGCCGGCACGTAAAGCGTGGCCACGAGAACGGCGAGCGAGGCGGCGACCGCCAGCTCCAGGTGCGGGTTGCGCGGCAGCCGCCACGCCGCCTCGCGCTCGGCCCGGCAGGAGAAGACGAAGACGAGCTCGGCCAGCGCGACGGTGGCGTACGCGGCCGTCTGCGCCGCCTCCGGGCGCAGCTCGCGCACGACGAGGAACGCGGCCAGCGCCGCGCCGCCGACCGCGACGCCGACGGCGAGCAGCGCCCCGGCGAGCCCGCGGCCCAGCAGGTGCCGGAGCGCCCCGGGCCGGAAGGCGCCGAGGCCCGCCGGGTCGCGCGCCAGGGCGATCGCGGGCGGCCCGTCGGTCAGGAGGTTGACGGTCAGGACCTGCACGACCGTGAGGGGCGGGCCCAGGCCGGCGGCCACGGCGGCGGCGAAGAGCACGACCTCGCCCACGTTCGCGGAGAGGAGGAAGGCGAGGAAGGAGCGGATGTTGCCGGCGATCCGGCGGCCCTCCCGCACCGCGGCCACGATGGTCGCGAAGTTGTCGTCCGTGAGCACGATGGAGGACGCCTCGCGGGCGGCCTGCGTCCCGCCCCGCCCCATGGCCACGCCGACGTGCGCCCGGCGCAGCGCGGGCGCGTCGTTGACGCCGTCGCCCGTCACCACGACCACCTCGCCGGCGCGCACGAGCTCCTCAACGAGCGCGAGCTTGTCCGCGGGCGTCGCCCGGGCGACGACCTCCTCGTCCGCGAGCCCGAGCCGCCGTCCGATCGCGCGCGCGGTGGACGGGTGGTCGCCGGTCAGCATGCGCACGCGGAGGCCGAGCTCGCGCGCGGCGGCGACCGCGCTCGCCGCCTCGGGCCGCAGCGGGTCGGCGAG
>DATLYU010000185.1:0-4332 GCA_035574435.1 Gaiellaceae bacterium | reverse complement strand
CCGCGGCGGAGGGGGGAGGCGCGGTCGCCCTCGCGGGCGTCTCCGTCGGCGCCACCGTCGCCCTGCTCGCCGCCGAGCGCCCGGAGCTTGCCGGCCGAGCCACCCTCGTCGCCGGCATCGCCCCCTACGCCGACCTCGTCGACGTGATCCGGGCCGCGACCACCGCCACCACCGCGGCGGACGGAGGGCCGCGCCGGTTCCGACCCGACCCGTTCGTCGGCCTCGTCGTCGCGCGCTCGCTCCTCGCCGGGCTGCCCGCGGGCGCCGCCCGGGACGAGCTGCTCGACCGCCTCCGCCGCGTGCACCCGGACGCGGACGCCCCGCTCGGCGCCCTCGAGGGCTGGCCGCGGCCCGAGGGCGGCGGCGCGCTGCCGGCCGTCCTCGACCTGCTCGCGAACCGCGACCCCGAGCGCTTCGAGGCGCTCTACGCCCGCCTGCCGGAGGACGTCCGCCGGCGGATCGACGGCCTCTCCCCGATCCACGCGGCGGCGCGGATCGAGGCCCCCGTCGAGCTCGCCTCCGCGCCGCGGGACAAGTACTTTCCGCTCGCCCACTCACGGGCGCTCGCCGCCGCCGTCCCCCGCGGCCGCCTCACCGTCACCCGCACGCTCGACCACGCGATCCCCGCCGCCGACCTCGACGACCTCCGCGACCTCGGCCGCTTCTACGGCTTCCTCGTGCGCTCGCTCGACACCGCCCTGCGCGGGCGATAATCCGGGCGTGGGCCCGGGGCGCATGATCTTCCTCGGCTTCGGCAAGTGGGTGCGGGCGGACAAGATCTACGCGCTCGAGCCGATCACCGGCGGCGAGCGCGGGCACGGGCGGCGGACGCGCGTGTGGGTGGAGGGGATCGCCGAGCCGCTCGTCGCGTCCCGGACGGAGCAGACGATCCTGGGCGAGCTCGAGCGGGCGCTCTCCTCCGCGGCCTCCCCGCGCCGGCGCCGGCGGCCCGCCCTCCAGCACCCGCAGCTCTTCGAGGAGTGACGCCCGAGCTCGAGGCGACGCTCGCGGGCAGCGTGCACGAGGCCGCGCGCGCGCTGCTCGGCTGGACGCTGCTCGTGGACGGTGCCGGGGGCGAGATCGTGGAGACCGAGGCGTACGCGCCCGACGACCCCGCGAGCCACGCGTTCCCCGGCCCGCGGCGCCGGAACGCGACCATGTTCGGGCCCCCGGGGCGGCTGTACGTGTACCGCTCCTACGGCCTGCACTGGTGCGCGAACGTCGTCTGCGGCCCGGAGGGCGTGGGCTCCGCCGTGCTCCTGCGTGCGCTCCGACCCACCGCCGGCCTGGAGCGGATGCGCGCCCGCCGCGGCGTCGCCGACGAGCTCGCGCTCTGCTCCGGGCCCGGCCGGCTGACGCAGGCGCTCGGCATCACCGGCGAGCACGACGGGCTGCCGCTCGACCGGCCGCCGTTCGTGCTCCTGCCGCCCGTGGGCGAGCCGCCCGTCGTCGCGGGCCCGCGGGTCGGGATCCGGAAGGCGGCCGAGCTGCCTTGGCGCTACGCGGTCAGCGGCTCCCCGTACGTGAGCCGTCCCCGACCACCACGAGCACCCGCATCCCCGGGCGCACCGCCACCCCCGGCCGCGGGGACTGCCTGACGACGATCCCGGCGGCGCCCGGCCCGCGCACCGCCTCCGGCCGCAGGCCGAGCCGGCGCAGCTCCCGGGCCGCGTCCTCGTAGGCGGAGCCGGCCAGGTTGGGCAGGATCCCGTGCTCGGCCTTCGACACCCACAGCTTGACCGTGTCGTGGGCGGAGAGCCCGCCGGAGCGCGGCTCCTGGCCGACCACGACGCCCGGCAGGCGGCCGGGCTTCGCCGGCACGTAGGCGACGATCTCGGCCCCGAGCGGCTGCTCGGCGAGCCGCGCCGCCGCCCCGTCCGCGGTCATGCCCACGACGAGCGGAACCGCCACCTCGTTCGGCTTACAGTCCGCGGCCCTCCGGGGGGCGCGGCCGGGCAGGTAGACGAGCTGGCGCGCGCCCCGGCAGGAGCCGTTGTCGAGCTGCCAGCGTCCGCCGCGGCGGACGACCCAGGCCGGGACGCCGCCCAGGAAGGGCGCCGGCCGGAAGCTTCCCACCTCCTCCCGGTCCGCGTACGCGCGGCGCACGAACTCGCGGAAGACGAGCGCGGGGAGCGTCCCGCCGGTGACGGGCTCGCCGCCGAACTCGGTGAGCATCGGCCGCAGCCGGTCCGGGTAGCCGACCCAGACGGCGACCGCGAGGTCCGGCGTGTAGCCGACGAACCAGGCGTCGCCGTAGTTGTCGGTGGTGCCGGTCTTGCCGGCGACCGGCACGCCGGGGACGGCCGCCCGCCGCCCCGTCCCGAAGCGCACGACGTGCTCGAGGACGGCGGTGATCGCGTCCGCGTGCCCGGGGTCGAGCACCTGCTTGGGCACGGGGGCGTTCTCCTCCACCCGGCCGGAGCGGATTCGCTCCACCCGCTCGACGACCCGCGGCCGGTCGCCGAAGAGGGAGCCGTCCACGCGCCGGCCCCCGTTCGCGAGGGTGGCGTACGCGCGCGCCATCTCGAGAGGGTTGACCGCGATCGAGCCGAGGCCGATCGAGAAGTAGGCGGGCAGCCGGCTCCGGATCCCGAGCGCGTGCGCCGAGCGCACGATCGCCCGCGGTCCGACGAGGTCGGTGAGCTGGGCGTAGACGGCGTTGTCGGAATGGACGAGGGCCCGGTCGAGCCGAACCCGCCCCAGGTAGCGGTCGTCGTAGTTCGTGACCGTCCAGACGCGGTCGCCGGCGTCGATCCGCACCTTCCTCGACTCGAGCTCCGTGAGCGGCGAGATGCCCGCCTCGAGCGCCGCAGCGAGCACGACCGGCTTGAACGCCGACCCCGGCTGGCGCTCCGCCTGCGCGGCCAGGTTGAACTGGCTCTCGCGGAAGTTGCGCCCGCCGAACATCGCCTTGACGGCGCCGCTCGCGGGCTCGACGGCGACGAGGGCGGCCTCCGGCCCCGCCGGGTCGTCGAGCACGCGCTCGATCGCCTCCCGCGCCCGGCGCTGGAGGGCGAGGTCGATCGTCGTCGTCACCCGCAGGCCGCCGCCGAACACCCGGCCCGCGCCGAAGCGCTCGACGAGCTGGTCGGTGACGTAGTTGACGAAGTAGGGGGCGGGCCCGCGGGCGTCCGGGAGGCGGACGTCCTCCGGGCGCGGCAGCGGCTGCGCGTCGGCCCGCCGGAAGTCGGCGGGGGTGATCTTCCCCTGCTCGAGCATGAGCCGGAGGACGTGGCGGCGGCGCTCCTTCGCCGCCCGGGGGCTCGTCACCGGGTCGTAGCGCGCGGGGTCGGCGGGGATGCCGGCGAGGAGCGCGGCCTCGTGCAGCTGCAGGTCGCGCGCCCCCTTCTTGAAGTAGGTGCGCGCGGCCTGCTGCACCCCGTAGGCGCCGTTCCCGAAGTAGATGGTGTTCAGGTAGGCGGTGAGGATGCGGTCCTTCGGCCAGCGCTGCTCGAGCTGCCAGGCGAGCGCGGCCTCCCGCACCTTGCGCGCGAACGAGCGCTCGTTGCGGATGTACGCGTTCTTCACGAACTGCTGCGTGATCGTGGAGCCGCCCTCCACGATCGCCTGGTGGCGGATGTCTGCCCACAGCGCGCGCGCGACGCCGCGCAGGTCGATCCCGTCGTGCTCGAAGAAGCGCTTGTCCTCGACGGAGACGATCGCCTGGCGCATGATCGGCGCGATGTCCTCCGTGTCGACGAGGACGCGGCTCTCCTTCCCCCGCAGCACGGCGAGCACGGTCCGACCGTTCGCCGCGTAGACGACGGTGTCCACGTCCGAGCGCTGCGCGGCCGGGTCGAGCGAGGGGATCTCGCTCGCCACCGCGCGCACGAAGCCGAAGGTGAAGGCGATCGCCTGCAGGACGACGAGCGCGAGCAGGATCGCCGCCAGCCGCAGCTTGCGCACCCGGCGCCGCCGGCGGGCCCGCAGCGTCTGCCGCCGGAGCCGCACTCCTACACCGGGTTCGAGGCCACGACCGGCTTCGTCGTCGGCTGCTCGGCCCCTCCGGCCTCCTCGATCGTGACCGCGACCACGTCTCCGTCGTCCACCGTCCCCTCGACCAAGACGAGCGGCGCGCCGCCCTCGAAGAGGCCGGCGGGCGACGGACGGCCGTTCTCGATCACCCAGAGCTCGTAGGTCTTGCCGGGAGGGGCGGGGGCGAGCCCGGCGACGAGGAGCACCGCGCGGCCGTCGGGAGCGACGACGAGCCGGCCGCGCCCTGCCGCGAGCGCCACCTCGCGCGCCGCCGGGTCGCCGAGGACGGCGAGGGCGGCGCGCGTCTCCTCGAGCTCGTCGGAGAGCTGCAGGGCGCGCACGCCGAGCGCGAGCGCG
>DATLYU010000184.1:0-5283 GCA_035574435.1 Gaiellaceae bacterium | reverse complement strand
GAGCGGTAGTCGAGCACGTGCTGCATGCCGATCGCCTCGTACAGCCGGATCGCGGGCAGGTTGTCGGCCCGCACGAACAGGCACACGGCCGGGACGCGCGCGAGCAGCAGGCGGCAGAGGTCGCGCAGGCCGCGCGCCCCGTAGCCTCGGCGCCGCGCGACCGGGTCGACCCAGACCTGCTGGAGCTGCACCGCGGAGGGCGTCCAGGCCGAGGCCTCGGCCTTGAAGAGGATGACGCCCTCCTCCACCCAGAGCCAGGAGCGGCCCTCCTCGATCTGCGCGCGCGTCCGCCAGCGGAAGCCGTCCGCGTCGCGCCGCAGCGGGTCGACGCCGAGCTCCTGCTCGTGCGCCGCCGCGCAGGCCGGTACGAGCAGGTCGAGGTCGTCCGGACGCGCCGCCCGCAGCCCCGTCCCACCCGCCTCCGGGGGCTCGCGGATGACGAACACGGGCTGCCCCGGCCGGTCCTCCCGCGGCGGAGGGAGGTGCGCGGCGGCCTCCGCCCAGAGCTCGCCGACCGCGTGCGACTCGCCGATCAGCATGCGCGGCCCGAAGCGCGCGACCTCGCGCGCGAAGGCGCCGCAGCCCCGTCCCGAGGGGACTGCGTTCACGCCGAGATGGCAGAGCGCGGCCAGCTCGCCGTCGTCCGCGAGCCCGACGAAGCGCCCGAGGTTGCGCCGCGCGACGTCCTCGAGGAACACCCGCTCGACGGGATCGCGCGCGCAGAAGCGCAGCACCTGCTCCCGCGTCGGCCGCACCACCTTTCCGCGCACGCGCGACACTCTACGAGCCGCGGCGGCACGAGCCGCCTCGCGTTCCGGCACCTCCCGGGCACGGAAGCCCGTAGGCTTCCGCCGTGCCCATCCACCTGCGCGCCGAGCCGGGCGAGTACGCGGACGCCTGCCTCCTCCCCGGCGACCCCCTGCGGGCGAAGTACATCGCGGAGACGTACCTCGACGGCGTGCGGCAGGTGAACGCCGAGCGCGGGCTCCTCGGCTACACGGGGAGCTGGGAGGGCAAGCCGGTCTCGGTGCAGGGCACCGGTATGGGGTGCCCCGGGGCGACGATCGTGTTCGAGGAGCTGATCCAGCTCGGCGTGCGCCGCCTGCTGCGGGTGGGGACGTGCGGCGGGCTGCAGGCCGACCACGCGCTCGGCGACCTCATCGTCGCGCTCTCGGCCGTGCCCGCGGACGCCACCGCCACCCACCTCGTGGGCGGCGAGCCGCACTGCCCGACCGCGAGCTGGGAGCTCATCCACGAGGCCGTGCACGTGGCGAAGCAGACCGACGAGCCGCTCCGCGTCGGCCCCATCGTCTCCAGCGATCTCTTCTACAACCCGGACGAGGGCCAGTACGAGCGCTGGTCGAGGCGGGGGATCCTCGCCGTCGAGATGGAGGCTGCGGCGCTGTTCACGGTCGGCGCGCTGCGCGGCGTGCAGACCGGGTGCCTGCTGACGGTGAGCGACATCGTCGTCGAGGGCGAGTTCGTCCGCATCTCGGACGAGGAGCTGCGCGCGGCGGTCGACCGCATGACGCGCATCGCGCTCGCGACGGCGACCGCCGGTGGCCACCACTAGAGCCCGCGTCGGAGTGGGCGGACGGGTGGACAGGCGTCGCCGGAGACCGCGAGGCTTCGTCCTCGGTCGTGCCCGGATCGGCCCGGTGTCCGCGCTCGGTGCGGCCGTGGCTCACTCCCTCCGGCATCCGCCTCTCGACGGGCGCCCGTCCCGGACCGAGCCCTGAGCGCGCCGGACGCGGTCTTCCTCGTCAACCCCGCCTCCTCCGGCGGCTCGACCGGCCGCCGCTGGCCGGAGATCGCCCACCGCGCGGCTGCGCTCGGACTGCGCGGCGACGCGCTGCTCTCCCAGGGGCCCGGGCACCTGAGCGAGCTGGCCGCGCAGGCGGTGCGCGAGGGCGCGCGCCTGCTCGTGGTCGTCGGCGGCGACGGGACGGTGCACGAGGTGGTGAACGGCCTCGCTCCGGACGCGGACGTGGAGCTGGCGGTCGTCCCGCACGGGACGGGTTGGGATTTCGTGCGCACGTTCGGCATCCCCCGCGACGTGGATGGCGCCCTTCGGGTCGCGCTCGAGGGCAGGCCGCGGACGATCGACCTCGGCCTCGCCTCGTTCCGCAGCTGGGCGGGGGAGCCCGCGCGGGCGACCTTCGCGAACGTGGCGAGCGCGGGCATCAGCGGCGCCATCGCGCAGCGGGCGAACGAGACGACGAAGGCGCTCGGCGGGAGGATCTCCTACTACTGGGCGACGCTGGCCGTCTTCGTCGGCTGGAGCACGGGCGAGCTAAGCGTGACCGTGGACGACGAGGTGCGCGCCGGACGGATGATCGACGTGCTCGTCTGCAACGGCCGCTTCCTGGGCGGAGGGATGATGATGTGCCCGGAGGCCGAGCCCGACGACGGCCTCTTCGACGTGCTGCTGATCGGCGACGTGACGAAGCGCGACCTGCTCTTCACGCTGCCCAAGACCTACCGGGGACGTCATCTCCCTCATCCGCGCCTGGAGCTCCTGCGCGGGCGGACGGTCACGATCGAGGCGGAGGAGCCGCTGCCCGTCGAGCTCGACGGGGAGCAGCCGGGCACGACGGCGGCGCGGTTCGAGGTGCGCCCGCGCGCGCTGCGCCTCCGCGTGCCGGCGGGCGGCTAGGAACCAGGGCTCGCGGCTACGCGTCGCGCGAGGAGCGGCGGCGGGCGGCCGCGCGCGGCTTGCGCAGCGCCGCCACCTCCTTCTCGAGCTTCGCGAGGCGGCGCTCGAGCGCCTCCAGGCCTCGCACCTTCTTGCCCAGGTCGTCCACTCGCGCGCGGAGCTCGTTCAGGGTGGTCACGGCCCGCTTGCCGCCCGGCAGCTCGGCCAGGCGGTGCAGCGCCTCTTCCCCGGCGTCGGCGAGCCGGGAGACGAGGTCCCGGTCCGGCTTGCTGCGCGTCTTCGTGGTCTTGGCTCCGGCGATGACGTACTCATAGCACCCGGGAGCCGGGCGTGCCTAGCCGAGCTCGGCGGCGAGCGCGGTCAGCGTCTCCCCCGCGCCCGCGTCGAGCGTGAGCAGCGCGTGCTCGTCGAAGGCCGTGGGACCGCGGTTCACGATCGCGAAGGACCGCGCCTCGAGCGGGAGCCCGGCCACGGGCCACACCTCGAGCGAGGAGCCGACGACGAGCAGGAGGCCCGCCCCGCGGGCGAGCGCGGTGGCGCGCTCGAACGCGTCCGCGGGCAGCAGCTCGCCGAAGAGGGTGACTCCCGGCTTGAGCACGCCGCCGCAGTGGGCGCAGAGCGGCACCGGCCGCTGGGCGAGCTGCTCGAGGACGCCCTCCAGGGGCTGCGTCCACAGGCAGCGCGGGCAGGCGGCGCCGCGGATGGAGCCGTGCACCTCGACCACCTCGCGGCTTCCCGCCCGCGAGTGCAGCGTGTCGATGTTCTGGGTGATCACCGCCTGGACGAGGCCGCGCCGCTCGAGCTCCGCCAGCGCGCGGTGGGCGGCGTTCGGCTCGGCCGCGAGCAGGGCGTCGATGCGGGCTCGATAGAACGCCCACACGCGCTCGGGGTCGCGGCGGAACGCGTCCAGCGACGCGACCTCGAAGGGGTCGACCTCGGCCCACAGCCCCGAGGCCGAGCGGAAGTCGGGGATGCCGCTCTCGGTCGAGACGCCCGCGCCGGTGAGCACGACGCACGGCTGGCGCTCGCGGACGAGCGCCGCAAGCGACGCGACGGACACGAGACGATTCTAGGGTTGACCCTGTGGACGGCTTCCGCTTCTCGGTGGACGTGTCCGTGCGCTTCGCGGAGACGGACGCGCAGGGGATCGCGCACCACGCAGCGTTCGTCGTCTGGCTGGAGGTCGCACGCGTCGCCTACCTCGCGCGCTACGCCGGCGGCTACCAGGCGATCCGCGACGCGGGCCTGGAGGCGCTGACCACGGAGGTCGCTGTTCGCTACCACCGGGCCGCCGCGTTCGACGACCGGCTCACCGTCTGGGCCCGCTGCGTCGATCTGCGCGGGGCGCGCTTCCGCTACGAGTACCGCGTCGAGCGGGCGGGGGAGCTGATCGCCTCGGGGCACACCGGGCACGCGATCGTGGACCGGGCGACGCACCGCCCGACGCGCGTCCCGGCGTGGCTCGCGGAGGCGGTCGCTACGGCCGAGTCGGGGGCGGCGTGACGGGATCGGCCCCGGTGGGCGCCGCGCCCTCGGAGGGAGGCCCGGGCTTCTCACGCGGCGGCGGCGGCTTCGGCTTCGTGCCCACGCGGACGACGCGCGTCTCCCCCTTGTAGGTGGTCGTCCAGGTCTCGTCGTGCAGGACGGTGCCGTCCTCGCCGTACACGGTCCGGGTCACGACCGTGCGCCTCGGGGGCGACCCTTCCTCCTCCACCTTCGTCTTGCCCTTCGGGAGCGTCGGGTCCTTCACCCGCTTGACGGGTACGGGGCCGATGACGGCCATCGTCCCGGGCGAGCTCTCCACCCGGCGGCGCTCGCCGCCGTAGATGGCCACGCGGATGCCGTCCGGCTCGACGAAGCCCTTGACGAGCACCCACGAGGTGGTGTCGTTGCGGAACTTGAGGTCGAGGCTGGGCCAGTAGACGGTGGCGTCGCGTCCGAGCTGGTAGCGGCTGATGTACAGGGAGTGCGGGTTGCGCTCGGTGATCTCGAGGCCGGCCTCCCAGGCGGCGTTGAACACGGTGGTGGCGACCTGGGAGGTGCCGCCGCCCACCTCCTCCGCGTAGCGCGTGCCGATGATGACCGGGGCGGGCCGGAAGCCGCGCTCGACGGTGCGCTCGCCGATCGTCTCGTTGAGCGAGAAGACGCCACCGGGCGGCACGAGCGTGTCGTCGAGCAGGGTCACTCCGAGGCGGAGGTTCGTGATCCGGTCGGCCGTGCCGGCGTTGTACGTCTTGTAGCTGGACATCCGGTGCTCGATGCCCATCGCGAGCGCCTCGGCGGTCGTCCGCTCGGGGGCGACCGGCACGAGGGCGAGGCGGGCGATCCTGCGCGCGGGAGCGGGTGCGGTCGCCGCCCGCAGCAGCGCGCGCGCCGTCGCGGCTGCGTCCAGCTCGACGCCGGGGCGTGCGGGGACGACGCTCACGGACTCGCCGGCGACGGCGAAACGTGCGTCGTGGGCGGGCCTACCCACGCGCTCCCCGAGCGCGCGGAAGTAGTCGTCTGCGCCCGGGCCGGCGATCGCGAGCGCCGTGGCGCCGTCCCGAGGCAGGGACAGGAGTCGGGCGATGCGCCAGCGCGGAAGCCGCCAGCTCCGGCCGGCGCCGCGCAGGCGGACCGGGCCCGAG
>DATLYU010000183.1:0-35910 GCA_035574435.1 Gaiellaceae bacterium | reverse complement strand
CAGTACGAGGCGAGCTACTACGGAAACACGGCTCTCTCGGGGTCTCCGATCCTCACCCGGTGCGAGAGCACGATCGACTACGACTGGGGCGACGGCAGTCCCGCTCCCGGCGTGCCCGCCGACGACTTCTCCGTGCGCTGGCAGGGCACCTTCGACTTCCCGGCCGGCGAGACGACCTTCACGGCGACCGCCGACGACGGCATCCGCGTCTGGGTGGACGGCATCCTCGTCATCGACGCCTGGGTCGACCAGCCGCCCACGACGTACACCGCGACTCGCACGTTGAGCGCGGGTGCGCATCAGGTGCGAGTCGAGTACTACGAGCGGGGGTGGGGAGCGGTCGCGCGTCTCGGCTGGGGCCAGGGCGGAGGTGGCGGTCCGTGCGCGGCCTCAGAATACGAGGCCACGTACTACCCCAACATCAGCCTCGCCGGAAGCCCGGTGCTCACCCGCTGCGAGCCCGCGGTGGACCACAGCTGGGGGACCGGTAGCCCCGCCCCGGTCGTGCCGGTCGACAACTTCTCCGCCCGCTGGGTCGGCAGCTTCGACTTTGCCGCCGGCGAGACGACCTTCAGCGCAACCGCAGACGACGGCATCCGGGTGTTCGTGGACGACGTGATCGTCATCGATGCCTGGGTCGACCAGTCGCCGACCACCTACATGGCCACGCGAACGCTCAGCGCGGGCACGCACGCGGTCAGAGTCGAGTACTACGAGCGCGGAGGCGGCGCAGTCGCCCAGCTGAGCTGGACCACCGCCTCCAGCGCGCCCACCATCGTCTCCCGGACGCCCGCTCCAGGCGCCACCGGCGTCGGACTGAACGTCTCACCGAGCGCCACCTTCTCGGAGGCCATGGACGCGGGAACCATCACGGCAACCACGTTCACCCTCTCCCGGCAAGCGGACTCGAGCCCGGTGGCCGCCACCGTCTCCTACGACCCCACCACGCACACTGCCACCCTGGATCCCTCCTCGGATCTGCAACCGGGCACCGGCTACCAGGCAACCGTCGAAGGAGGTGCCGGCGGCGTGACCGACAGCAGCGGAACCCCGCTCGGCGCCGACTCCACCTGGACGTTCACGACCGCGAGCGCCCCGAATCAGCCGCCCGCCGCGCAGATCAGCGCCCCGACCGCCGCCCTTACCTGGAAAGTCGGTGACGCGATCATGTTCTCTGGACAGGCCGTGGATCCCGAGCAGGGGGCCTTGCCCGCCTCTGCCCTCTCATGGCGCCTGCTCATGCAGCACTGCCCCTCGAACTGCCACTCGCACACGCTGCAGACGTGGGCCGGCGTGGCCTCGGGAAGCTTCTCCGCCCCCGACCACGAGTACCCGTCGTACCTCGAGCTCGAGCTCACCGCCACCGACGCCCAGGGCGCGACCGACGTCGAAACCGTGCGGCTCGACCCCCAGACGGTGATCATCTCCTTCTCCACGAGCCCCAGCGGCCTCGAGCTCGCCGTCAACGCGAGCTCGCAGACCACCCCCTTCACCCGGACTGTGATCAGCGGCTCCACCAACTCCGTCAGCGCGCCCTCGCCGCAGACGCTCGCCGGCACGACGTACGAGTTCTCGAGCTGGTCCGACGGCGGCGGCCAGACGCACAACGTCACGGCTCCAGCGGGCGGGGCGACGTACACCGCGACCTACGTCATCGCGCCGCCGAGGAACACCACCCTCCCGGTCATCAGTGGTCAGCCCCGAGTGGGCAGCACCCTCACCGTGAGCAACGGCGCGTGGACGGGCTCGCAGCCGATGTCGTTCTCGTACCAGTGGCTCCGCTGCTCGAACAACGCGCTCGCGTCGTGTACGCCCATCTCAGGACAGACGGCGAGCTCCTACGTTCTCATCGCGGCCGATCGAAGGCAGCGAATCCGCGCTCGGGTAACGGCGACGAACGCCGGCGGGAGCGGGCAGGCGACGTCGAGCGCGACGCCGCCTGTCAAGTAGCCAGCTCGCCGGGTCAGCGAGCGGCGATCGAAGGTCGCGCCGGCCGGAGATCGCTGCCCAGTCGAGCTGATGCGAGGAGCTCGCGCAGACGACGGAGTCGGAAGAACGCCGGCCCGTCGAACATCTCCCGCGTAAGCCCCTCCGTGACGAACGCGTCCACGAGCTCGCGTGCGCCGCGCGAGGCGTCCCACTCGAACTCGAGGTCCGGCAGCAAACGCGCCAGCCTTCCGAAGTCGACCCGATAGGAGCGGGGGTCCGACTCGGCACCCTTGGCAAGCTCCACCGGAACGCCGGCCACCTCGGACACGATCGCAGCCAAGTCGCGAATACGGTAGTTCTGGCCGTTCGAGCCGACGTTGAGCGACCGCGCAGAGATCTCGTCGGCGGGCACGAGGAGAAGCGCTTCCGTCACCCGCGCGAGATCCGTTACGTGAATCAGCGGACGCCAGGATCGACCGTCGCTGAGCAAGCGGATGGCGCCTGTGGTCACCGCCCACGCGGTCAGGTTGTTCAACACGACGTCGAGACGTAGTCGGGGTGAGAGACCGTAGACCGTGGCATTGCGCATGAGGACGACGCAGAAGTCCGGGTCGGCGAGGCCCGCGAGCGCCTCCTCCGCCCGCACCTTCGACTCCGCGTAGGCGGTGAGCGGACGTAACGGGGCGCCCTCGTCCAGGATGTCGTCTCCGGATGATGCCCCGTACATCGAGCACGAAGACGCGAACACGAACCGCGAGACACCCGCCTCGCGCGCGGCGCGCGCGAGGCGAATCGAGCCTTCCAGATTGATCGCGCGCGTCAGCTGGGGGTCGAGGGCGCCTAGCGGATCGTTCGAGAGCGCAGCCAGGTGGACAACTGCGTCGAACCCCTCGAAGTCAACGGGGGCAACGTCTCGTATGTCGATGCGTCGCTCCTCGATGGAGGCCCGTACGGGCAGGAAGTCGCACCCTTCATAGAGGAAGGAGTCGAGCCCGGTCACCTGATGACCCGAGGACAGGAGATGCTCGACGAGCACCGAGCCGATGTACCCCGCGTGGCCTGTGACGAGCACTTTCATGTCCGGCCGTCGCTGTGCGCGGTCGTACCTCTTGTCGGCATGCTCCCCCGTCGCTTCGCTCACCGCCACGTGAGCCGTTGCCACTGTCCGGCTAATGTTAAGCGGTGCTCGAGGCTTCGCTACCTCGAGCTCGCCGGGCGCGGGAGCGCTGCAGGTGAGCGAGCGCACCAGGATCTGCGTCCTCGGAAGCGGCGGCTGGATCCCGACCGAGCGGCGAGAGACGTGCTGCGTCCTGCTCGTGAAGGGACGGACGGGGCTCGTACTCGACGCCGGCAGCGGAGTACGGCGCCTGCTCGACCGGCCGGATCTGCTGAGCGGCGTCGAGGAGCTCCACATCGTGCTCAGTCACTTCCATCTCGACCACCTCGTCGGCCTCGGCTACCTGCCCGCGTTCCCGGCTGACCGCGAGCTCGTGCTCTGGGGCCCCGGGCGTGCGCTCTACGACGCACCGACGCGTGCAGTCCTCGGACGGATGTTTCGGTCGCCGTTCTTCACACCCGGTGTCCGCGGCTTGTCCGAGCGTATCCGCGACCTGGACGAGGGTGCGAACCACTGCAACGGAATCACCCTCGTCGCGCGGCGGCAGAGCAAACATGCCGAGCCGACGTTTGCTTTCCGTATCGACGACAGCGTCGTGTACTGCTCCGACACGGCCCTGGACGAAGGCAACGTGAAGCTTGCGCGCGGCGCGAGCGTCCTCCTCCACGAGGCGTGGACGCCCGAGCGGAGCGCAGACGCGACGGTGCACACGTCCGCGCGGGAGGCCGCCGCGCTCGCCCGCCGCGCGGAGGCGCACGAGCTCGTGCTCGTCCACGTCAACCCGTTCGCCGACGAGGCAGCACTTCTCGCCTCCGCACGTGACGAGTTTCCGGCGACGAGGCTGGGCACCGACCTGCTGACGATCGATGTCCACTGACGCGCCTGGCGGCGTCGTGGGAGTCGTCCCCGCCGCCGGGTTCGCGACGCGCCTCCAGCCCCTGGCTGGCTCCAAGGAAGCGCTCCGCGTCGGAGGACGGCCGCTGCTCGCCCATCTGCTCGAGCGCCTGTGGCTCGGAGGCTGCACGCGGGTGATCGTCACGACGAGGCCTGCGAAGCGGGACGTCGCGGCCATCGCGATCGAGGGCGGCGCCGAGGTCGTCTTCGCCGAGCCGCGCTCGGTGGCCGCCTCGATCGTCGCGGCACTGCGGAACGTGCCGGACGGCGACCTCGCCGTCATCGGCTTTCCGGACACCGTCTGGGAGCCGGCCGATGCCCTGCGGCCCGTCGTCCGCGCAGCCCGCGAGCGCGACGAGGTCATCCTCGGCCTCTTCCCCGCGCTGGACCCGACCGCCAGCGACAACGTCGAGGTCTCGAGGAGCGGTCGCGTGGCCGCAGTCGTCGTGAAGCCCGAGCGGCCGCGCACACGCTGGACCTGGGGCCTCGCGGCCGCGCGCGCCCATCTTCTGCGGGGTCTCGAAGGATGTACCGAGCCCGGAGTCTTCTTCGACGAGGCGGCCCGAGCCGGCAGGGTTTCCGGTCTTCGATTCCGAGGCCCCTATATCGACGGCGGCACGAACGCCGGGCTGTCTCGACTTCTGAACGAAGCCGTTTAGGATCCGAGCGAGGGGGAGGCGATGGTCGAGGTACAACCGATGTCAGGTCCAGTGCGGGACGGTCGGCCGCACGGCAGGCCGTTTCGATCGTGAAGACGATTATCCTGGCGGGCGGCCTCGGAACTCGCCTGTCGGAGGAGACGGGGCACGTGCCGAAGCCGATGGTGGAGATCGGCGGCCTGCCGATCCTCTGGCACATCATGCGCCACTACGCGCACCACGGGTTCACCGAGTTCATCATCGCGCTCGGGTACAAGAGCTGGATCGTCAAGCGGTTCCTGCTCGACGTCGCCGCCATGCACAGCAGCATCACGCTGAGCGTGCGGTCGGGGAACGTGCGGCTCCACAACGACTCGGAGACGTTCGACTGGACGGTGCACCTGCTGGAGACGGGCCTTCGCACGCTGACAGGCGACCGTGTCCGTCAAGCCCTTCCGCTCATCGGAGACGAGACCTTCATGCTCACGTACGGCGACGGCGTCTCGAACGTCGACCTGCGCCGGCTCGTGGAGTTCCACCGTTCCCATGGGAAGCTCGCCACGATGACGGTGGTTCGGCCGCCCTCGCACTTCGGTCGGATGGCCTTCGACGGCGACCAGGTCGTGGAGTTCGTCGAGAAGCCGCACCGCCTCGACGACTGGATCAACGGCGGCTTCTTCGTGCTCGAGCCGGGTGTGAGCAAGTACCTCGACAGGGAGGGCATGTGGGAGGTCGTCGGGTTGCAGCGGCTCGCCGAGGACGGCCAGCTCATGGCCTACCGCCACGAGAGCTTCTGGTACTGCATGGACTCCCTGCGCGACAAGCGCATGCTGGAGCAGATGTGGGAGGAGGGCAATGCGCCCTGGCGCACCTGGGACGGCTGAGGCCCCGGAGCCTCTCACGTCCGGGTGCCGCTCCTGCGGAGCCCCGCTGGGACGGCCAGTCCTCGACCTCGGCGAGCAGCCCAACGCGAACCGCTACGTCAGCGCTCATGACCTCCCCCTCCCAGAGCCGCGGTTCCCGCTGCGTGTGTCCCTGTGCGAGAGCTGCTGGCTGCTCCAGCTCGCCGACTCGATGCCTCCAGAGGCGCTCTTCCAGGAGTACGCCTACTTCTCGTCGTATTCCCAGAGCTGGCTGCGCCACGCCGAGAGCTACGCCGAGGAGATGCTCGCCCGGCTCGAGCTCGGCCCGGGCAGCCTCGTCGTCGAGGTCGCGTCGAACGACGGGTACCTCCTGCGCAACTTCGTCGAAGCTGGCGTGCCGGTCCTCGGCATCGAGCCCGCCCGGAACGTCGCCGCATACGCGCGCTCGATCGGTGTCCCCACCCGGGAGGTCTTCCTCGGACGGCGGACCGCCGCGGCGCTTCGCGCAGAGGGCGTCCGCGCCGACCTGCTCGTAGGCAACAACGTCCTCGCGCACGTTCCGGACCTGAACGACTTCGTCGCCGGGCTTGGCCTGCTGCTAGCCCCGAACGGCCTGCTCACGATGGAGTTCCCCCACGTCCTCCACCTGGTCGAGGAGAGCCAGTTCGACACCATCTATCACGAGCACTACTCGTACCTATCGCTCACCGCCGTTCAAGCTGCCTTCGCGCGCCACGGCCTCGCGCTGGAAGACGTCCAGGAAGTCCCGACACACGGGGGCTCGCTTCGTATCTGCGTGCGTCACGGCGGTCGTGGGCGTGCCCCCGTTTCGGTCACCGCGCTGCAACGCCGAGAGGTCGACGCAGGCTTGACCGACCCGACGACCTACGACCGCTTGCGAACGGACGCCGACCGAGTCCGGCGCGAACTGGTCGGGTTCCTGCGGAGCGCGACCGGCGAGGGCAGGCGCGTCGCTGGCTACGGTGCACCGGCGAAGGGCAACACGCTCCTGAACTTCTGCGGTGTGGGCACGGAGCTCCTTCCGTACACCGTCGATCTCTCGCCGCACAAGCAGGGTCGCTACCTCCCGGGATCGCACGTCCCGATCCGAGCACCGGAGGAGTTGCTCGACGACCGTCCCGACTACGTCCTCATCCTGCCGTGGAACCTGGAGGAGGAGATCGTCGACCAGATGCGCGCAATTCGGAGCTGGGGCGGCCGCTTCGTGGTCGCAATACCCGAGCTGCGCGTCTTCTGAGGCTCGTCGCCCAGCGCTAGTCGAAGAAGGACGTCACGGACTCCACGACGCGCTCGAGGGTGCGCTCGTCCATGAACGAGTGAAGCGGGATGGTGAGCTGACGCGCGGCGAGGCTCTCCGTCACCGGAAGCTCGGTCCTCCGCCGGTCGGCGTAGAACGTGAACTCGTGCGCTCCCTGGAAGTGCACTCCGGTGTGGACGCCCCGCGCCGCCATGTGTGCGACGAGGTCCGGCCGGATCCCGGGATCCTCGAGCACGAGGAAGTAGATGAACATCGACAGGTCGGAGAAGTCTGTGCGCGGGACGGCAACGCCAGGCAGCTCGGCGAAGCGCTCGCTGTAGTAGCGGCAGTACGCCCGCCGGTTCTCGACGAAGCGGTCCACGAGCGCGAGCTGGGCGCGGCCGACGGAGGCCTGCATGGAGCTCATGTGGTAGCGCCAGCCCTGACGCACGACGTCGTAGTCCCACATGCGCGTGTTGCTGCGGAGGGCTCGATCGGTATCGACGCCGAGAAGGCGCAGCTCCCGCACGCGCTGCACGTCGTCCGGGTCCGCCGAGACGAGCGCGCCGCCCTCCAGAGACGTGATCACCTTGACCGGCCCGAAGCTGAAGCAGACGAGGTCTCCGAAAGTGCCGATCAGCCGCCCGGCGTGGCGAGAGCCGAACGCGTGGGCGGCATCCTCGACGACGCGCAGGTCGTGCTCTCGTGCGAGGGCGTGGATCTCGTCGATCCTGCACGGGATCCCCGCGTAGTGCACCGCCATGATCGCCTTCGTGCGCTCGCTGAGGGCCTCGCGCGCGGACTGGGGGTCGATGCCGAGCGTTGCCTCGTCGACGTCGCAGAAGACGACGTCGGCACCCGTTGCCGAGATTGCCTGGTGGCACGCCACATACGTGAAGGAGGGGCAGATGACCTCGTCGCCGGGGCCGAGTCCGATGAGCTGGCAAGCGCTGTGGAGCGCGGCCGTGCCGCTCGAGAGCGTGAGCAGATGCCGATCGTGTCGGTCGAGCGAGAGGTAGCGCGCGAGCTCCTCCTCGAACGCGTATGTCAGGCTCCCGATGGCGAGCCAGCCTCCGTCGAGCGCCGCCTTCGCCGCGTCGTACACCTCGGGCCCGAGGTACGGCTGGAAGACCGGAATCTCGGGCTCGGTGCTCACGGCCGCGGATCGTAGTCGAGGCAAACTCACCAACCTCGGGATCATGGGGAGTTTCAGGCGATCGGGCAGGGCCACTACAATTCGAGACGCGGAGCTCCGTCCGCCACGGAGCGCTCTGACACGCGGGGGAGCTGCCATACCTGGTCAGGTCGTACCGACCACCCATCCGGTTCATTTGGTTACGCAGCACGCTGGCGCCATGGTGGATGTCGGCATCCCAACCCGTGGCGTCTCGCCGTGGCTCGCACAAGCGATCGACTCCGTGCTCGCCCAGACGTTCACTGCTTGGCGACTCGTCGTCTCTCAGGGAGGTCCTGCCACTGACGAGCTTCTGCGCACGCTTCGCCCCTACCTCGACGACCCCCGAGTCTCGTTCACGGCAGCCGATCGGGTCATCGGTATCGGCGCCAACCACACCCGAGCCATCGGCTCGGGAACTGCGCCATACGTGGCCGTGCTCCACGACGACGATCGCTGGCATCCGACGTTTCTCGAGCGACGCGTCGCGTTCATGGAGATGCATCCGACCTGCGGGTTCGTCTGCTCGAGTCGCATCGTCATCGACGAGACCGGCCGTCCCCTCGGTCGCGCAGAGCCGGGTCTCTCGCCCGGAGTGCATCGCTCGGGCGACGTCTGGCCCCTCCTCTACCGCGAGAACCTCGTCGGGCCGCCGAGCGCCATCGTGATGCGCCGCGCCGCCTATGAGGCGGTCGGCGGTACATACCGCGACACGATCTACTGTGACTACGAGCTATGGGCGCGGTTGGCCGCGCGCTTCGACGTTGGCTGCCTCGCGGGCTCAGACCTCGAGTACCGCGTTCACAGGGACCAGATGTCGGCGACGCGTCGCTCCGACCTCGCAGAAGAGCAGTTCGCGGTGCTCGACGCCCTCGACGACGTCGGTGTGCCAGCGCGGCTTCGCCGGACCGTCACCGCTGAGGCCCACGTGCGTTCGGCGCTGTCCGCAGTCGAGCGGGGCGAGCGGCGGCGTTTCTTCGAGCACCTGCTCGCCGCTCTCCGCAACGATTTCCGGATCATCGTGCGGCCGTTCGGCGCGACGCGGGTCGTCGCGGGCCTCGCGGCCATGCTCGCAGGCGGGCCGGGTCGTCGCAAACTCAGCGAGGTGCGCATAGAGCGGTGGCTATCGGGGAAGGGCCTGAGGCCGCTGACGACGGACGATCTGGCGTCGATGCGTCATTCAGCTGAGAGGTCGACGAACGCCGGCGGCCCTCAGTAACCCGCTGCGTTTCGTCGTTGGTACCGCGCGTCAGGGCACGTCGTTGGCGTGACGGCGATCGACGGTCAGCGCACCCGGGTGAAGGCCCCGGTAGTCGTTGCCGCTCCAAGCGTTGCCGACGCCGCCCCAGTCGCGGATCGCAGCCCCGCGCTGTCGCGCGAACCTCACCCTGCGGATCACGTTCCGGACCGAGTTGTACATCGCAACTCCGTCCCAGCTCGAGCGGATCTCACCGTCCTCGAACACGTTGTGATGGCTAGCCGCGAGGCTTTCGCCTGGAACTGGGTTGGTTCCTTCGTAGGCCGGGTCGGCCCACTCGGTCTTGATACCCGTATGCACGCGAGCGCGGAGGAGAAATCTCCGGAACACGGTCCTCCGCGTGTAGTGCTCGATGTAGATGCCCACGCGTGCGCCTCGAACGGCGTCGATGTCGAGATCCTCGAGGACGCTGTCGTCACATCGCGCCCCGGTCCAGATACCTGCCCAGCCGACCTCGCGGATGCGGACGCGTCGCAGTTCGATCCGTGTCCCCGCCCAGATCCCGGCTTCGGCCGTGCCGTCGGACGACCCGACCGGGGCCCGCTTCACGCCGGCGATGTCGATGTCCTCTACCCGTGGCGTCGTGTCGGGCACGTAGGAGAAGTGGGTGGGGGCGTAGTACTGCACGTGCACGCCGTAGTCGGTCACATCCCGAATCACGACGCGTCGAACGAGGAGCCCGTCGGGTTGCCTGACCAGGACGCCGGATGCGAGCACGCGGTTTCCTTTGATGACGGTGTCGAGGATACGAGCGCGCCGCCCGGCCCGACCCCACACGTTGACGGCGCTCGACTGAAACGTCTTCGCGGGATCGCGTATGTCGAACGTCAAACCTCGTACTTCGGGACGGTCCGCGCCGAAGTTGCCTCCGAGCACGAGGCCAGCCGCGAGCACGGATCGGCCGAGCTCGCGACCGATCAGACGATGTCCGTGCTCGTTCCGAAAAGGTTCGGTCGCGTCGTACGTCCCCGGGGCGAGAAGAATCGTGGTCGGCGTCGTGCGATGGAGCGCGGCTGCCAGCTGAGGCGCCGTCGATACGCGAATCGCGTTGCGCGGCTCGGCGTAGGAGCTCGGCCGCTGCGGTCGAGAGATCGAGACCCTCGGCGCGGACGGCGAACCGCCCTCGGCGCGAGCGGACGTCTCGAGCCCAAGCGCGACGCACGCGCTGCCGACGGCGACGAAACCGGCGACGAGGGCGACCAGCGGAGCGGCACGCTCCACGTCCTGGAGGCGACCGGAGATCGTCGCCCGAGTCTACCGCCGCGCGGCGGATCCGGCCGCGACAGTCGGTCGCACGGACTCCCGCGCAACCGTCGACGTCAGGCGGGGGTCGGCGCGACTCCCGGCACCGCGGCGAATGAAGGTGCCGACGAGGAGGGAGGCGGGCACGGACACGGCAGCCCAGCCGGTCAGGATGTGAAGCCAGCTCACGCAATCACCTGTGCCACGAGTCCTCCGGAGAGACATAGGGACGCCCTCACCGTGCACATGGTCTTCGGTAGTCACGCTTCGACGCCTCCCCCGGAGGAGGGATCTGCGCCGGCCGGGGAGAGCGGACCAGGCCGGTCGGCTCGAGCGAGAGGTGACTCACCCCGGGCGACTGCAATCGCGCCCTCGCACAGGCCGACGAAGCCCGCCCAGTTCCGGCTGGAGAGCCGGTGGCCCATGAGGAAGACGACGAACAGCCAGAACTGGAGACGCGCAGCCGCTGTCGCGGGAAAGTTCTTGCGCAGCAGGTACGCGCGGTTCACGACCAGGCTTCGGTCAACTGCCCGGTCGTTCCGACGGCCGAAGCGATGGTGCTCGACGACGACATCGGGGACGAAGCGGATGCGGCCATGTCGGGAGAGGCGGTACGAGAAATCCTCGTCCTCGGCGACCGCGTAGCCCGTCAACGTCTCGTCGAACCCCACCTTCAAAGCGACGTCGCGCCGAACGCAGCAGAGACCGCCGTTCATGAACTCCACGTCGACCTCCGAGCCCGTGTCGATGACATAGCGCGGATATCCGTAGCGCGTGAAGGTCCCTTGCTTCCGGCCGAAGAGGAAGCGCCGAACACGCGATCGGCGCCAGTTCCTCCGCCGCTGATCCGTCTCGATGACGACGCCCGTCGCGCCGACGACGTCGGAGCGCTCGAACTGGCGCACCAGATGCGAGAGGAAGTCGGGCGTGCGTCCGAACTCCATGTCGTCGTCGACGAACAGGACGACGTCCGACGACGCGGCGCGTAGACCGACGTTGCGTTGCACGGTCAGCCCCGGCTCGCTCGGCACGTACACCACCGGAACGTGCGAGCGAGCCCCCAGAGCCTCGAGACGAACGCGGCTCGTCTCCGAGGGCAGCCCGTCGACGACGACGATCTCGTCCGGCCGCGGCCGGCACGACGTCAGACTCGCGAGCGTCTCGTCGAGCCGTTCGGAGCGGCCGAGCGTAGGGATGATGACCGACACAGGCACGCCCTCAGCATAGGCACACCCTTGGGTTCGGGACGCCGCCCGTCCCGGTCGCCCGTCATCCTTGCGGAGTGAGCGAGCGCGAGGCGACGGTCGAGCCCCGAAGCGCCTCACGCGTCACGGGCGGTTCGATCCTGCGCAACTCCATCCGCCTCCTGGTCTCGCGCGCCGTGGCGGGCGGAGCCGCATTCGTCGCAGTGCTCACTTTGGCTCGCGGCCTCGAGCCCGCTGACCGCGGTGCAGTTGCATTCGTTCTCACGACCGGCTTCGTCGTCGCAGCGATCTCGGCCTTCGGCTTTGATCAGGCGACCACGATCTTCGCCGCACGGCGAGCGTCCGAGCGACGGTCGCTCCTCGCCAATACTCTGGTCGTCTCGATCGCGGGCGCCCTCGTCATCGCGACCGCCGTCGTACTCGCGTTCGCAGCGGTATCGACGTTCCTTCCGCACAGCGTGGGGATGGTCGAGCTCGCCGCACTCGGCTTCGGGGCGGTGGGGTCGCGCGTCGCGATGGCAACGGTCGCGTACCTGAACGGCTGCGCACGCTTTGTCGCCCAGGCCGTCGCATCGGCCACGCCCGTGGCTCTGCTCGCGGCGGCGTTCGTCTTTCTCTGGCTCGCCGGCGAGCTGACGGTGAGATCCGCGTGCGTCGCGTGGGCCGGGTCGCAGATCGCGGGAGGGTGCTGGGGTGTCGTGCTCGCCGCGCACGGCGAAGGGATCAGCCGACCCGCGTTCGGCCTCGCACGTGAGATGCTCCCGTTCGGCCTTCGGGCCTGGCCAGGGACGATCGCAGCCTTTGTGAACGCGCGCATCGACCAGGTGGTGATGGGGTTCATCGCCACCGAAGCGGCGCTCGGCTACTACGTCGTGGCGGTCAACGCGAGCGATCTGGCCCTGTACGTCCCTTCGGCCGCTGCACTTGCCATCGTCCCCTCGATCACGGTGGCGCCTGTGGCCGAGAGGGCACTGATGACCGCTCGGATCTTCCGCGTGCTCGTCGTCCTCACCGTCGGCGTCGTGGCCGTCAGTGCACTTGCCTCGCCGCTCGTGCCGGTTGTGTTCGGCGCCGCGTACGAACCATCGGTGAGGCCCTTCCTGCTGCTTCTACCCGGGGCAGTCGCGTTCGTGCCGTTGACGATCTTCGGGACGGCGCTCCTCGCCTCGTCGGCGCCCGGCCGTGGCTCGGTCGGCCCGGTTGCCGCACTCGTCGTCGGCGTCCCCCTCGACGTGCTGCTGATCCCCGCCTACGGCGCGGAAGGTGCCGCCATCGCGGCGAGCGCGGCATTCACGACCGGCGGCCTCGTGACGATGGCACTGTTCGTTCGTCTAACGCGCCTCGATGCGAGGTCTCTCACGCCGCGCCGGCGGGACGTTGCCGAGATGGCCCGGCTCGTCCTCTGCGCTCGGCGCCGAGACCGGAGGTCGTGACGCGCGAGCGGCGCTCGATCGGGTCAGCACTCCGAGTAGTGCTGACTCCGAAGCGACACGGCGTTCGGCCCGAGCTGGCTGTAGTCGTTTTCCTCCAGGCGCAGCGTCAAGCGCGAGTCGGGCTTGTAGCTCGACACCGCTGCCCAGCGTTGTCCGACGAACTTCACCCTCCGGACCGTGAATGTCCCGATCGTCGAGAGCTCGTCCAGGTAGATCCCGATGCCGCACCCCGAGGTGCCGGGATCCGTGATCGTGCCATCCTCGAGGGTGACATCCTGCGTCGACCACTCGCCCCAGCCGGCCGGCCACTCCGCGATGAAGCCGAGCGGGGCCGAGATGTCGAACCGGCGAATGGTGATACGGATGGAGTCATGCTCGAAGTAGACACCGTTGCTGTTCCGCGGGCCGGTGTCGGAGATCGTGAGGTCCTGGATCGTGATGTCGCGTGCGGCATTGCCCGTCCAGAGGCCCATCCAGCCGCCGCGGCGAATGCGGATCCGCTCGACGGTCTCAGAGATGCGGTGACCGATCCACACGCCCGACTCACCGGTGCCCGCAGCGATGGGCGCGCCCCTGGCGGTATCGACGTCGACGTCCTTCACGCGCTGAATGACTGCGGAGGAGCCGGCTTGGTTGTCCGACATCCTGAGCCCGTCCGAGAGAACGTTCCGGACGACGAGGCGTTCGACGATCAAGCCGTTCGGCGCGAAGACCGTGAGCCCGAACCAGGCGACGTTTCCGCCGTCGATCTGGACGTCCTGCACGCGGACGCCAGAGTTCCAGCTCGTCACTGCACCGCTGTTCTCGGCCAGCTGGCCGGAGGAGCTCACGACCACGCGCACGCCGTAGAGGTCGCCGCCGCGCAGGTTGACGCCGGTGGCGATGACGGCCTGCCCCACCTGCCGAGCGTAGAGGTTCTTGCCGCGGAGATCGAGGGCGGACGAGCGGGAGTAGGTGCCGTTCTCGAGGACGATATCCGGCGCGGAGCCCGCGATGGCCGATTCGAGCTGCGCGACGGTCGAAACCGCGACGGCACCTGCAGGGATGGCGTATCCCTGGCGCGGCGGCTCGGGCAGCGAGACGCTGCTCGGGGTCGTCGTCGGCGGAGGGGGCGAGGGTGCGCACGCAGCCGTCGTTACCGTCAGGCGTGCCATCGTGGAAGTGTTCCCCGCAGCGTCCCGGGCAGAGACACCGAAGTCGTAGGCCGTGCCGCAGGCGAGGCCGCTCTGAGACGTCGACGTGGACGTCACAGCGGCCACGCTGGCGCCGTTCCTGAAGACCTCGTAGCCGGTGACGCCGACGTTGTCGCTCGACGCTGACCAGCTCAGCGTCAGACCGGTGGCCGTCACGTTCGACGCCGCGAGACCGGTCGGAGCGGTGGGAGGCGACGTGTCCGGGCACGCAGTAGTCGAGATCATGACGACCGACTTCGGCGAGCGGTTGCCGGCTGCGTCGTACGCGTCGACGGCGAGCGTGTAGCTCGTATTGCACTGGAGCCCGGAGAAGATGCCTGTCGTGCCGGCCGTCTGCCCGGAGAGCACGCCGCTCCGGTAGAGCCCATAGCCCGCAACGCCCACGTTGTCCGTCGAAGGCGACCACGAGATCGCGATGCTGTTCGCCGTTCGCGAGGTCATCTGCACGTTGCCAGGCGCCGTCGGGGCCGTCGTGTCCGGGCAGGCGGCAGTAGCGGCGACGACAGAGGTCCTCGAGGAGCGGTTCCCCGCCGCGTCGAACGCGTCGACGGCGATCGTCCAGGCGGTTCCGCAGGGAAGTCCCGCTAGCGTCGCTTCCGGTTGGTTCACGGTGGTGACGAGCGCGCCGTCCCGGTACACGCCGTAGCCGGCCACGCCGACGTCGTCCGTCGCGGAACTCCAGGCCAGCGCAATGGTGCTTGCAGAGACGCTCGTGACCGAGAGGGACGCCGGTTGCGAAGGCGGCGTCGTGTCGCCCGGCGGCGGGGGCGGGGAAGGAGGAGTCGAGCACGGGCTCGTCGACGCGACGATGGTCGTCTTGGCGGACCGGTTGCCGGCCGAGTCGAAGGCATCCACTCCCACCGTGTATGCGGTGCCGCACGAGAGTCCGGCGATCGTCGCGCGCGGCTGCGTGACGGTAGTGGCCAGGGTGTCGCCCCGGTAGACGCCGTAGCCGGCGACGGCGACGCTGTCGTTCGAGACCGACCAGGTCAAGGTGACGCTCGTCGTCGTCGCAGAGGCGACACCCAGTCCGGTCGGCGCCGTGGGAGGCGTGGTGTCACCCGGCGGAGGCGGCGCAGCCGGCGGGGGCGATTCGACACAGTCGGCGGTCTCGACCCATGCCGCTCCGCGGGGCGAGCGGTTGCCTGCCGCGTCCACCGCATCGACCTCGACTGCGTAGGTGCTGGAGCACGAGAGCCCGGTGAACGTCATCTTCGGCTCGCTCGTCGAGCCAACTGGGACTCCACCGCGGTAGACGCCGTAGCTGACAACACCGACGTTGTCCGTCGACGGCGCCCAGGCGAGAACGGCGCCGTCCTGAGACGTCGCCTGCTGCACAAAGCCATTCGGGATCGACGGCGCCGTGGAGTCCGGACAAGGCGCGGTCGCGGCAGTTGCGTTCGCCGGCGCCGAGCGGTTCCCGTGCCTGTCGACCGCAACGATCCACACACCCACGCTGCTGCCGCACTCGAGCCGTTCGGCCACGTACCTGGTCGACCTCACGCGCGAGCGCTTCACCTCGCCGGAGACCTCGTACGCAACCACGGACGTGTTGTCCGTCGAGGGATCCCAGGCCAGGGCGACACTCGACGTCGTCGCCGAGGTCACGTGCACGTTCGCTGGCGGCGTAGGCGCGTCCTTGTCCGCTGCGCGCGCCCCGCGCGCTCCGCCTGCCTGGCCGGCGAGCGCGAGGACGACCACGAGAAGCAGCGACGAGTAGGCGGCTGCCGAGTGCTTGGCGGCGAAGAACACGGCGCAGAGGTCGTCGGCTATGCGTCCCGGGATCCCCTACCCCCGATCGGGTGAGCCTGACCGTCCGGCCAGCTCACACCAGGTCGCGCCGATGCGAAATCCTGACTTCGAGTGACGCCGAACGAGGGTCGACCGTCAGCTCAGGGAATCACGAGCGTGGCCTGCACTACGGCCTGCGTCGAGCGCTTCCCCGAGAGAATGGGCCAGACGTACCAGCGGTACGAGCCGCCCGGAAGGCCGAGACGAGTGCCGTTGGGTCGCACGTCTCGCGGCAGCTCGAGCGAGGGCGAGTCCGTCGTCGTGCGATAGACGAGCGACGCGCCGCGGAACAGCTCGACGCTGTACGCTCTGGCGCCCGGGGTCGGTGCCCAGGCGAGGCGCACGGGTCGAAGCGGGCGAGCGGTCAGTGGGGCCTTCGCCCCCGTCGGCTGGCGCGGCGGCCGAGCACGCGTCTGCGTCTCGAGGTTCGCCGGTACGGATCTGCCATCGCTCGCGCCGTGTCGGACCTCAGTGGCACTGCTCCGACTGCGAAGCGCGGGATCCCCGCGGAGCGCGTCCACGCCGGAATCCACGAGGACGACGACGCTCGCAACCGCGGCCAGGGCGGCGTACTTCGACACCGCGCCCGCCACACCCGGCGAGCGCCGCGGCGAGCACGGCCCCGCGGAGCGAGCTCCGGCAACGGAGCCGGGCGGCGGGAGCGCGTCGAGCGCGAACCGCCGGAGAGCGGGGTCGACGAGCACGAGCTCCGGACTGAGAACATGATCGCTGGCCATCGTGTACCCGACGAGGGAGTCATCGGCGGACCGCCGCGCGCCCTGTAGCCACGGACACGTACGCACTCCGGCGCGGGCCAAGACCGCGCGCCGAGACAGCTACATTGTCCGGCCGTGGATCTCGAGTCCCGCAGCCCGCGCCGCGATGCTCCGCTGCTCGGCGGGGACGAGCCGCTCGACGTCCAGCGCTACACCGACGCGATTCGCCGAGGATTCGCCTGGATCGTCGCTATCGTCGTCCTCGCGGTCGCCATCGCACTCGCAGCTTCCTTCCTGGCCGAGAAGCGCTATCGCGCGAGCACGAGACTCGTGTACGAGCCGATCGGGACGGTCCTGGACGGTCGAGACATTGCGTGGATCGACCGCGAGCTCGCGACTCTGAGCAGCCTGGCCGAGACGCCCGCGGTCCTCGAGCGCGCGGCCGTCACGGCAGGCATCGACTCCCAGGCACTCGAGGATCGGGTGGAGACGAGCGTTGACGCGGACACGAACATCCTCACGATCAGCGCGACCGATCCGGAACGCACCCAAGCCGCACGGTCGGCAGACGCAGTCGCGTCGGCCTTCCTCGCGATGCGGCAGGACGTCGAGCGTTCACGCCTGACCCGCGCCCGGGCAGCCCTCCAGCGCGAACTCGACAGGCTCGAGGCCGCGGTTGGGTCAGGCGCGCAGACGGAGGCTTTGCGTACACGGATAAGCGAGCTCGGAGTCCTCATCGCCAGCGCGGGGAGCGACATCCGCATCGCCCAACGCGCCGAGACTCCTTCCTCCGCGTACACGCCTCGACCGATCAGGAATGCGGCCGTCGCGCTCTTCGCGTCCCTGTTCTTCGCAATCATGCTCGTGTTGGGGCGTGAGCATGTTCGGCCGCGCGTTAGCGCGGCGCGCGAGTTGAGTCGATTGCTCGACCTCCCGATTCTGGCTCGCATCCCTCTGTCGAGAAAGCGCGACCGGCGCTCGGGCATCTTCACCGGAGCCGAGTACGACGCCTACCAGGCTCTGCAGGCGGCACTGCGCTTCCACGCCCCGCAGGCAGGCCAGCACATCGTGCTGGTAACGAGTGCCGTCCAGGGCGAGGGAAAGTCGACCGTTTGCGCGGGGCTCGGCGTCACGCTTGCGAGGTCGGGGGCGGCCACCTTGTTGATCTCGGCCGACCTCCGCTCGCCGACGTTGCACGAATTCTTCGGCGTCGCCCCTCGTCGGGGTCTCGCGGATGTTCTGGCCGCACGTAGCGATCCGTCCGCGACTCGGGAACTCCTCGAAGAGACCGTCCAGGCGATTCGTTCGAACCTCGGGCTCTTGGGAAACGCGACGAAGCGCACCGACGCGACGAGCCTGTTGTCGAACAAGCTCGGCGCATTCTTCGAGGTGTTGCGACAGCTTCCCTATGACTACGTGGTACTCGATGGTCCGCCGCTGCTCGGGCTCGCAGACAGTCGACTACTCGCGCAGTACGCGACGAGCGTTGCCGTCGTGGGCCGGCTCAACCACGTCAGGCCCGAGGAGGCTCTGGACCTCCGCGACGCTCTCGACACGTTGGCCCCCCCTGTCGTTGGTCTGATCGTGGTCGGTGCCCGGGACCAAGCGCCCTACTACATGGCCGGTGGAAGCTCCATCCTCGAGAGAGCCTGACCTTGCGACTGCCGGCTGCCGAGGCAACGGCCCACCCCGCTTACAGATAGACCCGAACCGGCGGGCGCGAGGGGGGCTTCGACTCAGTGCCGCGAGAGCAACGTGGCGACCTCGCTCCCGACATCGACGTCGGCAGATAGTGGATCGCTCGCGTCGCCAGCGGTCGGCCCCGACTGACGGAAGCGGAAAACCGCCCTCCACGTCATCGCGAGGATGCGCAGGTCGAGGCCGAATGACCAGTTGTCGATGTAGTCGTTGTCGAGCCGAACCCGCTCTTCGAGGACGCGCTTGCTGAATCGCTCCCAACCCCGGCCAACTCCGTGAACCTGTGCGAGCCCCGTAATGCCCACCTTGACGCGGTGCCTCGCCTCGTACCCGGGAATCTCCTGGACGAAGAGCTCCACGAGCTCGGGCCGTTCCGGTCGCGGACCAACGAGGCTCATGTGGCCACAGACGACATTGAGAAGCTGCGGGAGCTCGTCCAGGGAACTGGCACGCAGCAGACGCGCCAGGCGCGTATCGGGCACTACGTCGCCGTCGGTCTTGACGATCTCGGCCCAGGTGACGTCCTGCGCGACATCGTCCGAGCGAGCCGGCAGCGTTCGGAACTTCAGGATCTGGAACCGCCTCCCGTTCTTGCCCACTCTGGTCTGGCGGAACAGGATCGGCCGGCCCATCGTCATCCAGATCGCCAGCGAGACTCCGACGAGGACGGGGAGAAGCAGAAGGATGGCGAGGCCCGCGGCGGTAACGTCGAAGGCAGCCTTCAGCAGTGCCCTCCATCCGGAAAGCGGCGACAGTCGAACGACCTGCTTGCTCGCGGCAGTAAAGAGCTCCACCGACCCCCCTGTTCTCCCCCCAGCGACTGTAGGTCGTTCCCCCGCGACCCTCGCCTCCTTATAGCTTGGCGGAACGAATGACGTCAAGTTTAGGGGGCACCGAGCACCTCGGTCGGCTCGCGGGAGTGCGCGACGCTCGCGGACTCTTGTTCTCGGCCCTGGTTCTTGCAGGCGGGATCGCTGTCGTCGTCAGTGGGCCGCTAACCGACAATCCTCCGTCCTTGCCCGCCGTCATCGCGTCGGGGGTGGTCGCGCTCGCACTCCTGTGGCTTGCTCTCGCCCAGTACGAGCTTGCGGTCTTCCTCGGCTTTCTGGTGCTGGGCATCGTGCGCTTCGAACCTGGGCTTCCGGACGTCGTCTTCAGCGTCGTCATGGTCGTGGCAGCCGCGACGGGGCGCTATCGAGGCCGGCTTCCGCTCCTCGTTAGTGCTCTTCTCGCTGTGCTGCTCGGACTAAACCTCGTGTCGTTCATCGACGCCATCGACGTGAGTCGGGCCGCTCGATACTTCCTCATTACGGCCTACCTCGTCGCCTTCGCCGTGTGGCTCACGGGGTACGCGACCTCGCATGCGCGCGTGCGCCGGATCATGCTGGCATATTGCGGGGGCGCCGTAACGATGGCCGCGGCCGCCTCGGCCGCTGTCCTGCTGGCGCTGCCCGGCGCGCAGTTCCTCGTCTACGAGGGAGGGCAGCGTGCGCAGGGGCTTTTAAAGGATCCGAATGTATTCGGGCCTTTCCTCGTGCTGCCGCTGCTCGTCCTGATCGAGGAGCTGGTTCGCCCGAGGATCTTGCGGAGTCGCCCGCCGGTGAAGCTCGTCGGGATCGCAGTCTTGTCGCTAGGCATCCTCGTGTCCTTCTCCCGGGCCGCGTGGCTCAACGCTGCGGTCGCCGGGCTCGTGATGCTCGGCGTGTTCGCGCTCCGCCGTCGCGGCTCGCGCCGCGTCGTTGTTCTCGCACTCGTCGCGGTGGTTCTCGTCACGCTTCTCGGCGGTGCGATCGCGGTAACGGGATCAGCCGACTTCCTTGAACAGCGCGCACGGTTCCAGCAATACGACGCAGAGCGATTCGGCGCCCAGCGTGAAGGCCTCGCCCTCGTCGCCCAGTATCCACTCGGCGTCGGGCCGGGCCAGTTCGAGGTCGTATCTCCGGTCGCAGCACACAGCCTCTTCGTCCGTGTCTTCGCCGAGCAGGGTGCTCTCGGCTTCCTCGTCATCCTCCTTCTCGTGACCCTGACGCTCGGTCACGCACTCGTAAACGTCCAGCGTGGGATCGACACGTTTGGTGTCGGGTCGGCAGCGCTGCTCGCCGCGTGGTGCGGGATCCTGGCGAACAGCCTGTTCATCGACACACTCCACTGGCGTCACCTCTGGCTGGTAGCCGCGTTGATCTGGATCGGATCCCGCTCGCGTCCTCTCCGCTCACGCGAATGAGTCTGGTGCACCGAGCCGTCCCGATGGGTGACCGGCCGCACGTCCTCGTCATCGTGACGACGGGCGAGCAGGGCGGCGCACAGACCTTCGTCCGGGAACTGACGACGGGCCTAGTAGGACGCTATCGATTCACCGTTGCGGCACAAGGCAGCGACGGGGTCCTCCAGCGTGCGTGCGCTGAGGCGGGGATCTCGTTCCATCCCCTGCGTTACCTTCGGAGGTCGATCCACCCCGCGCATGACATGACGGCGGTCGCAGAGCTTGCCCGCTCGCTCAGTCACCTCCGACCTGAACTCGTGCAACTGAACTCGTCAAAGGCTGGCGTCGTCGGACGGCTGGCGGCAAAGCTCGCCGGCACACCTGTTGTCTTCACGGCGCACGGATGGGCGTTCTCCACGGGGGCCCGAAACACACGCGCGTACGCACTCGTGGAGAGGGCAATGGCTCCGCTCGCCGACGCGATCGTCTGCGTCTCGGCGGCGGATCGCCACCTTGCTCTAAAGCACCGTGTCGGCCGCGCGAGCCAGCTCCATGTCATCCACAACGGCATTCATGCGCCGACATCCCTCCCGGCGCCGCGGTCGTGGCCGGACCGGCCGAGGCTGGCATGCATCGCACGTCTCAGCGCCCAGAAGGACATCTCGCTCGTCTTGCACGCCCTCACGCGGCCCGGCCTCGGAAGCTGGAGCCTGTCGGTGTTCGGCGATGGCCCCGAGCGAGCAGCAGTCGAGCGGCAGATCAACGACCTCCACCTCGCGGATCGTGTTGTGCTTCACGGCGACGTGCCCGACGTACGCGGCCGGCTCTCGCGCTTCGACGCTTTCGTCCTTCCGTCGAACTGGGAGGGTCTACCGTTCTCGATCCTCGAGGCGATGGCAGCCGGGCTCCCTGTGGTCGCCTCGAACGTCGGCGGCGTGTCCGAGGCCGTGGTGCACGAGGAGACAGGCCTCCTCGTCGAGCGCGGGGACGTCGGCGGCATGGCAGCGGCTCTGCGGCGCCTTCACGAAAACGGAGCGTGGGCTCGCAAGCTCGGCCGGGCCGGCCACGCCCGAGTCCGCGCGCGCTTCGGACTCGACCGGATGCTCGATCGCTACGACGCGCTGTTCGCCTCCCTCCTCGGTACGGAGACCCGGGGCCGAGCGGTCGGCTAGGACGGAGCGGCGCAGGACGGCGCGGCGCGCCGCCGAAGCACCCAGAGGGTGCGCTCCGCCGTCCACAGACGGCTGCGGTACGTCTCGGTCGCGACCAGGTCGAATCGGCGCGGATCGAGCCTCTCGTTGCTGACGACGAAGCAGCGGAAAGCGGGAGCCCAGAACCCGATGTAGAACGGATCCTCCGTCGTCACAGGCCGGCCCATGTGCGCGTCGATATCCCTCGGCTGCGTGCTGTGCGCGCCGGACCACTCGAGCCCTGCATCGATGTGGCTCGGAGGGATGCCGCGGGAGACAAGGTCGTTCCCCGCTCTCCAGCGCGCGGCGTCGTACGCCGCGCTGTCCTGCATGTACGTGACCGCGAAGAAAGCGAGCGCAACCAGGCTCGCGGCGGGCGCGAGCCGTGCAGAGCGTGGCGCGTGCCTTGTCCCGGCCGCCAACGGACTCGGGGCCGGCTCGTCCAAGCGAGCAGCAAGCACCGCGGCGAGCGGAACCAGCGGCCAGAGGTACCGATCGTTGAAGAGCGGTCCGAAGATGCCAAAGAACGCGATCTCGGCTCCGTACGCGAGCGTAACGGCTTCGAGCAGCAGGATCGCCGCCGAGACCCGCGCGCGATCGTCCGCAATCCGCCGGCCGACGTATGCGAGCAGCACGATGCCGAGCGATATGGACCCCAGGACGCCGAGGACCTGCAGCACGGCCCACGCCCAGTCGGGCAGAAGGTCCGGACGCGCGCCTTGAGCCAGCGCGTCTCCGCTCGCCCCGGGACGAGCATAGATGTCGTCCGCGAGCGTGCTCCGCCCGAGCGCGGGATTGAAGTTGGGGCGCGTGACCGCAATCACTGCGGCGAGCCCACCGACGAATGCGCCCAGGAGCGTGAGTCGGCGACCCCTGGGTGCAAGGACAAGCCGGATCGCCGGCCCGAGGGTGAGCGGCAACAAGCCGAGACCAAGCGTCACGAAACCTGGCGCCGTACGAGCGACACCACCCGGATTCAGCTCGAGCTCCGATGGCTCAAGGCCCGGAAGCGATGAATGCCAGACGTACAGAAGTCCACACGCGACGAGAGCGACGACGCCAGCCGCCGCGGCGAACAGGCGAAGGTCGCGCCGCTTCCACGTGACCACCGCTGCGATCGCAACGAGTATCGCGACCGCGAACTCCCGGACGGCGAAGCTCGCGACGCAGGCGGCATACGCCGCCACGATGTAGACCATCGCCGAACGCCGACGACGATCCAGCGCGACGACCGCAGCGAGAACGGCAACGGCGTCGAGCGCCAAGGCAGTCGGCTCGGTCATGTACGTCGGAACGGTCAGCGCGATGCCCTGGAACGCACCGAACACGAGCAGTGCCTTCACGGCCGTCGCCAGATCAGTGAGCCGCTTGACGAGGAAGAAGAACGCAACCACGGCCAGACCACTGGCGACGATGCCGGCAACGTTGCCCGCGAGCTCCCTATCGTCGATCAGCCAGAGGTACGGCTGCCCCCATAGGATGTGCCCGATGAGGAGCATCCGCCCGTAAGCGATGGGCTCGAAGGAGCCCGTGTGCTCGAACACTTCGGCGATGCGGCTGTAGGCGAACGCGTCGTTCCTTGGAACGTCGAGCGCGCCCTCGATCGCCGCAACGAGCATCGGTACGCCTACGCAGAGCACGAGGACGCCACCGAGTGCAACCGGTGTCCGGGCGCGCTCGGGCACCTGCCTACCCTAGCCCGGCGAGCAGAAGCCGTCCGCGACGGACGGCTACGCTGCGCGCGTGCTCAGCCCGGCGGTGGAGAACCTGGTCGCGCAGCTCACGAAGCTGCCCGGGATCGGGCGCCGCACGGCGCAGCGGCTGGCGTTCCACCTGCTCTCCGCCCGCGCGGAGGACGCGCTCGAGCTGGCGCGGGCGATCGAGGACGTGAAGGCGCGCGTGCGCTTCTGCCGGGAGTGCGGCAACCTGACCGAGGAGGAGCTGTGCGCGATCTGCTCGGATGCGCGGCGCGACCGGACGCTCGTGTGCGTCGTCGAGCAGCCGGTGGACGTCGTCTCGCTCGAGCGCACGGGGGAGTACCGCGGGCTCTACCACGTGCTCGGAGGCGCGCTCTCCCCGCTCGACGGGGTGGAACCGTCCGACCTGCGGATCGACGAGCTGCTCCGGCGGGTCGAGGCGGACGGGGTGGCGGAGGTCGTGCTGGCGACGAATCCGACCATGACGGGCGAGGCGACCGCCGCGTACATCGCCGAGCGGCTGCGCGGGAAGGTGCAGGTCACGAGGCTGGCGAGCGGGCTCCCGGTCGGCGGCGACCTCGAGTACGCGGACGAGGTGACGCTCGGCCGAGCGCTCGCCGGCAGGCGCGAGATGTGACCATCTCGGGCCCCCGCAGGTTTTTCGCGCAAATTGCGGACAACCGCGGGCCGGACTCTTGACGGCCGCCGCGAGGCCGGCATAGAGTGGCCCCACTGAACCGGCGGGCCTTCGGGTCAGCCGGTTCAGTGTTTTACGGGCAGAGTTTTTAGTCCTCGCCTCGCCCGGACCGTACGGCGAGGGCTCTACACTCCAGCCGTGGAGGGCAGGCTGTGACGGTGACGGAGCACCAGCCGCGCATCGGCGTCGTCGGCGCGACCGGCGCCGTGGGGCGCGTCACGCTTCAGCTCCTGCTCGATCGCGGGTACAGGAACATCCGTACGTTCGGCTCGTGGCGCTCGGCCGGCACGCGGCTCGGCGACTTCGACATCGAGGAGGCGACGCCGGTCGCGCTCGGCGCGGGCGACCTCGACATCTGCTTCTTCTCGATCGGAACCGAGGCGAGCCGGGAGCTCGTCCCGTACGCCCGCTCCGGCGGCGCGCTCTGCATCGACAAGTCGTCCGCGTTCCGACTCCAGGAGGGCGTGCCGCTCGTCGTGCCCGAGGTCAACGGGGAGCGCGCGCTGGAGCACTCGGGGATCGTCGCGAACCCGAACTGCTGCGCCATCCCGCTCACGATGGCCCTCGCACCTCTCCACGATGCGGCGGGGCTGCGACGTGTCCGCGTGGCGACGTACCAGTCCGTCTCGGGCGCGGGCATGGAGGCGATCGAGGACTTGCGCAGCGAGGACGCGGACGACCACCAGCTGCGCATGGACTGGAAGTACGACGGCGTCGAGTTCGACGAGGAGGTGAAGCTCCGGGAGGAGGCGCGGAAGATCCTCGAGCTGCCGGACCTGCCCGTCAGCGCGACGTGCGTGCGCGTCCCGGTCGTCGTCGGGCACGCCGAAGCAGTGTGGGTGGAGACCGAGCAGCCGCTCTCCGCCGCGGATGCACAGCGCGTGCTCGGCGGCGCTCCGGGCGTCCGCTACCAGGAGCTCCCGCGACCCGGGCACGCGGTCGGGATCGACGAGGTGCTGGTCGGCCGCGTGCGCGAGGACCCCACGGTCGAGAACGGCCTCGCCTTCTTCGTCATCTGCGACAACCTGCGCAAGGGCGCGGCGGTGAACGCGATCCAGATCGCGGAGCTCCTGATCGGCGCGTCGCTTCCCGCGTACTTCGGGCACCGCGCCTGAGCCGGGGCGTCAGCCGCCGGCGGGCGGGACGGGCGCCGGCGCGGGCTGGAACGCCTCCTTCACGACCTTGAGCACCTTCTCCCTCGTACCCTCGGCGACCGGCTGCACGCCGCCCAGCTCGAGCCGGACGAGCTCGATCCGTCCGGCCGTGCGCAGCGTCCGAAAGCCGAAGTCGGCGAGGAAGTCGCGCGGGAAGATCGTGCGGTGGACGAGGAAGCGCTCGGCGGCGGGCGTTCCCTCGCGGTAGCGGTAGGCGAAGGCCTCGAGCGCGCGGGCACCCTTGTCGCGGGCCTCGCCGATGGCGGCCAGGAAGAGCGACTGCTCGACCCACGGCTGCGAGTCGGAGAGGAGGTAGGCGCACGTGACGAGGACGGCGTCGGCGGAGGGCGGGCCGGCCGGGAGGTCGGCGGCGCGCGGGAAGAGGGCAGCGGGGCCGTACTGCATGGAGCCGAGCACGCGGCCGTCGTCGTCGCGGTAGATCGTGCCCCAGGCGCCCCACTCCTCCTCGGCGCGCTCGATCCACTTGCGCTTGTCGGGCTCCCGGTTGCCGCGCGACTGCCACCACACGCAGCCCTGGCAGACGGCGGGGACCGTCTCCAGCGTCGCCCCGGTCAGACCGGCGAGGCGGGAGGTCACGCGGCGGTCGGCGCGCCCGGGCGGGCGACAGACTCGACGACGACGTCCACGGCAGCCGGTCGGATCCCCGCCATGCGCTCCAGGTAGTCGGCGACGCTGCGCTGGACGTCGGCGCCGACGGTGGCTGCGGCGGCGCCCCACGCGAGCTCGAGCGCGACGCGTACGAGGACGCGGGCGCCGTCCTGCGAGACGGCGACACCGCCGCGGTGCAACGGCCCCTCCCCGAGCCCCGCCACGCCCTCCACCTCTCGGGCAGCGTCGGCGGCGTAGCGCGCGAGCACGTCGGGCGAGATCACCGGGGCGCCCTCCACGAGCTCGATCGTACAACCAGCTCGGTGACCTCCGGCCGCGCGAAGAAGCGGAAGGGGACGAACGTGGTGCCGAGGCCCGGCGAGATGTGGAGGACGGTCGAGCCGTAGCGGTAGATCCCCTCGACGTCGCGCGCGCGCAGGTGGGCGAGGCGGAGCTTGCCGCCGGGGAAGGGGACGACGATCTGGCCGGCGTGCAGGTGGCCGGCGAGGACGAGGTGGAAGGTGCCTGGGGGGAGGCGGCGGGCGATGCCGGGGAAGTGGCAGAGGAGGATCCTGAGCGCGATTGACTCGTCGATCAGCTCCTGCGGTCGCGCGTCGCGCTTCGCGTACGTGCGTGGATCCACGCCGACAATCTGGACGGGGAGGCCCTTCAGCTCGATGGTGATCGACTCGTCAGTCAGCAAGCGCACCGACTCGATGGCGGTGAGCGCCGCGGGGTCGAGACGTTGTGAGAAGGGGTCGCGGGTGCGATCGAGGTCGTGGTTGCCGAGGACGACCAGGCAGGGGCCCAGCTCGCGCAAGAGCCGTTCCAGGAGCGGTAGCCCCGAGCGGCGGGAGAGCAGGTCGCCGGTCACGCAGACGAGGTCGGGCCGGCGCTCGGCGACCCACGCGACTGCCTGCTCGGAGGCGTGGCGGCCGCGGCCCGGGACGCCCAGGTGGAAGTCGGAGACGTGCGCGATGCGCAGGCCGTCGAGCTCGTCGGGAATGCCCTCGAGCTCGACCTCGACTACGCGCCTCCGCAGCCAGCCCGCCTCGAACCAGCCCCAGGCGAGGAGGGCGACGAGAGCGACGAGAGCGACGCCCGCGGCGAGCGCGAGCCAGCCGATCACGAGATGCGCACCTCCGGGCCGGCGAGGTGCCGCGGAGGCTCCGGGATGGGCGACGGCGGCCTGCCGGCGCGCAAATGGCCACGCGGCGGAAGGGCGTTCCTAGTAGGGGGGACGCCCGGTTCGGCGTCCACGGCGACGTCCGGACGCGCTGGAGCGCTACCGGCACCGGCGCTCGGTCGCGTGCGGGCCCGCGCTCCGTCCTTTCGAAACCCACGCGCGCGCGCGGCGGAGCCGAGACGGTCGCCCACCCGCACCGCGCGGCAACTCGGAACCGCTGCCACACCCTCTGCGTAGGCGGCGCGGGCGCGGCGACAGCCGGCGTGTACCCCGGAGCCCACGAGCCGTCCGGCGCAACGGGGCTCGCGCCCCGCGTCGCGTTCTCGGCCGCCTCCGACCAGCGCCGCAGTGGATCTCACTCGCGGCTCGGCCCAGCGAGGTCGATGCTCACAGACGCCTGCGAGCGCGGGAGCACCCGCTGGGGCCCCGGCCGCCGGAGGAAAGCCACGCTCACCGCCCGTCCCGCCCGCCCGCGCCGGCAGGAGAGGGGCCGGCAGCGTCAGACGCGGAGCTTCTCGACGACCGGCTCGACAGAGACGACGTGGCGCTTGAACTTCAGCTCCGAGTCGTCCAGCCCCGCGGCCACGCCGATGAGCTGGGAGAGGTGCAGGATCGGCATGGCGAAGTCGCGGCCGGTCTGCGCGCGCAGCTTCGACTGCCAGGCGTCGAGCGAGAGGTGGCAGAGCGGACAGGGGGTGACCATGGCGTCCGCGCCCGCCTCCTTGGCCTGCTCGATCGGCTGGATGAGCTCGGCCAGCGCGACCTCCTCGCGGGCCTGGATGATCGGGAAGCCGCAGCACTTGATCTTTGCCGGGTAGTCGACCGCCTCGCCGCCGCACGCCTCGATGATGCGCTCGAGCGACTGCGGCCGGTCGGGGTCCTCGAACCCGAGGATCTTCGAGGGGCGCAGGATCTGGCAGCCGTAGAAGGGCGCGATCCGGAGGCCCTTGAGGCCGCGGTGCGCCGCCTCCTGGAGGCGCTCGTACCCCTCGCCCGCGGACACGAGCCAGAGGAAGTGCTGCACGTCTACGCCGCCCGAGTAGCGCGGCGCGCCGACCCTCTCCAGGTTGGCGTTCACGCGCTCGCGCAGGGACTCGTCGAGCCGCAGCTGGTGGTTCGCCTGGCGCAGGTTCAGGGTGCAGACGTTGCAGATGGTCATCAGCGTGTCCGAGCCAGTCGCTTCCGCGTAGGCGAGGATGCGCGCGTTCAGGTGCAGGTAGTAGTCGGGCTCGGCCTCGTGGATGTCGCCGGCTCCGCAGCAGGTGACGCGCTCGAGCTCGGTCAGCTCCAGCCCGACCTTGGGCGCGAGCGCCTGCGTGGAGACGTCGAGCTCCTTCGCGGAGAGCGACGCCAGGCATCCCTTGTAGTACGCGACCTGCTTCACGCTGCGGTTCCCTCCTCGTCCGTCGTCTCTCCCGGCAGGTACGGCCGCGGGAAGGAGCCCTCGCCGTACGGGTCGCGGTCCGGATGGCCGCCGTGCTCGAGCTCGAGGCGCTCGAGCGCCGGCTCGCCCTGCACGATGCCCTCGTAGCCCTCGCGGCCCTGCTCCTGCACGAGGTCGTAGAGCGCGCGCGCCTCCCCCACGTCCTTGGCCACGTGCGGCGGGAAGGGAGGCGGCACCTTGCCGTGGCGCAGGAGGCCCAGCGCGAACTTGACCTCCTTCAGCGAGCGCACGATGCCCTGCGTCTTGGGCACGAGCTCGGTCTCGCGCAGCCAGCCCGTCGTCTTGGCCGAGGTGACGAACCACTTCGCGTGCCGTGCCCCCATGTCCGAGTCGATGCCGTGGCGAATCGCCTCCGCGCCGAGCTTGGCGATCGCGTCCCGCGGGTCGACCCCCTTCGGGCAGCGCTCCTGGCAGAAGTAGCAGCGCGTGCAGTCCCAGATCCCGTGCGGCCCCGAGTACTCCTGCAGGCGTTCCACGGTCGCCTGGTCGCGCGGGTCGCCGACGAAGCGCATCCCCTTCGCCAGCGCGGCCGGGCCCAGGAAGTCCGGGTCCGCCTCCATCGAGTTGCACTCGGAGACGCAGCAGCCGCACATGATGCAGAGCGACTCCTTGTGGATCGCGTCCATCTGCTCCTGCGGGACGCGGTGCTCCTTCTCGCCGGGGTCCGCGTAGCCGGGCTCGAGCCACGGCGTGACCGCCCGGATCTTCTCCCAGAACGGGGCCATGTCCACGACCAGGTCCTTGACGATCGGCAGGTTGCCCATCGCGGAGATGACGGGGACGTGGCCCGCCTGGGCGACGTCGTACATGCGCGTCTTGCAGGCGAGGACGGCGGCCCCGTCCATGCGCATCCCGCAAGAGCCGCAGATCATCATCCGGCAGCTCTTGCGGTAGGCGAGCGTCCCGTCCAGCCGATCCTTCACGAGGTCGAGGCAGTCGAGCAGGGTCGCCTCCTCGGGCGCGTCCACCTCGTACTCGCGGAGCGCGCGCTCCCCGGTTCGGGAGTCGAAGCGCCAGATCTTGAGGGCGACCTGCATCAGCGCCCCGCCATCAGTAGGTCCTGACCTCGGGCGTCCACCTCGTCATGCGGACCTCCTCGTAGGAGAGCTCGGGGCCCTCGTCCGTCCAGCGGGTGATCGAGTGCTTCAGGAAGCGCTCGTCGTCGCGCTCGGGGAAGTCGGCCGGGCGCGAGTGGGCGCCGCGGCTCTCCTCGCGGGCGAGGCCGGCCTGCACCATGCACCAGGCGAGGTCGAGCATGTAGCCCAGCTCGAGCGCCTGCGTGAGGTCGGTGTTGAAGACCTCGCCCTTGTCCTCGACGACGACGTTCGCGTACCGGTCGCGCAGGCCGGCGATGATCTCCAGCTCGTGCTCCATCCGGTCCGGGTAGCGGAAGACGCCGAAGTTCTCGAGCATGGAAGCGCCGAGCTCGTCGCGGATCTTCCACGGGCGCTCTCCCTGCGAGCGGTCGAGGAGCGCCTTCACGTCTCGCTCGGCGTCGGCGAGCGGCGCGTCCGAGATCGCGGAGGGAGCGCTCGAGGCGAGCGCGAACTCCGCGGCCGCTCGACCCGCACGCCGGCCGAAGGTGATCGTCTCCATGAGCGAGTTCCCGCCCAGCCGGTTCGCGCCGTGCACGGAGACGCAGGCGACCTCGCCGGCCGCATACAGGCCGGGCAGCTCGGTGGCCCCCCACGTGTCGGTCGCGACGCCGCCCATGTGGTAGTGGGCGCCCGGCCGGACCGGGATGGGGTCGAAGATGGGGTCCACCCCGGCGAACGTCAGCGCCAGCTCGCGCGAGCCGGGGAGGCGGGAGAGGATGCGCTCCGGGCCCAGGTGCCGCAGGTCGAGGAGCACGGAGCCGTTCACGCCCCTCCCCTCTTCGATCTCCGTCGTCTCCGAGCGCGAGACGACATCGCGGGAGGCGAGCTCCAGCGCCTTCGGCGCGTACCGGGCCATGAAGCGCTCCCCGTCCTTGTTCAGGAGGTAGCCGCCCTCGCCGCGGCAGCCCTCGGTGATGAGGACGCCGCTCGGGTAGAGCGTCGTCGGGTGGAACTGCATGAACTCCATGTCCTTGAGCGGGAGCCCGGCGCGCAGGGCCATCGCCATCCCGTCTCCGTTGCAGGCGTACGCGTTCGTGGTCGCCCGGTAGATGCGCCCCATCCCGCCGGTGGCGAGCACGAGCGACTTGCCGGTCACGAGCTCGAGCCCGCCGTCGAGGAGGTTCCAGCAGATCACGCCCACGCAGCGCCCGTCCTGCTCCACGAGCCGCCAGGCGAAGTACTCCTCGTACACGTGCATCCGACCCTGGGCCTGCCGCTTCATGAGCTGCTCGTAGAGGACGTGGAGGAGCACGTGCCCGGTGATGTCGGCGGAGTAGACCGTGCGCGGCGAGCCGGCCGCGCCGAACGGGCGCTGGGCGAGCTTCCCCTCCTCGTTGCGCGAGAAGACGCAGCCCCAGTGCTCGAGCTGGTAGATGTCGCCGGGCGCCTCGTTGGCGAGGATTTCGATCGCGTCCTGGTCGCCCAGGTAGTCCGAGCCCTTCACCGTGTCGAAGGCGTGTTTCTCCGGGCTGTCCTCGGCGGTGTTGCCGAGCGCCGCGTTGATGCCGCCCTCCGCCGCTCCCGAGTGGCTGCGCGTGGGGTGCAGCTTGGAGACGACGGCGACGCTCGCACCGGCGTCGAACGCCTCGATCGCGGCGCGCATCCCCGCGCAGCCCGCTCCGACGACGACGACGTCGTGCTTCGCGTTCACGTGCACGGACGCTACCGGATCGCCCGCGGCGGGCGGGCGGGAACGAGACTCACCTCGCCGGGGTCCGGCTCAGCGCCGGCGGAAGAGCGCGACGGCCCGCGAGGCGGCCGTCATCGGCACGACGCACGTCGGGCGCGAGCCCCGGCAGGAGCCGCCCCAGCGGCGGAACGCCCAGCCCTTCGCCGGCGCGGCCGTCAGTCGGACGGGCTCGTACGACGGGAAGGTCGCGGCGCAGCGCGGCCGGCACGTGAGCCCCGGCCGCGACGAGCGCACGGTCCCCCGCCCGGCGATGGACACGGTCAGGCGGAAGAACGCCGGCGCGAAGAGCGCGCTCACGCTCGCGCCCGGCGAGACCGTGAGCGCGCACAGCGCGGCTCCCGAGCAGGCGCCGTTCCAGCGCACGAGCTTGGCGCCGGGCTGCGCCACCGGGAGGAGGTTGAGGCGCGTACCGGAGTTCCAGGTCGTCGTGCACGGCTGCGCGCACGAGAGCCCCGGGACGTCGGCGCGGACGGCGCCGGGGCCCGAGACCGTGAGCGCGAGCGGCGCCTGCCGGTCGAGCTGCACGAGCCAGGGCGCGTCCTGCGCGTCCGGCCAGCCGCCGCCGTGCCCGTAGTAGTCGTCGCGTCCGGGATCGAGCGCCTTCGCCGCGAGCGGGGAGTCGTCGATGGACGGGTACATGAGGTCGTTGGGGTCGTCGCAGGTGTGCCCGTCGTCCGGCTCGCCGCACTCGTTGGGAGCCCCTTCGGACACGGCCCCGAGCGTGTGCAGCACCTCGTGGGCCGCCACCGCCGCCGTCGAGACGCCGGCGCACGAGCGCACGTACACGGCGGCGACGCCGAACCCGCTCCCCTCGCTCGCGCCCTGGCCGCACAGGTTGTCCTCCTCCACCGGCCCGTCGTAGTAGACGACGTACTTCACGAACGGCGACCGGAACCCGCCCGCGATGAGCGCGTTCGCGATCGCCGCGAAGCGCCCCTCCGTGAGCGCGAGCTGCGCGCTCGACTGCGGGAGCCGGAGCGTGGTGACGTCGAGCTGCAGGCCGCAGGCGAGCGGGGCGAGGTCGTTGCGGAGCGTCCGGGTCGGATCCTGGGAGCGCCACCAGGCGTCGATCGCCTCGGCGTCGCCCTGCATGGTCGCGGCGACGGTCGCGAGCGCGTCCGCGCCGTCCGCGGGCAGCGCGTACACCCAGTGCACCGGGAAGCCCGCGACCGCGTTGGGGACGACGTCCGCCTGCTGGGCGGACCCGCACCACGCGCTCGCGCGGGCGGCCCGGGCGGGCCCGGCGAGCGGAGCGAGCGTGGCGGCGGTCACGTCGTGCGGGCGGAGCGCCGTCCCTCCCGCCGCCGCCCCGCCGGAGAGGGCGGCGAGGACGCCCGCGGCGAGCAGGGCGCTCGCCGCCCGAAGCCCGCTCACGGCGTCGTCACCGTGACCGCGACGCGGCCGGCCGCGCCGCGCGGCGCGATGCGGAGGAAGAGCGTGCGCTGGCCGCAGACGGTGGCCGTGGCGCGCTTCGCGCGCTGGCCGATCCACTGCGCGCGCCGCAGGACGGTGCGGCGATCGCCCGAGAGCAACGCGACCTCGTGCTCGGCCCCGCGCGGGAGCGAGACGGTCACGCGCAGGTCGCCGTCCAGCGGGGTCGCGAGCCGGATCGTCCACGCCCGCCGCTCGGCCCGCGCGAAGACGCGCTGGAACGACGAGACCGCGCCCGCGGTCCACGGCTCGAGCACGTCCCTCTCGGCGGCCGAGAGCGCCGCCTCGTCCGGGTAGAAGGACGGCGCGATGATCGGCCACCGACCCGTGGTGAGGCCGGCCTTGCGCTCGTCCATCAGCCGGTACACCTCCGCCCAGGCTTCCCCCGGGTTCTGCGCGTAGCTCCCGCCCTGGTTGCCCGGGAAGGCCTCCCGGCGCTGGACGCGCCCGCACACGCCCGCCGCGCTCGCCCATCGCTTCGGCCCCCAGTCGATGGCGCGCCAGGGCGCGTTCAGCCGGTGGAAGGCGACGTGATGGCCGTACTCGTGCCGGACGACGTCCTCGGCCGTCGTCCCGTCCGGGAGCGTCTCCGCGATCGAGACCATGCGGTTGGGCGCGTAGCAGCCGATCGCGTCCTGCCCGCAGATGTCCTGCACCTCGTCCAACGGAGCGAGGTAGGCGGAGAGGAGGGCGAGCTCGGAGCCGTGCGTGAGGCGGGAGAGGAACTCGGCCCACGCCTCGGGCGTCGTCGACTCGACGGGGAGCGTGTCCGAGACCCGCACCGTGACCACCTCGCCCGAGGTGGTCGTGATCGGGCCGCCCCGCCACGCGATCGCCGCGCGCGCGAGCCGGGCCGGGACGAGAGCGGTCGTGCGCCCTGCGGGAGTGGCCTGGAACGCCGCGCGCGCGGCGTCGGGGCCAGGACCGGGAACGTGCGCCACGAGCAGTTCGGCCGCGCCGGCCGCCCCCGCGAGGACGAGGCCGACGAGGCGGAGGCGAGGCCGCGGCACGCGCTCCTTATACCGTCGTCCGCCCGCGAGCGCCGCCCACGGCCGCGTTAAGCGTGCGTTGGAGCGCCGGGACGGCCCGGAGCCCGTCAGAGGCGAGGGCCGGCCGCGGCGATCTCGGCCGGGAGGTCGCCGAACTTCTGGAAGTTCGCGCGGAAGAGCGCGGCCAGCTCGCGCGCCTTGGCGTCGTAGGCAGAGGGATCGCGCCAGGTCGAGCGCGGGTCGAGCAGCTTCGGCTCCACGCCGTGCACGCGCACGGGGACGAGGAGCCCGAAGAGCTCGTCCTTGCGGTACTCAACGTCGGCGAGCTCGCCCGAGAGCGCGGCGTGCAGGAGCGCGCGCGTGGCCTGGATCGGCATGCGGTGGCCCTCGCCGTAGGGCCCTCCGGTCCACCCGGTGTTCACGAGCCAGACCGCCGACCGGTGCTCGGCCAGCTTCTCCCCGAGCATCTCGGCGTACACCGAGGGCGGCTGCGGTAGGAAGGGCGCCCCGAAGCACGCGGAGAAGGTGGGCTGCGGCTCCACGACGCCGATCTCGGTGCCCGCGAGCTTGGACGTGAAGCCGGACAGGAACCAGTACAGCGCCTGCTCCCGCGTCAGCCGTGCGATCGGGGGCAGGATGCCGAAGGCGTCCGCGGTCAGGAAGACGACCGAGCTTGGATGCCCCGCACGCTTGGTGGGGAGCGCGTTGGCGATCTGCTCGAGCCGGTACGCCGCGCGCGTGTTCTCGGTCTTCGAGTCGTCGTCGAGGTCGAGCACGCCGCGCTCGTCCATGACGACGTTCTCGAGCACGGTTCCGTACGTGCGCGTGGTGCGGAAGATCTCGGGCTCGGCCTCGGGCGAGAGCCGGATCACCTTCGCGTAGCAGCCGCCCTCGATGTTGAACACGCCCTCGTCGCCCCAGCCGTGCTCGTCGTCTCCGATCAGGTGGCGCGCGGGGTCGGCCGAGAGGGTCGTCTTCCCGGTCCCGGAGAGGCCGAAGAAGACCGCGACGCGGCCGTCGTCTCCGAGGTTCGCCGAGCAGTGCATGGGCAGGACGCCCTCGAGCGGCAGGCGGTCGTTCATGAGCGTGAAGATCGACTTCTTGATCTCGCCCGCGTAGTGGGTGCCGCCGATCACGACCTCCGCGCGCGTCGGGTGCAGGCAGACGAACGTGGCGGAGCGCGTCCCGTCCTCCTCCGGCACGGCGTTCACCGAGGGCGCGTGCAGGAGGAGCGCCTGCGGCGCGATCCGCCTGAGCTCCTCCGGCGTGGGCTCGATGAAGAGGATCTTCGCGAAGAGCGCGTGCCAGGGGCTCTCGGTCACGACGCGGACGGCGATGCGGTGCGCGGGGTCGGCCCCGGCGAAGGCGTCCACGACGTACACGTCGCCCTCGCCCAGGCGGGCCGCCACCTTCGCGCGCAGCCGCTCGAAGGCCTCCTCGGAGATCCCGGCGTTCACGTCGCCCCACCAGATCCGCTCCTCCGAGCCCGGCTCGCGCACGATGAACTTGTCCCTCGGCGAGCGGCCGGTGTGGGCGCCGGTGTCGACGACGAGCGGCCCGCCCTCGGCGAGCTGCGCCTCGCCGCGCACGATCGCGTGCATGTACAGCTGGGAGGTGCTCGGATGCCAGTAGACGGAGCCGCGGACGTCCGGGATGCCGTGCTCCGCGAGCGAGCGGCGGTCGGGAACGGTCGCGATCATGGAGTGAGTCTCGTCCTCATGGCCGTTCGAGAAACCGCCGTATGGTACGTGCGCCCGCGCTTCGGGAGCCGGCGAGGCGCTGTGTCCGCAGGGCCGTCCCCGCCCGCGGCGAACCGGAGAGCATGCGGACGGATGCCGCGATCGAGCGCTTCCTCGCCTCGGCGGGCCTCGCGGAGGCGACGCGGCGCGCATACGCGAGCGACCTCCGCGGGTTCGCGCGCTGGCTTCGCGAGCGGGACCTCGCGCTCGCCGACGTGGACGCCCGCGTGCTCGCCGACTGGATCGGAGACCAGGGACGCGGGCGGAGCCGGCCCGCCCCGACGACGATCGCGCGCCGCCTGGCGGCGGTGCGCTCCTGCCTGCGCTTCACGTTCGGCGCCGCCCGCGTGCCCGACGCGGCGCTCGCGCCCCGCC
>DATLYU010000182.1:0-3905 GCA_035574435.1 Gaiellaceae bacterium | reverse complement strand
GGCGCCGAGCGCCGGGCTGCGGGCCGTCCGCAGCGCACGCGGGGCGGCCACTCCGCGCCTGCTCGCGAGCTCGACGAGCGGACGGGCCGCGCACGCGAGCGCGAGCGCGCCCAGCACCGCCACCTTCGTCCCGAACTCGGTCGTCTGGGGCGCGATCAGGAGCGTGGCGGCGAGGCCCACGCCGACCGCGTACGCGCGCCTGCCCGCGCGCCCGGCGGGCACCGTGCGCGGGTCGGTGATCATGAAGAAGAGGAAGACGAGGATCTCCGGCGAGGAGACGAGCACCCACCAGAAGTCGGCGCCCTCGACCGGCCCCACATGCCAGGGCGCCGTCATGGCGTGGCCGCTCGCGGCGAGCAGGCCGATCCCCGCCGCGAACGAGAGCCAGAAGAAGAGCGCGATCTCGAACAGGCGCAGCCGCCCGAGGATCCCGAGGCCACCGCCCACGATGATCGCCACCGCGAGCACGAGCGCCGGGGACATCGGCCCCCACCAGAGCTCGAGCGGGTCGGCGAGCTCCGGGCCGAGGAGGAGGAAGCAGAGGACGAGGCCGATGTTCGAAGGGTTGAAGACGTGGCCGCCCCGCACCTTCACCACGTGCTTGGAGAGGAGCGCGAGCGCGGAGGTGGCGGCGAAGACCCACCAGCCGTGCACGCTCCACCAGTCGCCGTGCTCCGTCCCCGGCACGCGCAGGACGAAGGCGACGCCGTTGCCTGTGAGGAGCGCGCTCGCCGGCCACATGAGCACGCGGCGGCTGCGGAAGACGATCGCCACCTCGAGCACGGCGGCGGTCAAGATCGAGATCAGGATCTGCGCGATCGAGAGCCGGAACTCGAACGCGACCTGCCCGAGCACCTGGAGCGAGGTGATGACCGCGGCGAGGTGCAGCCGGGCGTCGGAGAGCCGCGGGAGGAGGACCGGGTACGACCGGCCGCGGACGCGAAGCGCGGGGCCGCCCACCGCGGCGGGGGCGCTCATGGGCGGAATGCTAGGCGGGTTCGCCGAAGAACGGCTCCCCGGGCCGCGCGTAGCGCCGCGCGGCCTCGAGGTCGGGCTCCGCGCCCAGGCCCGGACCGTCCGGCAGCGCCACGTGCCCGTCCTCGATCAGCGGCCGCCCGAGCGTGACCAGCTCGTCGAAGAACGGCACCGAGGCGGCGTGCCACTCGAGGGCGAGGAAGTTGGGGATGGACGCGCACACGTGCGCGGAGGCGAGCGTCCCGATCGGTCCGGCGATGTTGTGCGGGGCGACGGGGCGCGAGTGGACGTCGGCGTAGGCGGCGATGCGGCGCGTGTCCGCGAGCCCGCCCACCTTCTGCACGTCGGGCGCGAGGACGTCCACCCCGCCGTGCTCGACGAGCGCGGCGAAGCCCTCCAGCCGGTACAGGTTCTCGCCCGTGCAGATCGGGGTCGTCGTGCGCTCGGCGATGCAGGCCGCAGAGGCGAGGTCGTGCGGCGGGGTGGGGTCCTCGAGCCACAGCAGCGGCAGGTGCTCGAGCGCGCGGGCGAGCCGAAGCGCATCCGCCGGCGCGTAGCGCCAGTGCAGGTCGAACGCCACCTCGGCGCGGCCGGCGACCGCGGCGACCGCGGCCTCCGCGATCGCGACCTGGCGCTCGAGCTGGGCGGGGGAGATCGTCCGCGCGTACAGGTCCTCGCCCGGGAGCAGCGGGAGGTCGAGGTCGAACTTGAGGGCCGTGAACCCGCGCTCGGCCATGGCGCGCGCCCGCTCCGCGTACGCCTCGGGCGTGTACACGCCCTCCGCCTCGGCGGGCGCCCAGTGCAGGTCCGGCTCGGCCGCGTCGCCCGGCTCGCCCATCCAGGGGAGGCGCCGGGAGACGAGGATCGCGCTGTAGCTCGTCAGCGCCTCCCCCGCGTGGCAGTCCGCGTAGATGCGCACGCGGTCGCGGTAGCGGCCGCCGAAGAGCTGCCAGAGGGGAACCTCGAGGGAGCGGGCGAGCAGGTCCCAGAGCGCCGCCTCGATTCCCGAGATGGCGTGGTACACGGTGCCCCCGCCGGACACGTGCGCGGTGGCGAGCTGGAGCGTGCGCACGAGCGGCTCCACGTGCCGGGCGTCCTGGCCCTCGAGCAGGGGGGCGAGCTCGCGGATGGTCTGCGTCAGCCCGGGCGCGCAGAAGGCCTCGCCCCAGCCGCTCAGGCCCTCGTCGCTCTCCACGCGCACGATCGTCCAGTCGTAGTTGGCCTCCACGACCCCGGTCGTGACGCGGGCGACGCGCATCAGGCGGCGTGCTCGAGCACGATCCGGCCGACGGGCCCGCGGCGCTCGTCCATGAGCGCGAACGCGTCCTCGTAGCGCTCGAGCGGGAAGCGGTGGGTGACGATCGGGTCGAGGTCGACGAGCCGGTCGCGGAGCAGGCCGACCATGGCCGACCAGGCCGCCGTCGTGTAGCCCACGCTGCCGAAGAGCGTGAGGTCGCGGAGCGCGATCCGGTCCGCGGGGAGCGTGAGCTCGCGGCCCTGGCCGGCGATGCCGAGCGCGACCACGCGGCCGCCCTCCCGCGCCAGCCGGGTGGAGAGCTCGAGGGCGGGCACGGCGCCGGCGGTCTCGACCACGACGTCCAGCCCGCCGCCCACGAGCCGTCGCGTCTCCTCCTCCGCCGCGTCCGCCTCGGCGACGTTCACGACCGCGTCCGCGCCCAGGAGCCGGGCCAGCTCGAGCTCGTCCTCGCGGATCCCGTAGGCCACGACCGCCGCCGGCGAGCGCAGGCGGGCGATGCGGATCGCGAGCGCGCCCATCGCCCCGACCCCGATCACGCCCACTCTCTCCGACGGCTCGACGCGGGCCCGCCCGAGGGCCTTGACGACGCACGACCCGGGCTCGACGAGCACGGCCGCGTCGAAGGAGACGTGCTCGGGGAGCGTGTGCAGGATGCGGGCGGGCACGACGACGTACTCGCCCCAGCCGCCGCCGCGGGTGAAGCCGACCGCGTCGTAGCGGGCGCACAGGTGCGTGTCCCCGGCGCGGCAGCGCGGGCAGGTCCCGCAGGGGATGTTGCCCTCGCACACGACGCGCTCGCCGGGCCGCACGTCGGCGACGCCCTCGCCGACCGCGTCCACGATCCCGCTCCACTCGTGGCCCGGGATGACGGGGAAGCGCACCCAGCGCGGGTCGAGCGCGCCGCTGACGATGTCGAGGTCGGTCCGGCAGACCCCGGCCTTCACGCTGCGCACGCGGGCCTCGCCGGGACCGGGCTCCGGCGTCGGCACGTCGCGGAGGGCGACGTCGTTCGGCTGCTCGATGACGATGGCGCGCATGGGCGGAGCGGCGTCTGGTCGCGCTGCGGCGCGAGCCTACCGCCCCCGCCGCCCTCTGGCGACCGCGCGCGGGCGGACGAGCGGTCAAGATGCGCCGCGTGACCCACGAGCGGGCGCTGGCGATCGTCCACTTCGTCCTCGAGCACGCGCCCGGGCCGGTCTCCGTCTTCGTCGTGGACGGCCACGGCGAGCTGGTCGCCGCCGCGACCATGGACGGCGCGGCCCCGGACACGCGCCTGAACGCGCAGCGCAAGGCGTACACCGCCGCGCGCAGCGACGTCCCCTCCACGGCCGCGCTGGCGGCGAAGGTGCGCGACGACCCGGCCGAGCTCGCGAGCTTCGATCCTTTCTTCTCCTTCTTCCAGGGCGGCGTGGCCGCCTTCGCGGACGGACGGCGCGTGGGCGCGGTCGGCGTGAGCGGCCTCGCCGGCGCGGAGGACGACGCGCTCGCCCGGCGTGCGCTCGAGGCGGCCGGCCTGCAGGCGCCGCCCGGCTGAGCGCGCTACGCCTGGGTGGTCGCGCTGATGGTGAGGACGCCGCCCTCGACCTCGCCCACGAGCGAGACACGCTCGCCGAGCTGCGAGCGGTCGACGTCCCCCTCCACCGCGAGGGACGGCTCGCCGCACTGCGGCGGG
>DATLYU010000181.1:0-4568 GCA_035574435.1 Gaiellaceae bacterium | reverse complement strand
GCGTCGGTGACTCCGCTCCGGGCGGGCGGGGACGCCGTGGACGAGGAGGCGCTCGGGCCGCTCGCGGACTTCTACGCCGCCGCGGGCCTGGACGGGGTCATGGCCCTCGGGACGTCCGGCGAGGGCATCCTGCTGCGCGTCGAGGAGCGGCGCCGCGTCGCCGAGCGGTTCGTGGAGGCGTCCGCCGGCCGCCTGCAGGTGGCCGTGCACTGCGGCGCGCAGACGACCGCGGACACGGTTGCGCTTGCGGCGCACGCTGCCGAGGCCGGCGCGGACGCCGTGGTGGTCATCGGGCCGCCGTACTTCCCGCTCGACGAGCGCGCGCAGCACGCGCACTTCCTGGCCGCGGCGAACGCCTGCGCGCCGCTTCCCTTCTACGTGTACGAGTTCGCGGCGACGAGCGGGTACGCGGTCGCGCCGGCCGTGCTCGAGCGGCTGCGCGAGGAGGCGCCCAACGTCGCCGGGCTCAAGGTGTCGGACACGCCGTGGGAGCGCTTCCGGCGCTATCTCCTGCCCGGCTTCGACGTGTTCGTCGGGCCGGAGGCGCTGATCGCGCAGGGGCTCGCGAGCGGCGCGCTCGGCGCCGTCTCGGCGCTCGCCTCCGCCTTCCCCGACGAGGTGGCGGCCGTCGTGCGGGCGCCCAGCGAGGAGGGGGCAGCGCGCCTCGCCGAGCTGCGCTCCTTCGTCGAGCGCTTCCCGCGGCAGGCGGCGCTGAAGCGGGTGCTGGGCCTGCGCGGGGTGCCCGTCGGCGAGGACGTGCGGGCGCCGCTGCGTGGGCTCACGGACGGCGAGCGCGCGGAGCTCGACGCCTGGCTCGCTCAGAGCTCGAGGACGTCGAACTCCTCGTAGACGTCCGGGTCGCGCCCGATCAGCCCGCGGGCCTCGGTCAGCGCCTCCGGCACCTCGTCCCCGTGCACGAGCGCGCCGAAGCGCTCGCCGGCCTCGCTCCAGATCCAGGCGCTCGGCTCGGCGAGCGGCGGCAGGGCCGCCCGCAGCTCCTCGATCGTCGTCTTCGAGTCGAAGAGGCTCCAGACGAGGATGCGGACGACCATCAGAACGGTCCCCGCGGCTCGTACGGGCGGTCGCGCGGCGAGCCGACGGCGACGAAGGCGAGGCCCTGCTCGCCGGCCACCGGGACGCGCGTGGACTCGGGATCGACGCGCACGAGCGTGCCCGGCTCGAGCTCGACCGCCTGCCCGTCCACCGTCAGCGTTCCGGAGCCGCGCACGACGACGTACACCTCCTCCTGGCCCGACGCGCGCTCGTCGTGCTCGCGCCCGCGCTCGCCCGGGGCGAGCTCGAGCCAGTTGATCCCGAACGCCTCGACCCGCAGTCGGCGGCGCACGAAGCGGACGGCCCCGCCCGGCCCCTCGCCGGCGAGGTCTGCGACCTGGACGACGTCGTAGCCCATCCCCTACATCCGGAAGACGCCGAAGGTCGTCTCCGGAACGGGCGCGTTCGCCGCCGCCGCCAGGCCGAGCGCGAGCACGCGCCGCGTGTCCAGCGGATCGACGATCCCGTCGTCCCAGAGCCGTGCGGTCGAGTAGTAGGGGTTCCCCTCCGCCTCGTAGGCCTCGCGGACCTCGTCGGGATCGGCGTCCCCGACCATCGTCAGGACGGTCGCGGCCTGGTCGCCGCCCATGACCGAGATGCGGGCGTTCGGCCACATCCAGAGCTGGCGCGGCTCGTACGCGCGCCCGCACATGGCGTAGTTGCCGGCGCCGAAGGAGCCGCCGATCACGACCGTGAACTTCGGCACCTCGGCGCAGGCGACCGCCATGACGAGCTTCGCGCCGTCCCGGGCGATGCCTCCCTCCTCGTACTCCTTGCCGACCATGAACCCGGTGATGTTCTGCAGGAAGACGAGCGGGATCCGGCGCTTGCAGGCGAGCTCGACGAAGTGCGCCCCCTTCTGCGAGGACTCGGCGAAGAGGACGCCCTGGTTGGCGAGGATGCCCACCGGGTAGCCCTCGATGCGCGCGAAGCCGCAGACGAGCGTCTCCCCGTAGAGCTGCTTGAACTCGTGGAAGCGCGAGCCGTCGACGAGGCGGGCGATCACCTCGCGCACGTCGAGCTCGTGGCGGAAGTCCTCGGGCACGAGGCCGTACAGCTCGGCCGGGTCGGCCGCGGGCGGCTCCGGCTCGGCCAGCTCCCAGGGAGGGGAAGGGGGCGGGTCGAGGTGGCGCACGATCTCGCGGGCGATCGCAAGCGCGTGCTCGTCCGAGGTGGCGTAGTGGTCGGCGACGCCGGAGCGCCGCGCGTGCACGTCCGCGCCGCCGAGCTCCTCCGCGGTCACGTCCTGCCCGGTGGCGGCCTTCACGAGCGGCGGGCCGCCGATGAAGATCGTCCCCGTCCCGCGCACGATCACCGTCTCGTCCGACATGGCCGGCACGTACGCACCCCCGGCCGTGCACGAGCCCATGACGACCGCGATCTGGGGGATCCCGAGCGCGGACAGGCGCGCCTGGTTGAAGAAGATCCGGCCGAAGTGGTCGCGGTCGGGGAAGACCTCCGCCTGCAGCGGCAGGAAGGCGCCGCCCGAGTCCACGAGGTACAGGCACGGGAGCCGGTTCTGGCGGGCCACCTCCTGGGCGCGCAGGTGCTTCTTGACGGTGAGCGGGAAGTAGGAGCCGCCCTTGACGGTGGCGTCGTTCGCCACCACGACGCACTGGCGGCCCTCGACGACGCCGATGCCGGTGACGATGCCGGCCGACGGGGCCTGTCCGTCGTACAGGTCCCAGGCGGCCAGCGCGTTCAGCTCCAGGAACGCGGTGCCGGGGTCGCAGAGCAGGTCGATGCGCTCGCGCGCGGTCAGCTTGCCGCGCGAGCGGTGCCGCTCGACGGCCTTCTCGCCGCCGCCGCGCGCGACGAGCGCCGTTCGCTCGCGCAGCTCGGCGACGAGCGCCTCCATGCGCGCGCGGCGCGCGCGGAAGGTCTCGGACTCGCGATCCACCTGCGTGGTCAGGATCGCCATCGGCGGCTGAGCCTACCGGCTTGCCCGTCCCGGCCGCGTGCGCGACACTGGACTGCCAGCCCGCCGCAGAGAGGGGAACGCAGATGAGCGATCAGGTCAAGTACGTCCTCGACGAGAGCCGCCTGCCGGAAGCGTGGTACAACCTCGCCGCCGACCTGCCCGCGCCGCCGCCGCCCGTGCTGCATCCGGGCACGGGCCAGCCCGTCGGGCCGGACGACCTGGCGCCGCTCTTCCCCATGCAGATCATCCTGCAGGAGGTCTCGACCGACCGCTTCGTGGCCATCCCCGAGGAGGTGCGGACGGTCTACCGCCAGTGGCGGCCGACGCCGCTCTACCGCGCCCGCCGCCTGGAGCAGGCGCTCGGAACGCCCGCGCGCGTCTACTACAAGTACGAGGGCGTCTCCCCGACCGGCTCGCACAAGCCGAACACCGCGGTCGCGCAGGCCTACTACAACCGGCAGGAGGGCGTGAAGCGGCTGACCACGGAGACGGGCGCAGGCCAGTGGGGTTCCGCGCTCGCCTTCGCCGGCGCCGTGTTCGGGCTCGAGGTGGACGTGTACATGGTCAAGGTCTCCTACGACCAGAAGCCGTACCGCCGCGGGCTGATCGAGACCTTCGGCGCGCGTGTGGTGGCGAGCCCGTCCGAGGAGACGAACGCGGGCCGCGCGATCCTGGCCGAGCATCCGGACTCGACCGGCAGCCTCGGCATCGCCATCTCGGAGGCGGTGGAAGCAGCGGCGCCGCGCGAGGACACGAAGTACTCGCTCGGCTCCGTCCTCAACCACGTGCTCATGCACCAGACGGTGATCGGGGAGGAGGCCCAGCTCCAGCTCGAGGAGGCGGGCGACTACCCGGACGTCGTCATCGGCTGCACGGGCGGGGGCTCGAACTTCTCGGGCCTGTCCTTCCCCTTCCTCGGACGGGCGTTGCGCGAGGGCTCCTCGATCCGCGTGATCGCGGTCGAGCCGGCGGCGTGCCCGAGCCTGACGAAGGGGCTGTACGCGTTCGACTTCGGCGACACCGGGCACCTGACGCCGCTCGTGAAGATGCACACGCTCGGCTCGACGTTCGTGCCGCCGCCGTTCCACGCCGGAGGGCTCCGGTACCACGGGATGGCGCCGATGGTCAGCCACCTGCTCGAGCTGGGGCTGATCGAGGCGCGCGCGTACACGCAGACGGAGGTGTTCGCGGCGGGCGTGGAGTTCGCGCGCGCGGAGGGCATCCTGCCGGCGCCGGAGGCGAACCACGCGGTCAAGGCGGCCATGGACGAGGCGATCCGCTGCCGCGAGGAGGACGTCTCGGAGGCGATCCTCTTCAACCTCTGCGGGCACGGGCACTTCGACATGCAGGCGTACATCGACTACTTCGCGGGCAAGCTCGTCGACCACGAGTACTCCGAGGACGAGGTGGCGATGGCGCTCGCCGGCCTGCCCAGCGTCGCCTCGTAGTCAGCGGCGCAGCGCGATCGTGCGGCGCACCGTGGCCGCGTTGCCGGCAGCGTCCACGGCGCGCACGACGAGGACGGCCCGGGCGGGCCCCGCGGGCGGGAGCGGCCTCGCCGGGCGCAGGCGGAGCGCCGTGCTCCCGGCCCGGG
>DATLYU010000180.1:0-24060 GCA_035574435.1 Gaiellaceae bacterium | reverse complement strand
CAACCGGTGCATATTCGGGATGCGGCTGCTGACGCCGACTACAACTTTCCCGCGGTCAAGCTGGCTCCCGTTCGAACGCTGCTCGGGGCGCCGGTGCTGATCGAGGACGAGCTGGTGGGCGTGATGCAGGTGGGTCGCCGGGACGTTCGACCATTCGACGACGGCGAGATCGAGTTGATGGCGACGCTCGCGGATCAGTGCGCGATTGCAATCGGGAACGCGAGACTGTTCGAGACGGTGGAGCGACAGCGGGCCCACCTCGCGCGGTTCGTCTCGCCCGCGGTCGCTGCGCTCGTCTCGAGTAAGGAAGGTAGCCGCCTCCTGGCCGGGCACCGCGCCTACATCAGCGTTGCCTACTTCGATCTGCGCGGCTTCACGGCCTTCGTCGAAACCGCCGAGCCGGAGGAGCTGATCGACGTCGTGCGCGAGTATCACGAGGCCGCAGGCCGGCTGGTTGCGGCGCACGAGGGGACGCTCGAACATTTCGCAGGCGACGGTCTGATGGTGTTCTTCAACGACCCCGTGCCGTTGCCCGATCACGAACTTCACGCGGCGAAACTGGCTGTCGCCATGCGTGAGCGCGTCGGAGAACTCGCCGATGGCTGGCGGAAGCGCGGCCACGAGCTTGGACTCGGCGCCGGGATCGCCACAGGTCACGCGACGCTCGGCCAGATTGGGTTCGAAGGGCGCTACGACTACGGAGTGCTCGGCCCGGTGACTAACCTCGCGGCAAGACTTAGCGACGCGGCAGCGGCGGGACAGATCCTCCTCAGCCAGCGTGCGTTCTCCGCCTTGGAAGACCGTGTCGAGGCGCTGCCAGCGGTGCAACTGGAGGTAAGAGGCTTCAGCCGTCCCGTTCAGGTGTACGAGCTTGTTCGCGTGGTGGAGACGTAGCCGGACATCAGGCGAGTGTGCCGTCGTCTCACTTCGGTCCTAGGTGCACCGATCGAGGAAAAGCGCCGCAACGTGGCCCTTTCGGTGCATGCCACCTTCGTACGGGCTCGCCCTCTGGACGCGCCTCCCGTTCCGGGTGACGGCTTCGGCCTAGAGGTGGTCGAGCGTGAGCTGCGCGAGCTCCTGCCGGGCTATGGGTGCGCGCTCCGGTGCGCGGCGGCACACCACATTAGCTCGACAGGCCTGCCGCCTCGCGCAGAACGGACGCGGGCTCGCGCTCGGTCGGGAGCGAGGCGTCGCTGGGCCAGTCTGCTACTTCCTGTTCGGCCCATGTGACCCACTCCAGGAGCATCTCCGTCTGCTCCCACATGAACTTGAAGACGAGGGCGTTGACGTGGAGGCGCTCGGGGAAGGGTCCGCCAGTCTCCGCGAGGTCGGCCGCGAGCTCGGCGTGGTGCTGGCGCCTGCGCTCAGCCTCGGCTCGGACGGAGGCGAGCGTCGCAAGCAGCTCGTCTTTGCCGGCCTGCTCGGCGAACAGAACCTTGATGAGCCCCTCGAACTCAACCAGGGGGCCCTTGCCCGGCTCGGCGAGCCAGCATCGCAGAGCTTGGCGACCCTCGTCGGTGATCGCGTACACGGTGCGTGGCCGCCGGCCGGCGTACTCGCGCGTGGCGGTGGCGAGGCCGTGGGCGACGAGCTTCTTCGGCTCTTCGTAGATCTTGCTCTCGGCGCGAGGCCAGTAGTAGCGGATGCTTCGCTGCATCTGCTGTGCCAGCTCATAGGTCGACCAGCGCCGAAGGGAGAGCAGACCGAGAATCAGGTAGGAGGTGGTTGTCAGCTTCCGCACTTGACAGATGCTCCCAAGGGGAGGAAGAATATACTACCGAAGGGAGTATAGGGAGCGAGTGAGCGCCTCCGGTACGCGTCAGACCACCGACATCCATCTCCGCGATGCCCGCCGAGACGAGCTCGACCGTCTGTCGCAGCTTCTCGAAGAGACCTACAGGGAGTTCCAAGCACACTTCACCGATGATCTCTGGCCGGCTTACGTGGGCGAGATCGCCGACGTGCGCAGCCGGCTCGGCGACTCGGAGCTGATCGTCGCCGAGCTCGAGGGTCGGCTCGTCGGCACGGTCGGCTTCTATCCGGAGGCATCGCGCTCGGCGCTGGAGCGCTGGCCGGCAGGCTGGGCCGCGATTCGCACGCTCGCCGTCCTCCCCGACGCGCGGCGAAGAGGTGTCGGCGGGGCGCTCGCTCGCGAGTGCGTTCGCCGCGCCCGTGAGCGCAACGCGGTGGCCGTCGGCCTGCACACGAACCCGTTCATGGCGTCCGCCAATCGACTGTACGAGCGCCTCGGCTTTCGCCGCGCGCCCGAGTTCGACATCGAGATCGGCGAGATGTTCACCGGCCGGAGGCTGCCGCCAGGCGCGAGCTGGCGGGCGCAAGCGTTCCGGCTCGATCTGAGGAGGACAGATGAGTGAGCGCTGCGTCCTGGTTCGGCCGGGCGAAGCGGCCGAAGGGACAACGGGAGTGACGTACGCGGCCGGCGTCTCCGCGGGCACGAGCGGCGCGCGAGGCCTCTGCCTCGAGCTCGCGACGCTTCCGCCCGGAGCGAGGGGCCGCGCGCACCTCCATGCCCAGCACGAGTCGGCCGCCTACGTGCTCCAGGGCGAGCTCGTGCTCTGGTTCGGCGACAAGCTCGAGCAGAAGCTCGTCGCGCGAGCCGGAGACTTCCTGTACATCCCCGGCGGCGTTCCCCATCTCCCCGCAAACGCGAGCGCGACCGAGCCGGCCGTCGCCGTGCTCGCCCGCACCGACGCGAACGAGCAGGAGAGCGCGATCCCTCTGCCCGCGCTCGACGCGCTACCCCACCTCCACGAGGACGTCCTCGGATGACGATCGAGGCCAAGCTCGAGCAGATGGGGCTCACGCTGCCGGCGCCGCTCGTTCCACCCGGCAACTTCCAGCTGGTCAAAGTGCACGCCGGCCTCGCCTACGTCGCCGGGCACGGGCCGTTCGACGGAACAACGCTGCTCGTGGAGGGGCTCGTCGGCCGCGACCTGACGCTGGACGAGGCCTACCACGCCGCCCGCCTGACGGCGCTCTCGATCCTGGCCTCGCTCAAGCGCGAGCTCGGCGGCCTCGACCGCGTCACGCAATGGCTCCGAGCCGTGGGTTACGTCCACTGTGTCCCAGGCTTCGGCCAGAACGCCGCGGTCGTCAACGGCTTCAGCGACCTCATCGTCGAGCTCTGGGGCGACGCTGGACGACACGCACGCTCGGCCCCTGGCCAGGGGCCTTCGCCGCTGAACGCTCCGATCATCGTGGACGCGATCGTCGCGGTCTAGGGCTGTGCCGGAGGATGGGTGCGATCGGGTTCGCTCGACCCGCCGCTCGCCTTCGGATCTGCTCCATGTGCGAACGCCCGCGCCGAGCCGACAGGCTGCGGTCTCGCGGCGCGTTCGCTCGGCCGCGAAAAGCGCAACGCTCGAGCGACCGAGGGCGTGCCGGATCGAGACCAGCGGGACGCCCGGGTCTTCGGGGTCCTCGTCGCCGCGATCGTCATCTCGATCCCGGCGTGTCCTCGCTTCCAGCCGGCTCTCCGGGACGGGCGGCACGGTCGCGGGTCTGCTCGTGATCCCGGAGCTCCTCCGGGTGGCTTCCCTCGGGATCTCCTGCGCGCTCCTCGGATTCAGGCGGGACGCGCCCATCCTGCAGGCGGGCAGCCGCTCCGAGGCGGGGTGACTGTGCGCGCGGCCGGCCTGCGGGCGGCGATCGGCTGCGCGTCTTGACGCGGGACGGAAGCCGCAAGTAGCCTGGCCGGGACGTGCGACGGCGCGCCTCCTCCCGCCTGCTCCCCACGACTCTCGCCGCGCTCGGCCTGGTCGCGCTCCCGGCGTCGGCGGGCGCGCTCCCGGGAGGCGCGGCCGCGCCGGCCGCGAACAGCGTCACCTTCCAGGACTCGACGGGCGAGGACGCAGCCGCCCCCGACATCACCACGATCGTCGTCTCGAACGACGACGCCGGCTTCGTGTCCTTCCGCGTGAACGTCCCCAACCGGCCGACCCTCGGGCAGGACATGATCGTCGACCTCTTCGTGGACTCCGACAACAACCCGGCCACGGGCGCGACGGAGCTCGCCGGCGTGGACTACGTCGTCGAGATCGCGCGCGGGGAGGCCAACCTCTTCCGCTGGGACGGCACGAACTTCACGCGGCGCTTCGGCGACCCGCCCGCGATCACGCTCTCGTTCTCCTACCAGGCGGGGGTCACGATCCGGATCTCGGCGAACGAGCTCGGGAACACGCGCCGCCTGAACTTCTTCGTGACGGTCGAGAGCGGGATCGTCATCGACCCCGAGACTGGCGACTTCGACTTCACGAACGCCAAGGGCGACGTCGCGCCGGGAGGGGGCGCCGGCCTCTACCCGTACGAGGTGAGGATCACGCCGCCGACGCTGATCGTGCGCCGGCTGACGGCGGGGCGCCTCGTCGCGGGCAAGGCCTTCACGCTGCGTCTCGTCGCGGCCCGCTCGGACACGGGCGCCGTCGTCCAGAACGGGCGGGTGACGTGCGTCGGCCGGGTCGGCGCGGCCCGCCTGCGCGCCCAGGTGCAGGCCGTGCAGGGCGGGGCGGCCGTGTGCACGTGGAACATCCCGCGCGGCGCGAAGGGCAAGACGTTCCGGGGCTCGGTGACCGTCGTCTTCGAGGGTCTCCGCGCCTCCCGGAGCTTCACGGGCAGGGTCCGCTAGCGCCGGACTGTGCGCCGCCTCGCGCTCGCCCTCCCGCTCGCCCTCCTCGTCGCCTCCTCCGGGACCGCCGCCGGGGCGCTCGGCCCCACGCCGCGCAGCGCCGTGGAGCGCGCGGCCGCCAAGGTGGACCGCGCGCCGGACGCGCTTGCCGCCGCCACGAGCCGCGGGCGCACGCGCGTCATCGTCACGCTCGACGAGCCGCCGCTCGCCGCCGTCGCCTCGGCCCGCCGGCTCGCGGGCTTCGGCCCGCGCCGGAAGCTGAACCTGCGCTCCGCGTTCGCCCGCTCGTACCTCGCCGGCCTGCGCGCAGCCCAGCGGCGCGCCATCGCCACGGTGCGGCGCGCGATCCCGGAGTCCAGGGTGAGCAGGCGCTACGAGCTCCTGCTGAACGGGTTCGCGCTCAGCGTCCCCTACGCGAAGCTGCCCCAGCTGCTCGAGCTGGGCGTCGCCAGGCACGTCTACCCGAGCCTCTCCTACAGCCCGTCGCTCAACCGCGGGCCGTCGGTGATCGGCGCGCCGCAGTTCGCGTCGCTCACCGGAGCGCTCGGCGAGGGCGTGAAGGTGGCGGTCGTGGACGACGGCGTCGACCCCGAGCACCCGTTCCTCGACCCGGCCGGCTTCTCGTTCCCGCCCGGCTTCCCCAAGGGCCAGGGCGGGGCCACGCCCAAGGTGATCGTCATGCGCGGCTTCCCCGGGCCGGGCGCGTCGAGCACGCCCCTCGACCGCGACCAGTCCTTCCACGGGACGCACGTGGCCGGGATCATCGCCGGGGTCGAGACGGACGTGCCCGCGGGCGTGCGCGGCGTGTGCTCGGAGGCCAACGGCGGCTGCCACCCGGCGGTGAACGACGTCCGCGGCGTCGCGCCGCGCGCGTACATCGGCAACTACCGGGTCTTCAACGTCCCGCTCCCGCTCGGCGGCTGCTGCAACGGGAACACGCCCGAGATCGTGGCTGCCTTCGAGGCCGCCGTCCGGGACGGCATGGACGTGATCAACTTCTCGGGCGGCGGCCCGCAGAGCGACCCGCGCACGGACGGGCTCATGGAGGCGGTGCGCAACGTCGTCCGCGCCGGCGTCGTCCCCGTCATCTCGGCCGGCAACGACCGCGACTTCTTCGGGCTGGGAACGGCCGGGTCGCCCGCGACGGCGCCCGAGGCGATCAGCGTCGGCTCGGTCGTGAACGCGCACGTTTTCGGCCCGTCCTTCGCGGTCGTCTCGCCGCCCGGTCTGGGTCGCGTGCCGTTCGTGCCCACCGACGCCATCCCGCCCTCGTGGCTCTCGCAGGACCAGCGCATCGTGGACGTGGCGAGCGTCACGGGCGGCGACCGCCAGCTCTGCGGTGCGGCCGCGCCGCCCGCCAACTCGCTGCGCGGCGCGATCGCGCTCGTCTCGCGCGGCGGTTGCCCGTACGACGCCAAGGCCGAGCGCGCCGGGAGCGCGGGCGCCGTCGGCATCGTCATCGCCGAGAACCGGCCCGGCGACCCGACCTTCTCGTTCTTCTCGGGGCTTCCCGGGGGGACGATCTCCGACCTGGACGGCGCGCGCCTGCGCGCCGCCGCGGCCTCCGCGGGCGGGGCGATCACGGTTCGCTTCACGCGCGAGACGCTCGAGGTGCCGACCACCTGGGCCGGCGTCCCCTCGAGCTTCTCGGCCGGCGGGCTGACGCCCTTCGGACACGCGCTGAAGCCGGACGTGACCGCGCCCGGCTCGCAGGTCCTGTCCTCGACGCTGCCCGAGTTCGCCGGCGACCAGTTCGCGGTGCTGGACGGAACGAGCTTCTCCGCGCCACACGTGTCCGGCGCGGTCGCGCTCCTCCTGCAGCGGCATCCGACCTGGACGCCGCAGCAGGTGAAGTCGGCGCTCATGTCCACCGCCGGGCCGGCGTTCGAGGACACCGCGCTCACGCAGGAAGCCTCCGTGCTCGTGCAGGGCGCCGGCCTCGTGCGCGTGTCCGCGGCCGACCGCCCGCTCGTCTTCACCGACCCGCAGTCGCTCTCCTTCGGCTACCTGGACGTCCGCGGCGGCGCGGCAAGCCGCGCGCTCCCGGTCGCCGTGGTGGACGCGGGCGGCGGCGCGGGCACCTGGTCGGTGGAGGTGCAGGCGCAGGTCGCCTCGGCGGGAGCGACGGTGGAGGCGGCGCCGGTGAGCGTGCCCACGGGCGGCTCCGCGGTCCTGCAGGTGGTCGCGCGCGCAGCCGCGGGCGCGGCCCAGGGCGACAACTTCGGGTTCCTGCTGCTCCGGCGCGGGAGCGACGTGCGCCGCATCCCGTACGCCTTCTCGGTCACGCAGCCGCGCCTCGTGTCCTCGCAGGTCGTCCCGCTGCGCGCGACCCAGAGCGGCGACACGCGGCGCCGCGAGGACCGCGCCCGCGTGTACCGGTGGCCGACCTCGCCGTTCGCGGTGCTCGGCATCTTCGGCGTCGACCCCTCCGTCTCCGACGACGGCGGGGAGACCGTGTACGCGCTCGACATCCAGCGCCAGGCCGTGAACGCCGGCGTCGTCGTCACCAGCCCGGCCGTCCGCCTGAACGCGTCGCTGCAGGCCCTCTTCAGCACGAACGCGCCCATCCACCCGTGGTTCCTGGGCTCCCTCGACGAGAACCACGTGCTCGGCTACGCCGGCATCCCGGTGAACGTGAACGGCCTCATGCCCGACTTCCTGTTCAGCATCGGGGCGTCGGGCGGCGTGTTCCTGCCGCCCGGGCGCTACTACGTCTCCGTGGACTCCGGGCGCGACCCGTTCAGCGGCCAGCCGCTGCACGGGCCGTACGTGCTGCGCTCCTGGGTGAACGACGTGCGCCCGCCGCGGGTGGAGGTGCTCAACCCGCGGCTCTCCTCCGGCCGGCCGACGATCGTCGCCCGCGTGAGCGACGACAAGTCGGGCGTGGAGCCGCTCTCGCTCCAGCTCTTCTTCGGGCGCGAGCTCGGAAGCTCGATCGGCGCCACCACCTTCGACCCGCGCACCGGCATCGCCACCTTCTCCCTCCCGCGCGACTTCCGGCCGCTCGACGCGGGCACCGAGTTCATGCGCATCGTCGCCTCCGACTACCAGGAGGCGAAGAACATCAACACCGAGAGCGCGAGCCCGATGCCGAACACGCGCTTCCACGGCTTCCGCACGGAGCTCGTCGCGCGGCCGACGGTGACCTGGATCACGCCCCGCCGGAACGCGTGCGTGGCCGCCCGCCAGCGCCTCGAGGTGGTGGCGAACGACAACGTCCCCATCTCCTCGGTCGGCTTCTTCGTCGGCAACCGGCAGATCGGGCGCGTGCGCCGCAACACGGGCGGGCTGTACGCGCTCACCTGGCGTACGTCGGGGCGCAAGCGGGGCGCGTACACGCTGCGCGCGGTCGTCTCGGACACGCGCGGCCGCGAGGCCGAGGCGCAGCTCCGGGTTCGCGTCTGCCGCTGAGCTCGACCGTCAGGCGCGCGGGCGCTCCTGCTCCTCGCGCGGGTGCACGAAGAGGCTGCGTACGAACCCGGCGAGCCGCCTCCCGAAAGGCGGGCCGGGCGGGCCCGGCGGATCGCCGAGCCGCGACCAGGCGTACGCGAACTCGGCGCCGAAGAGGAGGATGAGGGCGACGACGTAGACGAAGAAGAGGAACGTGGTCACGCCCGCGAGCGACCCGTAGATGAGGTTGTAGCGGGAGAAGTCGGCGAAGACGACCGCCAGCACCTTCGTCGCGCCCCACACGCCCGCGGCCGTGAGCACGGCTCCGGCGAGCGCGTCGCGGTGGCGCAGGCTGCCGGCGGGGACGAAGCGGTAGAGGAGCAGCGCGGTCACGCAGATCGCGAGGAGCTGGCCGCCGTCGCGCACGAGCACCTCCGCCGGCGCGGCGCCCATCCCCGCGGCCTCGAACGCCCGGTCGACGATCCCGGACAGGAACGCGCCCACCGCCGAGAGGCCGACGACGAGCACGACGAGCATCCCGGTGGCGGCGACGAGCAGGAAGTCCACCGCCTTCGCGTGCGCGGCCGGCCGGCCGCGCTCGACCTTGAGCGCCGCCTCCAGGCCGAGGCGCAGCGAGGCCATCATCCCGGAGGCCCCCCACAGGAGCGCGATCAGGGACACGAGCCCGATCGCCGAGCGCGGGGAGGCGATGCCCTCGATCGAGCGCTCCACGTCCCGCTCGGCGCTCTCGGACACCGGCAGCACGTCGATCAGCTCCTCGACCACGCGGCGGCGCAGGTCGTCGTCCTGGAGCACGAGGCCGAAGATGGAGACGAGCACGATCGTCAGGGGGAAGAGCGAGAAGAGGACACGGAAGGCGATCGAGGCCGCGTACTGCGGGCAGCGGTCGCGGAAGAGATCCTCAACGGCGCGCGGCACGGCCCGCAGGACGCCCCAGGCGAGCGCGGCGAGGCGGCCGAGCGGGCGCCGGACGAGCCGCGGCTGCCGACCCTGCGGCTCGACGGCGCCGGTGTCGTGCATCGCCAGAGTCTACGGCGGGCCCGGGACCTCGCCCTCCACCGAGCGGAGGACGTAGGCGGTCACCGGCTCGCGCTTGCCGCGCATGCGCCGGGGGCCGGAGCGGGTGCACGCGGCCGCGCACGGCGCTCTCTACCAGCGGCACGCGCCTGCGCCCGCTACCCTGCGCTGCGTGATGCTCCGGGACACAGCCGCGTAGCCCCCGGCGCCCGCCTGCTCTCGCTCTATCCTCCGCCGCCGTGAAGGTCGTCCTCCCCGACGCGACCGAGCTCGAGCTGCCCGACGGCGCCACCGGGCTCGACGCCGCGCGCGCGATCGGGCCCAAGCTCGCCGAGCAGGCCGTGCTCGTGCGGGTGAACGGCGAGACGCGCGACCTGCGCCTCCCGCTCGCCGACGGCGAGCGCATCCAGATCCTGACCACGCGCGACGCCTCCGACCCGGACGCGCTCGCCGTGCTCCGCCACTCCGCCGCGCACCTGCTCGCGGAGGCGGCGCTGCGGCTGCATCCGGGCACGAAGATCGCGATCGGCCCGCCGATCGAGGACGGCTTCTACTACGACTTCGAGTTCCCCGAGCCCATCTCCGAGGCCGACCTGGCCGAGATCGAGGAGGAGATGCGGCGCGAGATCGCCGAGGGCCGCGCCTGGACGCGGCAGGAGATCTCGCGCGAGGAGGCGCTCGAGCGCTTCCGGGCGGAAGGTCAGCCCTACAAGGTGGAGCTGGCGAAGGAGGCGGAGGGCCCGATCTCGCTCTACACGCAGGGCGACTTCACGGACCTCTGCCGCGGGCCGCACCTGCAGGACGCCTCCCCGATCAAGGCGGTCAAGCTCACCGGGATCGCGGGGGCGTACTGGCGCGGCGACGAGCGCAACCCGCAGCTCACCCGCATCTACGGGACGGCGTTCTACTCGCGGGCCGACCTCGACGCGTACCTGGAGCGGCTCGAGCAGGCGCGCGCGCGCGACCACCGGCGCCTCGGCCGCGACCTCGACCTCTTCCACTTCGACGAGCACTCGCCGGGCTCGCCGCTCTGGCATCCCAGGGGGATGGTGCTCTTCAACCAGCTCGAGGAGATCCGCCGGCGCGAGAACGCGCGCCGCGGCTACCTGGAGGTGAAGACGCCGCTCATCTACGACAAGGCGCTCTGGATCACCTCGGGCCACTGGGAGAAGTTCCGCGAGAACATGTTCCTCATCCCGGGCGACACCGAGGAGCAGACGTACGGGATCAAGCCCATGAACTGCCCCGGCCACATGCTGCTCTTCGGCTCGCAGCTCCGGTCGTACCGCGACCTGCCGCTGCGCTACGCGGAGGCGGCTCCCCTGCACCGCAACGAGCTCGCCGGGACGCTGCACGGGCTGACGCGCGTCCGCTTCGTCACGCAGGACGACGCGCACATCTTCTGCACCGAGGAGCAGGCCGGGCAGGAGGTGGACGCGTGCATCGACTACGTCCGCTACCTGTACGGGCTCTTCGGGCTGGAGCCGCACGCCGAGCTCTCCACCCGCCCGGAGAGCCGCTTCGGGACGGACGAGCAGTGGGACCACGCCGAGGGCGTGCTGCGGGCGGCGCTCGAGCGGCACGGGATGCGCTACGTCGTGGGCGAGGGCGAGGGGACGTTCTACGGGCCGAAGATCGACCTGCACATGACCGACGTGCTCGGCCGCTCCTGGCAGCTGGGGACGATCCAGTACGACATGCAGATGCCCGCGCGCTTCGGCCTCACGTACATGGGCGCAGACAACGCCGAGCACATGCCGATCGTCGTGCACCGGGCGCTCTTCGGATCCTTCGAGCGCTTCCTCGGCATCCTCATCGAGCACTACGCGGGCGCGTTCCCGTTCTGGCTCGCCCCGGTGCAGGCGCGCGTGCTCCCGGTCGGGGACGCCCATCGCCCGGCGGCGCGGGAGCTGCGCGACCGGCTGGTCGCGGCCGGCTACCGCGCGGACGTGGACGAGCGGGACGAGACCCTGGCCAAGCGCATCCGCGAGGCCGAGCTCGAGAAGCTGCCCTACGTCGTCGTGTACGGCGACCGCGAGTCGGACGAGGCGCTCGCCGTGCGCGAGCGCGGCGGCGGCCAGACGACCCGCTCCCTGGCCGAGCTGCTCGCGCGGTTTGCGGAGCTCGCCGCCGAGGCAGACCCCGCGTAGTTGCTACGATCCTCCCTCTGCAAGCAGGGGCGAACAGCTTCCTCACCTCCCTGGCGTGACCCACGGGGGGTTCAACCGAGCAGGTGGTTGGACGAGGAGGGCCGCTGCTTGCAGCGGCTTCGTCGTCTGCAAGGAGGAACCACGAGCTTGGTGAAGAGCCTTTGAGACCCCGCCGTCGCCGGCCCGTCCTGGACCGGGTGGTCCCGCAGAAGCGGGACGAGCGCATCAACGAGGAGATTCGCGTGCCGCGCGTGCGGCTCGTGGACGAGAAGGGCGGGCAGGTCGGCATCGTCTCCCGGGACGACGCGCTCGACTTCGCCTTCAAGAAGGGCCTCGACCTCGTGGAGGTGGCGCCGAACGCGGATCCGCCGGTGGCGCGGGTCATGGACTACTCCAAGTACCGCTACGAGCAGGAGCAGCGGGCCAAGCAGGCGCGCAAGCACCAGTCGCAGGTCCACGTCAAGGAGATCAAGCTCAGGCCGAAGATCGGGAGCCACGACTACGAGACCAAGAAGGGGCACGTCGTCCGCTTCCTGAACCAGCGGGCGAAGGTGAAGGTGACGATCATGTTCCGGGGGCGCGAGACGCTCCACCCGGACCGGGGTCGCGACCTCCTCCTGCGGCTCGCCGAGGACGTGAAGGAGATCGGCGCGGTCGAGCAGCAGCCCCTCCTGGACGGCCGGAACATGGTCATGGTTCTCGCCCCGACCAAGAACGCAGGAGTGAAAGCGCATGCCCAAGATGAAGACGTCGTCGAGCGCGAAGAAGCGCTTCAAGGTGAGCGGAGCGGGGAAGCTCCTCCGCCGGCACGCGATGAGGAGCCACAACCTCGAGAAGAAGTCGTCGAAGCGTAGGCGCGGCTTCCGCAAGCTGTACGAGGTCGCGGGCAGCGACGCGAAGGGCGTGAAGCGCCTGCTGAGGGGAGGCTGAGCCGTGCCTCGCGTCAAGCGCTCCGTCCACGCGCGCAAGAAGCGCGCCAAGCTGCTCGAGCAGGCCAAGGGCTACTACGGGCGCAAGAGGACGAGCTACCGCTTCGCCCGCGAGCAGGTCGAGCACTCGCTCGTCTACGCCTACCGCGACCGCAAGGCCAAGAAGCGCACGTTCCGCTCGCTCTGGATCGTGCGCATCAACGCGGCCGCGCGGGTGCACGGGCTCTCGTACAACCGGTTCATGGCCGGCGTGCGCAAGGCGGGCATCGAGCTCGACCGCAAGTCGCTCGCCGACCTCGCGGTCGCCGACCCGCAGGCGTTCGCCGCGGTCGCCGAGCGGGCGAAGGCCGCGCTCGGGGCCGACGCCGACGCCGCCTGATCCGCTCCCGACAGAACGCCCGCCTGCGGCTCGTCCGCCGGCTCCTCTCGGCGCGCAAGCACCGGGAGGAGACGGGGCTGTTCGCGGTCGAGGGCGAGGACCTGGTGGATGCCGGCCTGGCCGCGGGGCTCGAGCCGGTCGACGTGCTCTCGGCGGACGGCAACGTGGAGGCGCGGCTGCTCGCAGAGGTGGCGACGCTCGGCCACGCGCCGCGTGTCGTCGCCGTCTTCCGGCGCGCCGACCTCCCGCGCGGGACGCGCGACGTGGCGCTCGCGCTCTGGCGCCTCGCCGACCCCGGCAACGTCGGCACGCTCCTGCGCAGCGCGGACGCCTTCGGCGCCGCCGTCGCGCTCTCGGACGGCTGCGCCGACCCGCTCGGGCCGCGGGCGCTGCGCGCCTCGGCGGGCGCGATCTTCCGCGTGCCGCTCCTTCCCTTCGACGACGCTCCGCGGCCGCGCGTCGCGCTCGTCGCGCACGGCGGGCGCACGCTCGCCGGGCTGCCGCTGTCCCCGCCGCTCTCGTTCGTGCTCGGGGCGGAGCGGGAGGGGCTCCCGGACGACCTCCTGGCCGCATGCGAGGAGGCTGCCACCATCCCGCTTCCCGGCCCGGCCGAGTCGCTGAACGTGGCCGCGGCCGGCGCGATCGCGCTCTACGAGCTGGCTAGGCGCACGACCGGCATCCGCTGACGCGGATCCCGCGCGCACATGTCAGCCGAAGCCGCCCCCGCCGCCGCCTCCGCCGCCGCCTCCCCCGCCCGAGAAGCCGCCGCCGAACCCGCCCCCGCCGGAGTTGGGCGGGGCGAGCGCGTCGCCGAAGCCGGAGGCGAGGTCGCCGATGGAGAGGCTCGTGGCGCCGGAGCCGAGGTCGCCGTCCTGCGAGATCCAGTAGATCGCGCTCGCCTCGTGCACCGCCTCGGGCATGTGCAGCTGCGCCCCCTGCAGCACGCGGTCGGCGATCCCGAACGCGATCCCGTACACGAGGTAGCGCTCCCAGAGCTCGAGCGTCGCGGGCGGCGCCTCGTCCAGGCGCGGGAAGTCGGCCAGGTAGCGCCGGAACGCATCCCACCGCTCGGCCTCGAGCTGGGCCGCGCGCGTCCTCCGCCGCCAAAGCCGCCGCCCGAAGAGGAGCGCCGCGCCGAGGATGGCCGCGTCCACGATCAGGCAGATCGCCGCGCCCACGAGGAGCACGTCCCCGTAGCGCGGGAACACGGGCCGCCAGCCGTCCTGGGCGAGGTAGAAGAGGACGACGCCCGCGAGCGCGAAGAGGACGGCCGCGGCGAGGAGCGGGAGGGCGCCGAGGGAGCGGAACCACCCGCGTCGCTCGACCTCCTCGGCGACCGCCTCCTTGAACGCCACGAAGCGCTTGGACATGGAGGCGCGCTCCTTCTCGATGCGCTCGCGGAAGTTCGACAGCCGCTCGCTCTCCCCGTCGAGGACGCCGTTCACGACGCGGGCGACCGCGTCCTCCCACGGCGTGAGCTCGCTCTCGGCGCCCGGGCCGATCTCCAGGTCGGCGACGGTCTGCGAGCGCAGGCCGCCCCACGTCTTGCGCTCGGTGGTCACGTGCGCCGCGCGGAAGACGCCGCGCCGGAGGAGGTCGAAGAGCGTGGCCGTGAACTCGTACGAGCCCGCGGAGCCGCCCTGGCGCAGGAGCGCCGGCACGAGGGCGGGCGCGGTGTCCGTGGGCGGCTCCTGCTCGTACTCGCGGTCGTAGCCCGTGCGCCGCTCCCGGCCCAGGAACCAGTACACGGCGCCGAGCACGAGGAGCGCGGGGAGCACGGCGAGCGCCAGCGCGAGCAGGCCCGTCCGCCAGGGGTGGTCGGTGAGGGCGGCGATCCGCTGCCGGTCGCGCTCGTAGCGGTCGGCGTCCGCCTGCTCCTCGGCGACGATGCGGTCGAGCGCGGGCCCGCGCGCGACGCGCATCCCGGCCGTGGAGGAGAACGCCGCGCGCGGGACGAGCGTGCGCAGCTCCACGAACTGGTGGTCCGGGACGGAGACCGCGCGCAGCGTCGCCCGGCGGCCCTGCAGCTCGACGTCGCCGCGCACCCAGACGGGCTTCCCCCAGGCGCGCAGGATGCGGCCGGGCGCGCTCTCGATCGCGACGAGCCGCTCGAGCGGCTCGGCCCACTGGTCGCCCCACACCTGCAGGTGCACGTCCACGACGTCGTCGTAGGCGACCGCGACCCCGCCGAGCGTGTACGAGATCGTGAACGCCCGCGTCTCGTCGAGCGCGTCGAAGTACCAGACGATGCGCACGCCGTCTTCCCGGCGCTCGACGCCGAAGGTGCGGAGCGGGCCGGGGGAGAGGTCGGTGCGCGAGCCCTCGCGGTAGGCGAGGCCGCGCTCGGCGACCGTGACCTCTCCGATCCGCTCTCCCGGCCGCAGCGGGATGTCGCGGTAGCCGAAGTGGAAGTCGCCGGAGAACGCCACCTCCAGGCGCTCGCTGATGCCGAGCGAGCCGTCGGGCTGCACCTGCACGGCCACGTCGGCCGCCCGCAGGGAGAAGTCCCCGGCCGCGCGGGCGCTCCCGGGCAGGATCGCGGCGGTCGCCGCGAGCAGGGCCACGAGGAGGAGCGGGATCGACCAGGGGCGGCGGTCCGGCGGGGGATTCACAGGTGCGGATCCCCGCCTGGCGCCACTAGAAGTCCACGACCGGCGCCTCCCGTTGCCCCGCCTCCTCGACCTCGAAGAACTCGCGCGCCGCGAACCCGAACGGCCCGGCGAAGACGAGGCCGGGGAACGTCTGGATCGCGTTGTTGTACGTAAGCACGGTGTCGTTGTAGACCTGCCGGCTGACGGCGACGCGGTTCTCGGTCTCGGCGAGCTCGGTCTGCAGCTGGCGGAAGTTCTCGTCCGCCTGCAGCTCTGGGTAGGCCTCGGCGACGGCGAAGAGGCGGCCGAGCGCGGCGCCCAGGATGCCCTCGGCCTGCGCGGCCTCGCCGGGGGTGCGCGCCTGCTGGGCGGCGGCGCGCGCCTGCGTGACCGCGTCGAACGTCTCCCGCTCGTGCGCGGCGTAGCCCTTCACGGTCTCGACGAGGTTCGGGATCAGGTCCCAGCGGCGCTTGAGCTGGACCTCGACCTGGGCCCAGGCGTTGTCCACGCGGTTGCGCAGCCGGACGAGCCGGTTGTAGAGCGCGACGAGCAGGAGGAAGACGGCGAGGACGAGCGCGAGGAGGACGATCAGCCAGATCACGGCACGCCCGACTCTACGGGTAGGCTCCCCGCGTGGCAACCGTGGCGGGCCTCTTCGTCTCGCCCGGGCGCGGGAGCGGGCGCTCGGAGCCGCGCGAACGCGTGCTGGCCGTCGCGAGCCGGGGCTTCGAGGGCTGTGCGCACGCCAACCCGCCGCGCCGCGAGGTCCTCCTCGTCTCGAGGGAGCATCTGGACGCGCTCGGCGTGGAGCCGGGCGCGATCCGCGAGAACGTGACCGTGGAGGGCGCCGACGTCCACTCCTGGCCGGTCGGTCAGCGGGTGCGGGTGGGGGAGGCGCTGCTCGAGGTGACGATGGTGTGCGACCCGTGCCACCGTATGGACGAGCTTCGCCCGGGGCTGCGCGCGCTGCTCGACGGCAAGCGCGGCATGCTCGCGCACGTGGTCGAGGGCGGCGAGGTCGCGCTCGGCGACGCGATCGAGCTCGTCTAGCCCCTAGTCGCGTCGCCGGCAGGCGAAGACGAGGTCCTCGCCGCCGTCGTACGGGCGCAGGTCGAACCAGCCGTACAGCGCCTCCACCTCGAAGCCGGCCTCGTCGAGCAGGCGCAGCCACTCGGGCGCGGACAGCCAGTGCAGCGTGAAGCTCGTCTCCGCGTCGGCCGACCGCACGGTGAGCGCGAGCGTGCGCGCCCCCTCGTCCCAGAGCGCGCGCTCGAAGATCCCCGGCTCGCGCTCGAGCCAGCGGCCGTGGGTCTCCTCCACGTCCTCCCGGCTCGGGGAGAAGACGTCGAACACGAAGCGGCCCCGCGGCTCGAGCAGGCGGCGAGCGGCGCGCAGGGCCCGTAGCTTCTCCTCCTCGGTCTCGAGGTGCAGGAGCGAGCGGAAGGGGCAGATGACGAGCGGGACGCGCTCGCGCACGGGCGGGTCGCGCAGGTCGCCTGCGCGCAGGTCGAGGAGCTCGGAGACGCCCGCCCGCTCGGCCGCCTCACGGGCGCGCGCGAGCATCCCGGGCGAGGAGTCGACGCCGATCACCGGTATCCCCGCCTCGGCGATCGGCACGGCGATCCGACCGGTGCCGACGGCGAGCTCGACCACCGGGCCGCCAGCCGCGAGCGCCTGGTCGACGTAGAAGCCGATGTCCTCGGTGACCGAGCGGCTCCACGGGTCGTACACGTGCGCGATCGGGTCGTACAGAGTCACGGCGCGAGTCGACGGGGAGCCGGGCCGGCAGCCTCCAGGAGGCCCTCCCGCGCGGGCTCGACGGCGTCGTGGGCGCTCACGCAGCCGATTCAAGCAGGGCTCGCGTGGTGCGGGCGGCGGGCGAGCCGGCCGGGCGCGTCGGATAACCTCGCCCCTCGCAATGGACGCGCAGGCTCTCGAGCAGGAGGCGCTCGCCGCGCTCGCCGCGGCGGCCACGGCCGAGGAGGTCGAGGCCGTGCGCGTCCGCTACCTCGGGCGCAAGAGCGTCCTCAAGCTCGCCCTCCGCGAGGTGCGCGACCGGGAGACGGGGATGACGCTGAACGCCCTCCGCGAGCGGCTCGAGACGGCGTTCGCGGCACGCGAGGCAGAGCTCGCGCGCGCGGAGCTCGACCGGCGGCTGAGCGAGGAGCGGGTGGACGTGACCATGCCCGGCGTCCCGATCGCGCGCGGCCACCTGCACCTGATCACGCAGATCCGCCGGGAGTTCGAGGACATCTTCCTCGGCCTCGGGTACGCGGTCGTGGACGGCCGCGAGGTGGAGACGACGCGGTACAACTTCGACGCGCTCAACTTCCCGCCCGGGCACCCGACGCGCTCGCCGCTGCACACGCTCTTCCTCGACGAGCAGACGGTGCTGCGGACGGAGACGTCGCCGTCGCAGATCCGCACGATGGAGACGCAGCAGCCGCCCGTCTACATCGTCTCCCCCGGCCGCGTGTACCGGCGCGACACGCCGGACGCGACGCACACGCCGATCTTCCACCAGGTCGAGGGGCTCGCCGTGGACGAGGGGATCACGCTCGCGGACCTGCTGGGCACGCTCGACTACCTGATCAAGGCGCTGTTCGGGGAGAACCGGCGCTCGGAGTTCCGGACGCACCACTTCCCCTTCACGGAGCCCTCGGTGGAGGCGCTCGTCTCCTGCCACCTCTGCGACGGCTCGGGCTGCCCGGTCTGCCGGCACGAGGGCTGGATCGAGGTGGGCGGGTCGGGGATGGTGGACCCGAACGTGTTCGAGTTCGTCGGCTACGACCCCGAGCGCTACACGGGGTTCGCGTTCGGCTGGGGCCTGGAGCGGATCGCGGTGCTCCGCCACGGCATCCCCGACCTGCGCGAGCTCTGGCGCAACGACCCTCGACTGCTCTCCCAGTTCTGAGCTCGCATGCGCGCCCCGCTCTCCTGGCTCCGCGAGTACGTCACGTTCGAGGCCTCCCTGCCCGAGCTCGCGTACCGGCTGCGCGTGTCCTCGCTCGACGTGTCGCACGTCGTCGAGGTCGGAGTCCCCGACGTGGACGGCAACCTGGGCCGGTTCCTCGTGGGCAGGGTGCTCGAGGTCGCGCCCCACCCGAACGCCGACCGCTTGCGCGTGTGCCAGGTGGACGTGGGGGAGGGCGACGCGCGCCAGATCGTGTGCGGCGCGTGGAACTTCGAGGCGGGCGCGACGGTCGCCGTCGCGCTGCCGGGCGCGCTGCTCCCCATCCTGGACGCGCCGCTCGAGGAGCGCGAGCTGCGCGGGCAGCGCTCGCGCGGGATGATCCTCGCCGAGGACGAGGTCGGCCTCGGCGACGAGCACTCGGGGATCATGGTGCTCCCGGACGGGCTCGAGCCCGGGCGCCCCCTGGCAGACGTGCTCCCCCTGCGCGACCACGTGCTCGACGTCACGCCCACGGTGAACCGCGTCGACCTGCTCTCCATGGTCGGTCTCGCGCGCGAGGTCGCGACGCTTCTGGACGGAGAGCTGCACGAGCCCGAGCCGGAGGACCCGCCCGTCGTGGATCCCGAGCCCGTGGACGTCCGCGTCGAGGACCCGGAAGGGTGCCCGCGCTACATCGGCCGCGTGTTCCGCGACGTGCGCGTCGCCCCCTCGCCGCAGTGGCTGCGCTCCCGGCTCCACCTCGCGGGCATGCGCTCCATCTCGAACGTCGTGGACGTCACCAACTACGTCATGCACGTCTGGGGGAGCCCGCTGCACGCCTTCGACCGGCGGCGGCTCGCCGGCGGGCGCATCGTCGTCCGCCGCGCGCGTCCGGGGGAGGAGCTCCGCACGCTGGACGGCACGCTGCGCCGGCTCGACCCGCGCGACCTGATGATCACGGACGGGGAGCGCTCCGTCGCCCTCGCGGCGATCATGGGCGGCGCGGAGAGCGAGGTGACAGAGGAGACGACGGAGGTGCTCCTGGAGGCCGCGAACTTCGAGCCGATCGGCATCCTGCGCACGTCCGAGCGGCTCGCGCTGCGGACGGAGGGCTCGAACCGCTGGGAGAAGGGCGTCGACCCCTACCTGGCCGAGCCCGCGGCCGTGCTCGCGAGCCGGCTGCTCGTCGACCTCGCGGGCGCGCGGCTGACCGGGCACGTGGACGTCCACTCGGGCCTGCCCGAGCCGCCCGTCGTCCGCTACCGCCCCGAGCGCGCCGATCGCGTGCTCGGCACGCCCGTCCCGCCGGAGGAGCAGCGCCGGCACCTGGAGGGCTTCGGCTTCGCCGTCTCCCCGGAGTGGGAGGTCACCGTCCCCACCTGGCGCGCGCGCGACGTCACGCGCGAGATCGACGTGGTCGAGGAGGTCGCCCGCGCCGTTCTCGACCGCGTCCCCTTCACGCTGCCGCTGCGCCGCCACGTGCGCGGACGCCTGACGAAGGAGCAGCGGCTGCGGCGGCTCGTGGAGGACGTCCTCGTCGGGGCGGGCCTCTCCGAGGCGTACACGTGGAGCCTCGTGCCCTCCGACCCGCACCCCGACGCGCTGCGGCTGCCGGACCCGATGATCGCGGAGCAGGCCGTGCTGCGGACGACGCTCCTGACCGGCCTCGTGGAGGCGGCGCGCACCGGCATGTCCGTAGGCGAGGGCGACGTGCGCCTGTTCGAGATCGCGCGCGTGTACCTGCCCTCCGGGGAGCCGCTCCCGGACGAGCGCTGGCGGGTCGCCGGGATCGTGCAGGGCGGCTACGCGGTCGCGAAGGGGGTCCTGGAGACGCTGTACGGCGCCCTCCACCTGGAGCTGCGCGTCCGCCGCGGCGCGCACCCGCTCCTGCATCCGGGAGTGACCGCGGAGAGCGAGGCCGGCTTCCTCGGCGAGCTGCACCCCGCGCTCCTGGAGGGACGCTGGGGAGCCTTCGAGCTCGACCTGGCCACGCTCTTCGCGCCCGTGCCGGAGCGGATCGTGTACGAGGACGTGATCACCTATCCGGCCGTCCGCCAGGACCTGGCCGTCGCGGTGGAGGAGGAGGTCGAGGTGGGCGCGCTCGTGGACGCCGCCCGGGAGGCGGCCGGGCCGCTGCTGCGCGAGGCGCGCGTCTTCGACGTCTACCGCGGGGAGCAGGTCGGCCCCGGGCGCAAGTCGGTCGCGCTGCACCTCGCGTTCCAGTCTCCGGAGCGGACGCTCACGGACGACGAGGCGGCCGAGCTGCGCGAGCGGATCGTGGCCGCGCTCGCCGAGCGCTTCGGCGCGGAGCTGCGGGCCGGGCAATCCGGTCCCCCGCCGGCCGCGTAAGCCCGGCGATGGCCCGCCTGCTCGTGTGCGCCGTGGCTCTCGCCGCCCTCCTGGGCGCCGCCGACGGGGCGGCCGTGCGCGCCCAGGTGCCGAAGCTCGTCGGCAGCGTCGGCCCCGACTTCGTGATCGGCCTGCGCGACGCCCAGGGGAACCGCGTGACGCAGCTCGACCCCGGCACGTACGAGATCGAGGTCCGCGACGCGTCCGACTTCCACTCGTTCCACCTGCGCGGGCCGGGCGTGGACGAGCGGACGCAGGTGGAGTTCACCGGCACGGTCACGTGGACGGTCACGTTCCGGGAGGGCCGCTACACCTACCAGTGCGACCCGCACCCGGGTCTCGCCGGGTCGTTCACGGTCGGCACCCCGCCGGCCCCGGCGCCCGCGCCGGGCGTCGTCACCCCGAAGACCCGGCTCGTCCTCACCTCCGGCCCGAGCGAGGTGATCACCCTGCGCACGGCGGCCGGGAAGAACGTGACGCGCCTGACCACCGGGACCTACTCGGTCACCGTGCGCGACCGCTCCCGCTCCCACGACGCGCGCTTGCGCGCCCCCGGCTACGACCGCGCGACCACGGTCCCGTTCGTGGGGACGCAGCGCTGGCGCGTCCGCCTCGCGCGGACCGGCACCCTGCGCTTCCTCTGCGACCCGCACGCCGCGGACGGCATGCGCGGGTCGGCACGGATCGTCCGGCCCTAGCGGACCTCAGACGGAGCGGCCCGCGAGCCGCCAGACCGGGCCCTGCGTCCAGACGTCGTCCGTGTCCTCGAGCGTGTGCAGCACGCGGACGCGGCCGGTGATGCGCTCGGCGTCCAGGCGCTCCAGGCAGCGGCGGGCGAGGCCGGCGGCGGCGCCGTAGCCCTTGCGACGGGACACGCGGAAGCGCAGCGCGAGCGCCTCCGTGTTGCGCGACGGGTTCAGCGGCGAGCAGAGGAGCGCCGCCCGCGGCAGGTAGTCGCTCGAGTCGAGCTCCACCTCGCACAGGAGGTCCTCCCAGCCGGGCGGCAGCGCGGCGAGCGCGGCGTCCCAGGCCTCGGCCAGGCCCTGGCGCGACTCCGCCTCCTCCAGCCGCGCCGCCTCGCGCGCGTCGAGGAGCGCGAGCTCGCCCCAGATGCGCTTGCGGTCGAGCTGCCGGAGCAGGTTGCGCAGGCGCTCCGGCTCGCCGCCCGCGCGCCCGACGCGCAGCCGGAGCTGGTTCCCCGTCCGGCCCGGCCCGAGCGGGCCGAGCACGGCCGCGGCGGCCGCGGCCGAGCGTGCATCCTCCGCGGTGAAGGCGAGCTCCACCTCGTCCCAGTCGGGCGGCAGCCCGCGCGCGATCGTCTCCCACTGCTCCGCGGCGCGCATCGGCGGATCAGCATAATGGCCGGTCCATGGCCACCGTCGAGGAGCGGGCCGGGAGCGGCGGCAAGCGCGTGTCCGAGGACGCCCTGCGCGGCTTCTTCCGCGAGATGCTGCTCATCCGCCGCTTCGAGGAGAAGGTCGAGGAGCGCTTCCGGGCCGGCGAGCTGCCCGGCTTCCTGCACGTGGCCATCGGGCAGGAGGCGATCGCGACCGGCGTCTGCGCCGCGCTCGAGCGCGAGGACGTCATCGCCTCCACGCACAGGGCGCACGGGCACACGATCGCGAAGGGGACGCCCGTGAACGCGGTGATGGCGGAGCTGTACGGGAAGGTGGAGGGCTGCTCCAAGGGGTTCGGCGGCTCCATGCACCTGTACGACGTGCAGGTCGGCAACCTGGGCGCGAACGCGGTCGTGGGGGGCGGGATCCCCGCCATCGTGGGCGCCGCGCTCGCCTTCCAGCTCCGGGGCGAGCAGCGCGTGGCAGTGGCCTTCTTCGGGGACGGGGCGACGAACATCGGCACCTTCCACGAGTCCCTCAACCTCGCCCAGCTCTGGAAGGTGCCGGCGGTCTTCGTGCTCGAGAACAACGGCTGGGCGGAGTCAACCCCCGCCGAGCAGGAGCTGCCGCTGCCCGTGGACGAGCTCGGCAAGCGCGCGCTCGCCTACGGGATGAAGCTGATCGAGGCCGACGGGCAGGACGTGGAGGCGGTCTACCTGGCCGCCCTCGCCGCCCGCGAGCACGCCCTCTCCGGCAAGGGGCCCGTGCTCCTGCACCTGCGCACGTACCGGCTGACCGGCCACTACGTCGGCGACCCGCAGGTGTACCGGGACAAGGAGGAGCTCCGCCGGGAGCGGGAGACGAAGGATCCGATCGCGCTCCTGCGGGCGCGGCTCGAGCTCTCCGACGAGGAGTTCGCGGCGCTCGACGCCGAGGTGAGAGCCGAGGTGGAGGCGGCGGTCGAGTTCGCGAAGCGCGGGACCGATCCCAGGCCCGAGGACGCCCTCAAGTACGTGTATGCCTGAGCTGACCTACCGGGAGGCGATCCGGGACGCGCTGCGCCGCGCGCTGCGCGAGGACGAGCGCGTCTTCCTGATGGGGGAGGACATCGCCGAGATGGGCGGCTCCATGGGGGTGACGCAGGGCCTGCTCGACGAGTTCGGCGCGCGCCGTGTCCGCAACACCCCGATCTCCGAGTCGGCGATCGTGGGTACCGGCATCGGCGCCGCCATCCAGGGCTTCCGCCCGGTGGTCGAGATCATGTACGAGGACTTCCTGACGCTCGCCATGGAGCAGATCGTCAACCAGGCGGCGAAGCACCGGACGATGTCGGGCGGTCAGGTGACGGTGCCGCTCACGATCCGCACCCAGGGCGGGGCCGGCTGGTCGCCCGGGGCCCAGCACGCCCAGCAGCTCGAGGCCTGGTTCGTCCACGTCCCCGGCCTGAAGGTGGTCTTCGCCTCCACGCCCGAGGACGCGCGCGGCCTCCTCTGGTCGGCGATCTACGACGACAACCCGGTGCTCTTCTTCGAGCACCGCACGCTCTACCCGCTCAAGGGCGAGGTTCCCGAAGAGCTGGAGCCGATCCCGCTCGGCAAGGCCCGCGTGCACCGCGAGGGCGAGGACGTGACCGTGGTCGCCACCGGCCGCCTCGTGCACGAGGCGCTCGAGGCGGCGGAGGAGGCCGAGCGGGAGGGCATCTCCGTGGAGGTGATCGACCCGCGCACGCTGCTCCCCTTGGACGAGGAGGCGATCGTCGCCTCCGTGCGCAAGACGACCCGCTGCGTCACCGCGCACGAGGCGGTGACGCGGGGCGGGTTCGGCGCCGAGCTCGCCGCCGTCATCCAGCACGGCGCCTTCGACTGGCTGGACGCGCCCATCGAGCGCGTGGGGGCGAAATTCGCGCCCCTCCCCTTCGCTCCGGTCATGGAGCAGTGGGTCGTGCCCCACGCCGAGGACGTCTTCGAGGCGATCAAGCGCACCGTCGCGCGGGCGTAGGCGGCGATGGCGGTCGAGGTCAAGCTCCCGCGTCTCGGCCAGGGGATGGAGTCGGGGACGATCGTCCGCTGGCTCAAGGGCGAGGGCGAGCGGGTCGCGAAGGGTGAGCCGCTGTACGAGCTGGACACGGACAAGGTGACCCAGGAGGTTGAGGCCGAGGCGGACGGCGTCCTTCTCAAGATCGTCGTCGCCGAGGGCGAGGTGCCCGTGGGGACGACCGTGGCCGTGATCGGCGCCGAGGGAGAGGACGTCTCCGCGCTCCTCGGCCGCGCCGGGGGCGACGGCGCGACGGAGGCGCCGCCGGCCCCGAGCGCGGAGCGCGAGGCCCGGCGGGAGCCGCGGGAGCCGGCGCGCCCGGCTC
>DATLYU010000179.1:0-13962 GCA_035574435.1 Gaiellaceae bacterium | reverse complement strand
GCGCGCGAAGAACACCGGGTCGAAGGCGAGGGGCTCGTCGTCGGCGCGGCGCAGGCCGGGCAGCCGCTCGACGAGCAGGGGCAGCGCGAGCTGCAGCTCGAGCCGGGCGAGCGGGGCGCCGATGCAGACGTGGATGCCCTTCCCGAACGCGAGGTGGAGGTTGCGGTCGCGGGAGGGGTCGAAGCGATCGGGGTCGGCGAACACCGCGTCGTCGCGGTTCGCGGAGCCGAAGTGCACCATGAGCCGCGCTCCCGCGGGGAGCCGGACGCCGCCGAGCTCGACCTCGCGCGTCGTCTCGCGGAAGAGGCCCTGGGCGGGCGACTCGAGCCGGAGAATCTCCTCGATCGCCCCCGGCCAGCGCTCGGGCTCGGCGCGCAGCCGCTCGAGCTCGTCCGGCAGCTCGAGCAGGAGCACGAGCGCGCTGCCGATGGCGCGCGTGACCGTGACGTGGCCGGCGACGACGAGGTCGAGCGGCACCCCCGCGAGCTCGACCAGATCGATCGGCTCCTCGTCGTCCGCCACCGCCTGCAGGAGCGCGCTGGTCAGGTCGTCGCGCGGCGAGCGGGCGCGCTCGTGCACGAGCTCGACGAAGTAGCGCTGGAACTCCACGAAGCCGCGGGCCTGCTCCACCTGCTGCTCGAGCGGCGCGGTCGCCTGGTAGGTGGCGAGCCAGTCGCGGCTGCGCGCGTGCAGCCAGGGCAGGTCCTTCTCGGGGACGCCGACGAGCTCGCCGATGACGCGCAGCGGGAGCGGCCAGGCGAACCGCTCCACGATGTCCGCCTCCCCGTCGGCGGCGAACGCGTCCAGGAGCGACTCGGCGAGCGCGCGGATGCGGGGCTCCATCTCCGCGATCCGGCGCGGCGTGAAGGCGCGGCTGATCGGACGCCGGATGCGCGTGTGCAGCGGCGGGTCGGACTCGACGATGATCGGCATGTCGGGCCAGCCTGCGGCGAGGACGGCGAGCACCTCGGGCGCCGGCCGGTTCGGCGTCGAGTGCAGCGCGACGCGGGAGGAGAAGGTCTCGTCCTCCTTCAGCACCCGGAGCACGTCCGCGTAGCGGGTGACCACCCAGAGGTCGTACTGGGGCGCGTAGAAGACGGGGCGCTCGTCCCGCAGGCGGGCGTACACCGGGTACGGGTCGGCGCGCTGCTCCGGGTCGAGCGGGTCGAAGACGAGCTCGGTCTCGGTCACGCGGTGGCCCCCACGAGCTTGTACACGGCGGCCATGTCCTCCTCCGCGAGCCCGGCCTCGCGCGCCCGGGCGAAGACGGCGCGCGTCCGCTCGAGCAGCGGGAGCTCGAGACCGACGGCGCCCGCAGCCTCGTGGATGAGCTCGAGGTCCTTCGCCGCCAGCTCGACCGAGGCGCGAGGCGCGAAGTCGCCGTCCACCATGAGGCGGCCGCGCGCCTGGTAGATCGGCGAGCGCACCCCGGTTCCCGCGTCGAGCAGGCGGAGCAGCGCATCGGGCTCGACGCCCTGGGCGGACGCGAGCGCGAGGGCCTCCGCGATCAGCTCGACCATGGGGAAGACGAGGACGTTCGCGGCGAGCTTGAGCGCCGAGGCGTCCCCCACGCCCCCGTGCCGGAAGACGCCCGCACAGAGCGGCTCGAGCACCTCGCGCGCCTCCGCCTCGTCCGCGTCGTCGCAGCCGAGCACCGCGAACAGCTCGCCCGCCTCCGCCTGCGGCACGGTCCCGAAGAAGGGCGCCTCCGCCGGCCGTGCGCCCGCGGCGCGCACGCGGTCCGCGACCTCCCGCTTCTCCCGGACGCTCGACGTGGTCAGGTCGAGCACGAGCGCTCCCGCCGGCAGCGCGTCCGCCAGGGAGTCCAGCGCCGCCGCGACGTCGCGCCCGTCGTGCACGAGCAGCAGCACGGCCCGCGCTCCGGACACGGCATCGGCCGCGCTCTCGGCGGCGAGCACCCCATCCGGGGCGAGCGCCGCGGCCCGGGCACGTACGCGGTCCCAGGCGCGAACCGCGCATCCCGCCCGCGCGAGCCGGCGCGCGACCGGCGCTCCGATCGCCCCGGTGCCCACAACCGCGACGGAGGCTGCTTGACATGTCACGCGCGCAGGATCGAATATCGAGGTCGTCCGTGCAACCCGGATCTCGATCCCCCGGAGGTCGTCCTGTGAAGCGCACCGCCCTCGCCGCCGTCGTCCTGCTCGCCACCCTCGTCGCCTCGGGCGGCGCGCAGTCGGGCGTCCGCCAGGCGACGACGATCAACTATGCGACCTCCTTCGGCAACTTCGGCCGCGACGCGTACGTGTACGTGGCCATCGAGAAGGGGTTCTTCCGCGACGCCGGCTTCGAGGTCAAGGTCACGCCCGGAGCCGGCTCCCTGGACAACATCCGGCTCGTCGCCGCCGGGCGCCTCGACTACGCGCCCGTGGACATCGGCGCCCTCGTCGTGGCGAAGGCGCAGGAGTCGCTGCCCGTGAAGGTCGTCGCGGTCGTCCACCAGAACACCCTGTCCGCGATCTTCACGCTCGAGGAGTCGGGGATCCGCGAGCCGAAGCAGCTCGAGGGGAAGTCGTTCGCCGACTCCCCCGCCTCCACCGTACGCGTCCTCTTCCCGCTGTACGCGAAGAAGGCGGGCTTCGACGCCTCCAAGGTGACGATACGCGACGCCGCGCCGCCCGCGCTGCCCGCGCTCCTCGCCACCAAGCAGGTGGACGCGATCGGGCAGTTCACGGTCGGCAAGCCGCTCGTGACGCGCGCCGCCGGCGGCAAGGCGATTCGCTCGTTCCGGTACGCGAGCGTCATGCCGGGCATGCTCGGGATCGGCCTGATCGCCGCGGAGGAGAAGCTCCGGACGAGGGCCGCGGAGGTGCGTGCCTTCACGCGTGCGCTCGTCCGCGGACTGAACTGGGCGGTGGACAACCCGGGCGCGGCCGGCTACATCCTCCAGAAGTACGTGCCCCTCGCCGACCCGGTCGTGGCGGGGCAGGAGCTGCGGATCATGCGCCAGTTCGTGCGCAACAAGCAGACCCGCCAGCGCGGCTACGGCACGGGCTACATCGACCTGGGGAAGCTGGCCTCCACCATCAGCATCGTGCGGAACGGCTTCCGGATCGCGAAGCCGGTGCCCGTGACGGACCTCTACTCGGCGGTCGCCGTGCCCGCGCGCAAGCCGAGCCGATAGCCGCCGACGAGCTCATCCGGGTCGAGCGCGTCTCGAAGGTCTTCGAGACGCGCTCGGGCCCGCCCGTCCCGGCGCTCGAGGAGATCGAGCTCTCGGTGGCCGAGAACGAGCTCGTGACGCTCGTCGGCCGCTCCGGGTGCGGGAAGTCCACGCTCCTGCGCATCATCGCCGGCCTCATCCCGGCCAGCCGCGGTCAGGTGACGGTCGCCGGGCGGGTGGTGACGGGCCCGAGCCCCGACGTCGGGCTCATGTTCCAGCAGTCCGCCCTCCTCCCCTGGCGCACCGTGCTCGAGAACGTCCTCCTCCCGGTCGAGATCCTGGGGCTCGACCGTGCCCGCGCGCGGCGCGAGGCGCACGAGCTCCTTGCGCTCGTCGGCCTCGAGGGCTTCGAGTCGCGGCAGACCTGGGAGCTCTCCGGAGGGATGCAGCAGCGCGTCGCGCTCTGCCGCTCGCTCATCCACGGGCCGCGCGTCCTGCTCATGGACGAGCCGTTTGCCGCGCTCGACGCCCTCACCCGGGAGGAGCTCTCGCTCGAGCTGCAGCGCATCTGGAGCGAGCGGCAGACGACGATCGTGTTCGTGACCCACTCCATCCCGGAGGCCGCGATCCTCTCCGACCGCGTCGTCGTCATGACCCCCCGGCCGGGGCGCATCGCGCGCACCGTCCCCGTGCCCGTGGCCAGGCCCCGGGCGTTCGGCGAGGAGGCGCACGTCGCCGCGCTCGCCCGCGTGGAGGAGGAGATCCGGACGACGCTCTACCTGCCGCGCGAGCAGGCGGTGGTCGCGTGAGCGCGGCCGAGCAGCAGCCCGCCGGCAGGCGCGCCGCGGGCGCGCGCACGGCGCTCGCGATCGCCGGCCCGCTCGTCACCTTCGCCGCGCTCGTCGTGCTCTGGGATCTCGCCACGCGGGTCTTCGACTGGCCGATCTGGCTCGTCCCCAAGCCGCTCGACGTCGTGGACGCGCTCTGGGAGGCCCGCGACCTCCTCCCCCGCCAGTTCTGGGTCACGCTCGTGGAGACGCTCGCCGGGTTCGGCCTCGCGGTCGCGATCGGCGTCCCGCTCGCCGTGGCCATCGCCGTGTCGCGCTTCCTCGAGCGCACGCTCTACCCGGTGCTGCTCGCCCTGAACGCCGTGCCCAAGATCGCGATCGCGCCCATCCTCATCCTCTGGATGGGGTTCGGCTACGGGCCGAAGATCGTGGTCGCGCTGCTCCTGTGCGTGTTCCCGATCGTGATCGCGACCGCGAGCGGCCTCCAGTCCACGCCGCCCGAGCTCGTCGAGCTCATGCGCTCGCTGTGCGCCACGCGCCGGCAGATCTTCCTCAAGGTGCGCTTCCCGGCAGCGCTGCCGCAGGTCTTCGTCGGGCTCAAGGTCGCGATCTCGCTCGCCGTCATCGGCGCCGTCATTGGCGAATTCGTCGGCAGCTCCGAGGGCCTCGGGTGGGTGATCGTGAACACGAACTCGAACCTGAACACGCCGCTCGCGTTCGGGGCGATGGCGTTGCTCGCGGCGATGAGCGTCGCGCTCTTCTACCTCCTCGTCTTCCTCGAGCGCCTGCTCGTGCCCTGGGCGCGCCACGAGCAGCGCTGAGGCATCAGAAGATCTCGGGGCACCAGGGCGCCCGCGGCCACGCGAAGAGCGCGTCCGCGCGGGCGGCCGCGCCGCGGCGCAGCTCCTCCACGCGCCCGGCGCGGGCGAGCTGGGAGAACGTGAACCCGCCGAGGTAGACGGAGCCGAGCGCGCTCACGTCGCAGCGCAGCTGCGCGGAGGCGCGCGAGCGCTTCGCGACGCCGTCCGCGATCCGCCAGCGGCCGGCGTTCCAGCGGCAGAACTCGTCCACCACGTCCACGACCACTGCGCCGTCCGCGAGGTAGCGGCGCGCGGAGAGCGCCGCGCCCACGTCCACGAGCCGGATCCAGAGCCCGTCGCCGACGCGGAAGCGCATGCGGCGCGGCGTCGCGAGCAGGTGGAAGAGCGGGTGGTCGACGGGCAGCAGGTGCGCCGAGATGGACGCCGCCCAGTCGATGTCGAGCAGGTAGCGCCAGACCTGGGCGGTAGGAGTGCCGTCGAGCGCGATCGCCTCCACCACGGCCACCTCGGACTTGGACACGCCCTCCTCCCACTTCGGCTTGTGCCGGTAGATCGCGTAGCCGAGCGGGCGCCCATCCCGCTCGAGCAGGACGAGGCGCTTCGGCCCCGCGCCAGGCTCGCCGGGCGACTCGAAGAGCACGCGCGTCTCCCACCACGTCCGCGAGCGCGCGAGCATCCCCGGCACCGAGCGGCGCGCGGCGTCCCAGACGCGTGGGAACGCGCGCAGGGCCTCCTCGCGCTCCACCAGGCGCAGCCGCCCCGCGGGCTCGAACGGGAGCGCGAAGCGCGCGTACTCGCGCGGGAGCGCGATCTCGCCGGCGAGCGAGGCCATCCCGTAGCCGAAGCGGCCGTAGATCGTCTCCTCGGAGGCCCAGAGCGCCGCCACCGCCTCGCCGCGCTCGTGCACGTCGTCGAGCTGCGCGCGCATGAGCGCGCGCAGCACTCCGCGCCGCCGGTGCGTCGGGTACGTGCCGACCACGGTCACGCCGGCCGTCGGCACGACCGCTCCCGGCACGGTCATCCGGAACGGGAACGCGCCGGCGCCGCCGACGATCTCGCCCTCCTCGCGCGCGGCGTGCATGCGCTCGAGCGGGAGGTTGCGGGAGAAGCGCTCGAGGCGCTCCTCCGTCGGCTCCATGGCGAAGTACTGGCCGATCGCGAAGACCGCCCGCCCGAACTCCTCGAGGCTCGCGGTCGGGGTGACGGTGAACGCCATCAGAAGCCCTCCGGGCAGTAGGGGGGAAGGGGCGTGGCGAAGAGGGCGCTCGCGCGGGCGAGCCCGCCGGGGCGCAGCTCCCGGGCGCGGCCGGCGGCCGCGAGCTGCTCGAAGGAGAACGCGCCCAGGTACGCGGACGCGAGGTCGGCCGCGTGGAGCGCGACGTCGGGCTCGGCCTCCGTCCGGCTGGCCTCGCGCCCGACCGCATAGCGGCCCGCGTTCCCGGGCAGGACGTCGTCCGCGACCCCGAGCACGGCCTGCGGCGCGTCGGCGAACGCGCGGGCGCGGAGCGCAGCCTCGACGTCCACGAGGCGCAGCCAGAGGCCGTCCGAGACGGAGAGGTGCAGCCTGCGCGGGTCCCGGACCATGAGGAAGAGCGGCCACGCCGGGTCGGCGAGCTCGAGCACGACACGGGCGACGAGGTCGATCCCGAACAGGAAGCGCCAGAGCTCGCGTGTCGCCTCGGCCGACACCGCGAGGGCCTCGAGCACGCGCACCTCGCCCTGGGGGACGCCGCCCTCCCACTTGGAGGCGATCCGGTAGAGCGCGTAGCCGGCGGGCCCGCCGTCGAGCTCGAGGAGCGCGACGAACTTCGGCCCGGCGCCGTCGCGCCAGTGCTTGGGGTCGGCGAGGCGGCCGAGCCGCCACCACTCCGGGCTGCGGCGCAGCATGCCCGCCCGGGCGCCGCCGATGCGCTCGTACAGCGGCGGCAGCACCTCCGCCGCCTCGTCCGTCTCCAGCAGGCGCACGCGGCCGCGCGGGCCGGCGTCCTCGCGCAACGCGAAGGCGGCGCGGTCGGCCTCCATCCTCGTCGCCGGCGCCGCGGGCCCGTAGCCGAAGCGGCCGTAGATCGCGGACTCCGAGGCCCACAGGATGGCGAGCGGCTCGCCCCGTTCGCGGACGTCCTCGAGCTGCCGGCGCATGAGCTCGCGCAGGATCCCGCGCCGGCGATGGCTCGGGAGGACGCCGACCCACGTGACGCCGGCCGCTCGGGCGTGGCCTCCGGGGACGGTCAGCTCGAACGGGTACGACGCCGTCGTCCCGACCGGGCGCCCGCCGTCCCAGGCGGTCAGCACCCGCTCGCCGGGCATGCGCTCGAGGTCACGCTGGAGGTCGTCCTCCTTCGCCTCCTCGCCGAAGGCCGCGTAGACCGCGCGGAGGGCGGTCGGCAGCTCGTCGGCCGTCGGCGTCCGGTACTCGAGGTCCACCGGCGCCGGACGCTACGCGATCTTCTCGAGCGGCGCGTACTCGACCATGAGGCGGCGCTCCGTGCCGTCCTCGGCGAAGCGGACGACCACGACGCCGCCGGCCTCGACGCCCGTGACGATGCCCTCGCCGAGCGACGCGTGCCGGACGGCGTCGCCGGTGGCGAGCACGAGGTCGCCGCCGCGCCGCTCGGGCGCCGCGCCCGGTGAGCGGTAGCCCGCCCACGAGGCGGGCCGCAGGCGCTCGTGCTCGACCTCGCCGGGGAGCTCGTCCAGGAAGCGCGAGGGCAGGTTGTACGTCCGCCGCCCGAAGATCGAGCGCGAGAGCGTGTGCGTGAGCGTCAGCCGCTCCATCGCCCGCGTCAGGCCGACGTAGCAGAGGCGCCGCTCCTCCTCCACGCCCTGCTCCTCGATCGCGCGCGCGTGCGGGAAGATCCCCTCCTCCATCCCGATCACGAACACGGCGCGGAACTCGAGGCCCTTCGCGTTGTGCAGGGTCATCAGCGTGACCAGGCCGCCGTCCTCGCGGATCGTGTCCTGGTCGGAGACGAGGGCGACGTCCTGCAGGAAGCCGGCGAGCGACGCGTCGGCCGTCTCCAGGCGGTACTCGCGGGCGACGCCGACGAGCTCCTGCAGGTTCTCGATGCGTCCGCGCGCCTCGATCGTCCGCTCCGCCTCGAGCGCCTCCAGCACGCCCGTCTTCTCCAGCACGCGCTCGAGCAGCTCGTCCACGGCGAGCTCCTGGGAGAGGGCGAGGAGCGACTCCATGGTCGCGTGGAAGGCGCGCACGGAGCGCGCGGAGGCGCCGCTCACGCCCGCCGCCTCCGGGTCGGCCAGGGCCTGGAAGAGCGTGCGGCCCGTCGCCTCCGCGTGCGTGACGAGACGGGCGAGCGAGGTGCCGCCGATCCCGCGCCGCGGGCGGTTCGCGATCCGCAGGAGCGAGCCGGCATCCTGCGGGTTGCAGAGCACGCTCAGGTAGGCGAGCGCGTCGCGGATCTCCGCGCGCTCGTAGAAGCGCGGGCCTCCGATCACCTGGTAGGGCACGTCCTGGCGGACGAGCACGTCCTCCAGCACGCGCGACTGCGCGTTCGTCCGGTAGAAGACCGCGAGCTCGCTCGCCGACCAGCCCTGCTCGACGAGCGAGGCGATCTCCGCCGCGACGAAGCGCGCCTCCGCGTGCTCGTCCTCCACCTCGATCACGCGCACCGGCTCGCCCTCGCCCAGCTCGGAGAAGAGCCGCTTCGGCTTGCGCTCGCGGTTCTGCTCGATGACGGCGTTCGCGGCGCGCAGGATGCGGTTCGTGGAGCGGTAGTTCTGCTCCAGCGCGACCACCCGCGCGCCCGGGAAGTCGCGCTCGAACTCGAGCACGTTGCGGATGTCCGCCCCGCGGAAGGCGTAGATCGACTGGTCCGGGTCGCCCACCGCGCACACGTTCCCGTGCTCGCCGCCGAGGAGCTGGAGCAGCCGGTACTGCGCGTGGTTCGTGTCCTGGTACTCGTCCACGAGCACGTAGCGGAAGGCCGTGCGCCAGCGCTCGAGCGCCTCGGGGAAGCGCTCGAAGACCTCGACCGTGAGCATGAGCAGGTCGTCGAAGTCGACGGCGTTGGAGGCGTGCAGGCGCCGCTGGTAGAGCTCGTACACCTCGGCCACGGTCTGGTCCCAGAAGGAGGCGACGCGCGCGCGGTACGCGTCCGGCCCGACGAGCTCGTTCTTCGCGCGCGAGATCTGGGCGTGGATGCCGCGTGGGGAGAAGCGCTTGGGGTCCTTCCCCAGCTCCTCCAGGCAGGCCTTCACGAGCCGGAGCTGGTCCTGGTCGTCGTAGATCGTGAACGTGGAGCGGTAGCCGAGGCGCTCGGCCTCGCGCCGCAGCATGCGGCCGCAGGCGGCGTGGAAGGTGAGGATCCAGATCGCGCGGGCGGTGGCGCCCAGCATCCGCTCCAGGCGCTCGCGCATCTCGCCCGCGGCCTTGTTCGTGAAGGTGATGGCGAGGATCTCGTTCGGCTTCACGCCGCACGCGCGGATGAGGTGCGCGACCCGGTAGGTGAGCACGCGCGTCTTCCCGGAGCCGGCGCCGGCGACGACGAGCAGCGGCCCCTCCGTGTGCAGGACGGCCTCGCGCTGCGCCTCGTTCAGGTCGGCGAGGTACTCGGAGGGGGCGGTCACGGCCACCCGGCCGATGCTACCCGGGGCAGGAGCGGGCGCCCGCGAGCCGAACCTCGCTACCCGCGTCACAATCGTCCGGCTCAAGGAGGTCGGAATGGACAAGGCTCTGTGGGACAAGCTGGCCGCGGCGGGCGGCGTCGTCGGCGCCCTCCTCTTCGTCGTCGCGATCGTCGTCCTCGGCACGCCGCCGAGCCTGGACGACGAGGCGAGCACGGTGGCCGGCTTCTTCGTCGAGAACCGCGGCCAGGTGCTGTGGGCGCTCTGGTTCCAGGGGCTCGGCGTGCTCGCCGTCGTGTGGTTCGTGGCCGCGCTCGGAGCGGCGATGCGGAACGCGGGCGAGGGGCGCCTCGCCGCCGCGCTCGGCTTCTCGTTCGCCCTCACGTTCGCCTTCGGCGGCGTGGCCGCGCTCATCCGCGGCGGGCTCGGCTTCCGCATCGCCGAGGAGGCGGACGCGGGGCTGACGACCGCCCTCTACCACCTCTCGCTGTACATGGACTCGGTCACCTCGGTCGTCGGCGCCGGGATGTACGCGGCCGTGGCCGGGGCCGCCCTGCGGACGCGCTTCCTGCCCGCGTGGTGGGCCTGGCTGAGCGGACTCGCCGCGCTCTGGGGCGTCGTCAGCGCGACCGCCTGGGGGCGCGAGGGCTTCTGGTCGCCCGAGGGCGCCGGCCTGGTCGGCTTCGTAGTCTTCCTCGTCTGGGTCGGGTTCACGAGCGTGCTGCTCGTGCTCCAGATGCGAGGCTCGGAGGCACACCAGCCCGCGGCTGCGGTCTGAGGCCGCCCGCGGCTACCAGCGAACGGTGAGCACGACGTGGGCCGGCGCCCGGCCGGCCCACGCCACCCGCCACGTGTACGTCCCCCGCGGCAGCGGCTCGTAGGCGCCGCGGCAGTAGAAGGAGCCGGCGGCCCCCTCGCACGCGTACGTCTTCGTGTCCATGAGCGGCCCGCCGCGGGGGACGCTCCGGCCGGTGAGGTAGAGCCGCGCGCGCCCCTGCGTGGGCACGCGCAGGACGACGGCAAAGGAGGCGCGGCGCTGCGTGGTCACGGTGACCGTCGCCGAGCGCCCCGGCTGGACCGTCTCCTCGAGCACGAGCCTGCTCTTCGCGAGCGCCGCCGTGGGCACGAGCGCGAGCGCGAGGAGGCCGGCGGCGAGGAGACGCACGAGCCGATGCTACGGCGTCCGCCGCCGGGGCACCACCGCGAGCCGGTCGGCGACGGGGACGACGTCCACGAGCGCTCCGTAGTGGGCGGCGATCAACGCCTCGGTGAGCACGTCGCCGGGGGCTCCCTCGGCCACCAGCCGGCCGCCGTCCAGCACGAGCAGCCGGTCGGCGTACTGCGCGGCCAGCGTGAGGTCGTGCATGGCAGCCACGAGCGTCAGCCCGGACTGCGCGCGGAGCGCGTCCAGGAGGTCGAGCGCCTGCTGCTGGTGGCCGACGTCGAGCGACGCCGTGGGCTCGTCCAGGAGGACGATCCGCGCCTCCTGCGCCAGCGCCCGGGCGACGACCGCTCGCTGCTTCTCGCCGCCGGAGAGCGTGCCCAGGCGGCGCCCGGCGTGCTCGGCCAGGTCGAGCCGCTCGAGCGCCTCGGCGGCAGCCGCCCGGTCGGCCGCTCCTTCCCGCGCCAGCCGGCCCAGGTGCGGCGTCCGGCCGAGGAGCACGTACTCCCCCACCGTCATCCAGGGGGGCGTCTCCGGCTCCTGGGGCACGAGGGCGAGCAGACGCGCGAGCTCGCTGCGCCGCAGCTCGTGGGAGGGCCGGCCGGCGAGCAGGATCGTCCCGGCGAACGGGACGAGCCGCGCGATCGCGCGCAGGAGCGTCGTCTTGCCGGCGCCGTTGGGACCGATCAGGGCGACCCACTCGCCGTCGGCGACGCCCACGTGCACGCCCTCCACGACCGCGCGCTCCCCCAGGCGGACGCCGACGTCGCGCAGCTCGAGGGCGCTCACGGCCCGCCCGCCCGCGACGTCCGCAGCACGAGCGCGAAGAAGGGAGCGCCGAAGAACGCGGTCACGACGCCGAGGGGGATCTCCGCGGGCGCCAGCGCCGTGCGCGCGATCACGTCCGCGAAGACGAGGAACCCCGCGCCCGCGAGCGCGGAGAGTGGCAGGAGGGCGCGGTAGCCCGTCCCCACGAGCAGCCGGACCGCGTGCGGGACGATGATCCCGACGAAGCCGATCAGGCCGCTGACCGCGACCACGGCGGCGGTGCCCAGGGTGGCCGCGACCACGAGGACGAGACGGACGCGACCGACGTCCACGCCCAGGCTGCGCGCCTCGTCGTCCCCGAGCGTGAGCACGTCCACCACGCGCCGGAAGGCGAGGATGGCGACGGCCGCGACGGCCACGTAGGGCAGCACGAGGACGACCTCGGACCACCCGCTCGAGGGGATGTTCCCGAGGATCCAGGAGTACACCTGCTGCAGCGTGTCCGCGTTCTGCTGCTGCACGAAGGTCTGCAGCGCCGTGAAGAACGCGGTCACGGTCACGCCGGCGAGGACGAGCGTGGCCGTGTCCCGCCCGCGGCCGGCCGAGCGACCGACGGCGTACGCGAGCACGACCGCGAGCGCGCCGCCCGCGAACGCCGCCGCCGGGAGGACGCGCTGCCCGCGCAGCCCGTCGGGGAGGTACGCGATCGCGAGCGTCGCGCCGAGGCCCGCGCCGGCGGCCACGCCCAGCAGGTAGGGATCGACGAGCGGATTGCGGAAGACGCCCTGGTAGGTGGCGCCGGCGAGCGCGAGGGTGCCGCCCACGAGCGCGGCCAGGACGACGCGCGGGACGCGGATCTCCCACAGGATCGCCTCCTCCGTCGGAGTGAGCGGCGAGGTGACTCCCGGCAGCCCCAGCCGAGCGCCGGCCGACTCGAGCGTCCCGAGGAGCCCGAGATCGACCGGGCCCACGAGGACGCCCGCGAGGAGCGCGGCGAGCAGGAACGCGGCCGCCGCCCCCGCCCACAGCGGGCGCAGGCCGCGCGCCTGGACGGCCGGAGCAGGAGCGGCGGCGACGCCCACCGCCTACTGGCGCAGACGCGCGAGCGCGGACGCCATGGCCCGGAAGAAGTCCACGAGCCGCGGCCCCCAGCGGGACGCGATCGAGTCGTGCACGCGCACGATGGAGCCGGTGCGCACCGCGCTGATCCGATCCCAGCCCGGACGGGCCGCGACCGTCGCCGCGCGCTGACCGCAGCAGACGGAGTCGGCGAGCACGATCAGGTCCGGATCGGCGGAGACGACGTACTCGGAGGAGAGCTGCGGGTAGCCGGTCCCGGCCGCGTCCGCGGCGTCCGCGATGTTGCGCAGCCCGAGGGCGGCGTACACGCGCCCCGCGAACGTCTTCGACGTGGCCGAGTACAGGTCCGGGCTCAGCTCGTGGAAGACGGAGAGCCGGCTCCCGGTCGGGCGGTGCGCGCGCACGATGCGCGCGATGCGCGCCTTCATGCGCGCGACGAGCCGCGTCGCCCGCTCCGCGTTGCCGGTGACGAGGCCGAGCTGGCGGATCTGCTGGTAGGCGCCCTGGACGGTGGCGGCGGCGTCGTGGTGCACGACGGTGATCCCGAGCCGCCGGAGCGCGCTCGAGAGGCCCTTGGGGTCGAACGCGATGACCACGAGGTCGGGCCGGTAGGCGGCGATCGCCTCCACGTTCGGCGTGAAGCCGGAGAGCGCCGAGCGGGGCGCCTCCCTCGGGTAGTCCGACTGATCATCCACGGCGACCACTTGCGGCCCGGCGCCGATCGCGAAGAGCGTCTCAGTGGCGGTCGGCGAGAGCGACACGATCCGCCGCGGCCGCTGCTGCACGGTGACGGAGCCGGCCTTGGTCACGATCGTGACCGGGAACTGCGCGGGCGCCTGCGGGGCCGCCGCCCCGGAGAGCGCGAAGGCGAGCGCCGCGGCGACGGCGCCGGCGACGAGGAGTGGAACGCGAAGCACCTGAATCCTCCTTCCGCGAGGGGTTCGGTTATGAGGAGGGCGGCAGGTCTTCTGACTCGGGGCTCCCTCCCCCGCCGCCTTCCCAGCCCGGGGGCCAGTGGCGTCGTGGCGGGAGAGCGTCTCCCCTCACAGCGGCGGGACCGTCCCGGACTCGCACCGGGTTCCCTCACCGCGCTCCTTCGTGGGAGCCGAGCCTATCATCGGACGGTGTCCGACACCGCTCCGCGCCAGCACGCGGCCGTGGGCTCGCTCGGTGTCAGGCACCGGGCCGTCCTGTGGCTCCCGGCCGTCCTCTGGGCGGGGCTCATCTTCGCCCTCTCCTCCGTTCCCGACCTGAGCACGGGACTGGGTGGCTGGGACCTCGTCCTGCGCAAGCTCGCGCACGCGGCCGAGTACGCGGTCCTCGGCGCCCTCCTCCTGCGCGCCTCCGGGAGCGCGCGGCTCGCGCTCGCCCTCGGCGTCCTGTACGCGGCGAGCGACGAGCTGCACCAGTCCTTCGTCCCCGGGCGCGAGGGGGCGCCGCTCGACGTCGCGATCGACGCCGTCGGGGTCGCTGCCGGCGTCCTCCTCTGGCAGCGCGCGCGCCTGCGGGCCCTCGTGTGAGCCCCGGGCCGCCGGTCGCGATCGACCTGGACGGCGCGCTCGGCGACACGCGCCCGCTCTGGGACGCCTGGCTGCGGAGCGCCGGGCCGGTGCTGGGCATCGACCCGGACGCGCTGCCCGC
>DATLYU010000178.1:0-10262 GCA_035574435.1 Gaiellaceae bacterium | reverse complement strand
GGGCGGGCGTGCTCGCCGCGGGCCTCGCGCTGCGCGAGGGCGCCGGCAGGCGGCTGGGCGGGTTGGCGCTCGCGGTCGCCGTGCTCGGCGTGCTCCTGGGCTGGCTCGCGACGCGCTCGGGCGTGGACGCGCTCGACCAGGTCTTCGTGTGGTCGGCGCTCGTCGCCGCGACCCTGCGCGCGGCCACGCCGCTGACCTTCGCGGCGCTCGGCGGGATCGTCTCCGAGCGGAGCGGCGTCGTGAACATCGGGCTCGAGGGGATGATGCTCATGGGAGCCTTCTTCGGCTTCCTCGGGGCCGACAAGCTCGGCTCCTGGTGGTGGGGCATCCTCGCCGGCGTCGCCGCCGGGGCGGGCCTCGCGCTCGTGCACGCCTTCATCTCCATCCACCTGCGCGCCGACCAGATCGTGAGCGGCACGGCGGTCAACTTCCTCGCGCTCGGGATCACCGGCTACCTCTTCATCGAGGTGTACACCGACCAGGGCACGCCGGGGGACGTCTCCAGCATCCCGCCCATCTCCATCCCCGGGATCGAGCGCCTCGAGTTCCTCGGCCCCGCGATCGGGAACATGCACGTCCTCATCTGGGTGGCGCTGCTCTTCGTCGTGGTCACGCACGTCGTCCTCTTCCGGACGCCGCTCGGGCTGCGCGTCCGCTCGGTGGGCGAGCACCCGAGGGCGGCGGACACGGTCGGCATCTCCGTGTACGCGATGCGCTACGGCGCGGTCGTCGTGTCGGGCGCGCTCGCCGGCCTGGGGGGCGTCTACCTCTCGAACGGGATCACGCACTCGTTCAGCGAGAACATGTCCGCCGGGCGCGGGTTCATCGCCCTGGCCGCGGTCATCTTCGGCCGCTGGCGGCCGGTCGGCGCGTTCGTCGCGTGCCTCCTCTTCGGCTTCACGGAGGCGCTCGCGCTGCGGCTGCCGGGCGCCTACGGCGAGGACCAGGCCTGGACGACGCTGTTCCGCGCGCTGCCCTACGTCGTCACGCTCGTCGTCGTCGCCGGCGTCGTCGGCCGCTCGATCCCGCCGGCCGCCGACGGCAAGCCCTACGTCAAGCAGTAGCGTGCGCGCCCGCCGGATCCGCTCCGCCTGGGGGGCGCTCGTGGCCGGCGTCGCATCCGTGGCCACGCTCCCGGTGGCCGTGTACCTGACGCGCTTCAGCGCCCGCTACGAGCTCCTGCACGCCGGGCTCGCGATCCCGCTGGGCGGGGGCCTGGGGCTCGCAGCGCTCGCGCTCTCCGGCCGCATCCGGCGCCTGAGCGCGCTGCGCGTCGACCGGCGCGCGGCCACGCTCGCCCGCCTCGCCTGGCTCCTCGGCCTGGCCGGCGTCTGCCTCGCCCTCGCGGGCGTCGTCGCGCTCCTCGTGTACGCGCTGCTCGAGTACGCCGGCACGCGCGACTGACGCTCCGCGCGCGAGCCACTACACTCCCCCGCGTGTTCGACATCGGCTCCAGCCTGCGCGAGGCGCGCCTCCGGCAGGGGCTCGACTTCCCGCAGCTCGAGGAGCTGACGAAGATCCGCCCCAAGTACCTGCGCGCGCTCGAGGACGAGCGCTTCGACATCCTGCCCGCGCCCACGTACGTCCGCGGGTTCCTGCGCTCGTATGCGAGCACCCTCGGGCTCGACCCGCAGCCGTTCGTGGACGAGTACAACTCGCGCTTCGCGGTGGGCGACGAGGACACGGTCGTGCGCACGCGCCGCGTGCCGCCGCGTCGGCGCGACCGCGGCCGGCGCGAGGGGCACATCGCCGTCCTCGCCCTGCTCGCGATCGGCGTCCTGACCGCGCTCGTGATCGCCGCCTGGCGCTTCGGCGGGCCCGAGCAGCAGACCGTGCTCGGGCTGCCGGCCGCCGGCCAGCCGGCGACTACCGCGCAGGCGCCCTCGGGCCGGGTGCGGCTCGTCGTCCGCGCTCAGGCGGGCAGCTCCTGGATGCAGGTCCGGATCGGGTCGGGCCAGGGGCGTCTCCTGTACAGCGGGACGCTCGAGCGAGGCCAGGCCAAGCTCTTCGAGGGCCGGCGCCTGCAGCTCGCGCTCGCCGAGCCGGAGAACGTCCGCGTGCGCCTGAACGGCCGCACCGTCCGGCTGCCCGCGGGGACGACGTTCGTCGTCACCGCGCGCCGCATCGCCCGCGCCGCCTCTTGAGGCCCGCCCGCCCGCGCGCGGCGATCGTGGTCACGGGCTCCGAGCTCGTGCGCGGCGAGCGCCAGGACCTGAACGGCCCCTTCCTCGCCTCCGAGGCGTTGCGGCTCGGGCTCGAGCCGGAGCGGATCACGATCGTGGGCGACCGTCCCGAGGACCTCGGGCGGGCACTGCGCGAGGGCTTCCAGGCCGACCTCTGCCTGGTCTCCGGGGGGCTCGGCCCGACGCACGACGACCGCACGGTCGAGCTCGTCGCGGCGGTCGCGGGCCGCGCGCTCGTCCTCGACCCGGAGCTCGAGGGCGAGATCGAGGCCGTGTCGCGGATGGTCGCGGAGCGCCTCGGCCGGCGCTACGACGAGTTCGCTCCCGGCGTGCGCAAGCAGGCGACGATCCCGGAGGGGGCGCTCTCACTCGGGCTCGCGGGCACCGCGCCCGGGCTCGTGCTGGAGGCGGGCTCGTGCGTGGTCGTCGTCCTCCCGGGCCCGCCGCGAGAGCTGCGGCGCCTGTGGCCGCGGGCGCTCGAGGCGCCTCCGGTGCGCGACGTGCTCGCGCGCGCGCCGGGCCGCGGGCGCCACGTGCTGCGGTTCTTCGGCACGCCCGAGTCCACGGTCGCGGAGGCGCTCGCCGCCGCGGGCGGAGAGGGGGACGGGGTGGAGGCGACCATCTGCGCACGCGAGTTCGAGATCCACGTCGACCTCGTGGTCGAGCCCGGCGCCGAGACCCGCGGCCAGGCGGTCGCCGACGCGCTGCGCGCCTCCCTCGGCCGCTACCTGTTCAGCGAGGACGAGCGCTCGATCGCCGAGATCGTCCTCGATCTCTGCCGCGCGCGCGGCCTCACCCTGGCGACCGCGGAGTCCTGCACGGGCGGCCTCGTCGCCGGCCGGCTGACGGCGGTGCCCGGCTCGAGCGACGTCTTCCGCGGCGGGGTCGTCGCGTACGCGGACGAGGTGAAGGAGGGGGCGCTCGACGTCCCGCACGAGGTGCTGACCCGACACGGCGCCGTCTCGGCCGAGGCCGCCGCCGCCATGGCGAGCGGGGCGCGCGGGCGGCTCGGCGCCGACGTGGCGGTCGCCGTGACCGGGGTCGCCGGCCCCGGCGGCGGGTCCGAGGCCAAGCCGGTCGGCCTCGTGTACCTGCACGCGTCCGGGCCCGACGGCGAGGAGGCGAGGCGCTCCGAGCTGCCCGGCGACCGCGAGCTGGTGCGCGGACGAGCGACGGCCGCCGCCCTCCATCTCGTGCGCAGGTTGTTGCAGAGCCGCGACCCATCCGCGTGAGCGCGCCGGCTACCGTCGGGGCGGATGAGAAGCTCAGGCTCTTCCTCGCGCTCGAGCTGCCTGCAGAGGTCGCCGAGGCTCTCGCCGCGTGGCAGCGGCGCGAGATCGTGCGCGGGCGCCCGGTCGAGGGGCTGCACGTCACGCTCGCGTTCCTCGGCTGGCGCCCGCGGAGCGACCTGGACGGGATCCTCGCCGTGCTGCGCCGCGAGGCGGCGGCGACCGCGTCCTGCGAGCTCGTCCCCGTCCGCTACCGGGAGACGCGCACCGTCGGCATGCTCGTGCTGGACGACCCGAGCGGGGAGGCGACGGGCCTCGCCGAGCGCCTGCACGCCGGGCTCGAGGAGCTCGGCGTGTACCGGCGGGAGGCGCGGCGCTGGCTTCCGCACATCACCGTCGTCCGCTTCCGCGAGCGTCCCCGCCTCACGCCACCGCTCCCCGAGGTCGGCGCGTTCGCTCCGTCCGGAGCCGCTGCTTTCCTATCCCGTCTGCACCCGTCGGGGGCCCGCTACGAGGTTCTGGAGTCGTTCCCGCTAGGAGGAGAGGCGCATGAAGCGTGAGGAAGCGCTCGATGTCGCGCTCGGCCAGATCGAGCGCCAGTTCGGCAAGGGCTCGGTGATGCGGATGAGCGACCGGCCGCAGGTGGCCGTGGGCGCCGTCTCCACCGGCTCGCTCTCGCTCGATCTCGCGCTCGGCATCGGCGGCCTGCCGCGCGGGCGCATCATCGAGATCTTCGGGCCCGAGTCGTCGGGGAAGACGACCCTCGTCTACCACGTCATGGCCGAGGCCCAGCGGCGCGGGGGCATCTGCGCCTTCATCGACGCCGAGCACGCGATGGATCCCGCCTACGCGCGTCGGATCGGCGTGGACATCGACCAGCTCCTCGTCTCCCAGCCGGACACGGGCGAACAGGCGCTCGAGATCGCGGAGCTCCTCATCCGCTCCGGCGCGCTCGACGTGGTCGCGGTGGACTCGGTGGCGGCGCTCGTGCCGAAGGCCGAGATCGAGGGCGAGATGGGGGACAGCCATGTCGGCCTCCAGGCTCGGCTCATGAGCCAGGCGCTGCGCAAGCTCGCGGGCACGCTCAACCGCACGGACACGATCTGCATCTTCACGAACCAGCTCCGCGAGAAGATCGGCGTCATGTTCGGCAACCCGGAGACGACCCCGGGTGGCCGCGCGCTCAAGTTCTACTCCTCGGTTCGGCTCGACATCCGGCGCATCGAGACGCTCAAGGAGGGGACGGAGGCGATCGGGAACCGCGTGCGCGTGAAGGTGGTCAAGAACAAGGTCGCGCCGCCGTTCAAGCAGGCGGAGTTCGACATCGTCTACGGCTCCGGCATCCCCTGGGAGGGCACGGTGCTGGACGTCGCCCTGGAGAAGAAGATCGTCCAGAAGGCGGGCTCGTACTTCAGCTTCGGCGACGAGCGCCTCGGGCAGGGGCGCCAGAACGCGACCGCGTTCCTGGCCGAGAACCCGGACATCGTCCAGCAGATCCTCGCGCGCGTCCAGGCCGAGGCCCCCGAGGACCAGGTCATCTCCGCGCGGCTGCTCCCCTCGCAGGCGGGCGCCGAGGCGCCTGCCGGAGCTCCGCTCGCCGCGTCCGAGGTGGAGGAGCCGGCCGCCGTCGAGCGCTAGCCCTGCGCCCGGGGCGACCGAGAGGGAACGGCATGGAGGCCGGGCGGGAGGCGGTCGAGGCCGCCCTGCGGGTGCTGCGCGGTCGCGACCTGAGCCGCAGGGAGCTCGACCGGCGCCTGGCGGAGCGCGGCTTCGCGGAGGAGGAGCGCGGCGCCGCGCTCGAGACGCTCGAGCGCACGGGCCTCGTGGACGACGCCCGCTTCGCGGAGGCGCGGGCGCGCGCCCTCGCGGGCCGAGGCGCCGGCGACGCGCTCGTCCGCCACGAGCTCGCCCGCGCCGGAGTGCCCGCCGACATGCTCGAGCAGGCGCTCGCCGCCCTGGAGCCGGAGGAGGAGCGGGTGCGCCGAATCGTGGCCCGGCGCGGCGCGAGCGTGCGCACGGCGCGCTACCTGCTCGGGAAGGGGTTCGCGGACGACGTGGTCGGCCGCGTCGTTGCGGGCGAAGGCGACGCCGAGCTAGCATAGGTCCGCTTACACTCGACATTTCTTCCTGCACCGAAGCCACTTCCCGAACCTGTGACCTCGAACGACGCTACGACCCACGCCAAACGGGCGGCGCGCGGCCGCCGCGGGAGGGTACGCGAGCTCCTGAGCTAGGCCGGCGCAGGCTCCGGACGCGGCCGTGCAGGCCGGAATGCCGGTGTGAGCACCGCGGCGGGACGCCGCGGAACCGATCCTTCTGACGGAGGCTGCATGCTCACGGCCGTCGCGGCGTTGACCGGAATCCTGCTCGGAGCGATCGCAGCAGGCGGCTTCCTGCTCACGTTCTCGCGCTCGCGCGTGCGCGCGGCCGAGCTGGAGCGGCGGCGCATCCTCGCCGACGCCGCGCGCGAGGCCGAGGCCGTCCGCCGCGAGGCGCACGTGGAGGCGCGCGAGCAGGCGGTCCGCATCCGCGACGAGATCGAGTCCGAGGTCCAGGACCGCCGGACCCAGATCCTGAAGATCGAGGAGCGCGTCCTGCAGAGAGAGGAGGAGATCGAAGCGAAGCTCGACGAGCTCATCCGCCGCGAGCAGGGGCTCGGCGACCGCGAGACGCACATCCGCGCCCTGCAGGAGGAGCTGAAGAAGGCGCGGGACGACGCGCTCGCCGCGCTCGAGCGCATCTCCGGGCTGACCGTGGAGGAGGCGAAGCAGCAGCTCCTCGAGCGCTCCAAGGACCTCGTCCGGCACGAGCTCGCGCGGGACGTCCGGCGCATGGAGGAGGAGGCCCGCGCGGACGCGCGCCGCCGCGCCCGCGCCCTCGTCGCCGACTCCCTGCAGCGCGTGGCCGCGAGCCACACCGCCGAGGCCACGGTGACCGTGGTGGAGCTCGCCTCGGACGACCTCAAGGGCCGCATCATCGGCCGCGAGGGACGCAACATCCGCGCCCTCGAGCACCTCACCGGCGTGGACTTCATCATCGACGACACCCCGCACGCGGTCGTGCTCTCGTCCTTCGACCCGCTGCGCCGCGAGGTCGCGCGCCTGACGCTGGAGAAGCTGATCGAGGACGGCCGCATCCACCCCGCGCGGATCGAGGAGATGTACTACCAGTCGAAGGCGGAGCTCGAGGAGCACGTCCGCCAGGCGGGCGAGCAGGCGGTCTTCGAGGCCAACTGCGGCGACTTCCACGAGGAGCTGGTGAAGATCCTCGGGCGCCTGCGCTACCGCACGAGCTACGGGCAGAATGTGCTCAAGCACACGCTCGAGGTCGTCCACCTGGGCGGGATCATGGCCGCGGAGCTCGAGGCGGGCGTGAAGACGACGAAGCGGGCGGCGCTCCTGCACGACGTCGGGAAGGCCATGAGCCACGAGGTGGACGGCTCCCACGCGCTCATCTCCGCCCAGCTCGCGCGCCGCTACGGCGAGTCGGAGGGGATCGTGCACGCCATCGAGGCGCACCACTACGAGGTGCAGCCGCAGACGGTGGAGGCCGTCCTCCTGATCACGGCCGACGCGATCTCCGCCTCGCGCCCGGGCGCGCGCGGGGAGAGCCTGGAGAACTACATCCGCCGGCTGGAGGCGCTCGAGGAGATCGCGACCGCCAAGCCGGGCGTGGCCAAGGCGTACGCGCTGCAGGCCGGGCGGGAGATCCGCGTGCTCGTGGAGCCGAGCGAGGTGGACGACGACGGCGCCGTGCTCCTCTCGCACGAGATCGCCCGCGAGATCGAGGACCAGCTCGAGTATCCGGGTCAGGTGAAGGTGATCGTCATTCGCGAATCGCGCGCGATCGACGTCGCCACGTAGCCCGCGCGCGGAGGGGGAGCGGGCGTGGGCCCGGCTAGACTGGCCGGCCAGTGCGCCGCTACCACGTCACCACCTTCGGCTGTCAGATGAACGCGCACGACTCGGAGCGCATCAAGGGCATGCTGGAGTCGCTCGGGCTCGGCGAGACCCCGCGGCCCGAGGAGGCCGACGTGCTCGTCTTCAACACGTGCACGATCCGCGAGAAGCCGGACACGCGCCTCGCCGCGTACCTCGGCGACGCCGCGGCGCGCAAGCGCGAGCAGCCGGACCTCGTGGTCGCGGTGGGGGGCTGCTACGCGGAGGCGCAGCGGGAGCGCATCTTCGAGCTCTACCCCTTCGTGGACGTCGCCTTCGGGCCCGGCTCGATCCCGCACCTCGGGCGCTGGCTCGCGGCCGGGGGGTACGCGGTCCCGCGCGGGCGCTTCGGGTCGCACGAGCACTTCGCCGCCGACCTGCCGATGCACCGCGAGCGCCGCTTCCAGGCCTGGGTGCAGGTGTCCATGGGCTGCAACTCGAAGTGCGCGTACTGCATCGTCCCCTCGGTGCGCGGGCGCGAGCAGAGCCGGCGCCCGGGGGAGATCCTCGCCGAGGTGACGAGCCTCGCCCGCGACGGCGTGCGCGAGATCACGCTCCTCGGCCAGAACGTCAACTCCTGGGGGCGCGACCTCGCGCCCGAGCTGCGCACGGACTTCGGCCAGCTCCTGCGCGCCTGCGACGCGGTTCCGGGCATCGAGCGCATCCGCTTCACGAGCCCGCATCCCAAGGACTTCCGCGCGCCGGTGATCGCCGCGCTCGCCGAGTGCGCGAGCGTGTGCGAGCACGTGCACCTGCCGCTCCAGTCGGGCTCCTCGCGCGTGCTCAGGCGGATGCGGCGGACGTACGACCGCGACCGCTACCTCCGCCTCGTGGCGCGTCTGCGCGCCGCCGTGCCCGACCTCGCGCTCGGCACGGACCTCATCGTGGGCTTCCCGGGCGAGACGGAGGACGACTTCCAGGCGACGCTCGAGGTCGTGGAGGAGGTGCGCTTCGACAGCGCGTTCACGTTCATCTTCTCGCCGCGCGCGGGCACGGAGGCGGCGGCGCTTCCCGACCAGGTTCCGGACGAGCTGAAGCACGAGCGCCTCGAGCGCCTCGTCGAGGTCGTGCAGCGGATCGCGGCGGAGCGCAACGCCGAGCGCGTCGGCCGGGTCGAGGAGGTGCTGGTGGAAGGCCCGAGCCGCACCGACCCGACCCTCCTGCGCGGCCGCACCCGGCGCAACACGACCGTCAACTTCGCCGGCTCGGCGGCGCCCGGGGAGCTCGTGGACGTGCTCGTCGAGGCGTCCACCTCGACGACCCTGCGCGGCCGCGAGCTGGCGCTCGTCGCCGCCTGAGCCCTGGCGGCGACGGAGGTCATCGCCCTCTTCGGCCCGACGGCCTCGGGCAAGACGGCGGTCGCGGAGGAGGTGGCCGACCGGCTGGGGACGGAGGTCGTCTCCGCGGACGCCTTCCAGGTGTACCGCGGCCTCGAGCTCCTGACCGCGCAGCCGGAGCGACCGACACGGCTGGTCGGCATCCGCGACGTCGGCGACGTCATGTCCGTCGGGGAGTACGCGCCGCTCGCGCACGCGGCGATCGACGAGCTCGTGGCGGCGCACGGCACCGCCATCGTCGCCGGCGGGACGGGCCTCTACCTGCGAGCGGCCCTGACCGAGCTCGCGCTCCCGCCCGCACCGGCCCCCGGAGCGCGCGAGCGCTGGGAAGCCGTCTACGACGAGGACCCGGAGACGGCCTTCCGGCGCCTGCGGGAGCTCGACCCCGCGGCGGCGGAGCGCGTGCACGCGCGCGACCGGCGGCGCGTCGTGCGGGCCCTCGAGCTCGCCGAGGCGGGCGCGTCGCTCGTGCCGGCGAGCGACCGGCTGTGGTCGGGGGACTACCGGCGCCCGACGCTCGTGCTCGGGCTGGAGCTGCCGCCCGAGACGCTGGAGGCGCGGATCCGCGCGCGCGCGGAGCGGATGCTCGCCCGCGGCGCCGCGCAGGAGGCCCGCCGGGCGCTCCCGCACGCCTCGCCGACGGCGGGCAAGGCGCTCGGCCTGCGCGAGCTCGCCGAGCTCCCGCCAGGCGAGGCGCTCGAGCGGCTGGTGCTGCGCACGCGCCGCTACGCCGCGTACCAGCGCAAGTGGATGCGGCGCATCCCGGGCATCGTCATGATCGACGCCGACCGGCCGGCGGCGGAGGTGGCGGATGCGATTCTCGAAGTGGCACGCGCTCGGTAACAGCTACCTGATCGTGGAGCGGGGCGACCTGGCGGCCCCGCTCGGGCCGGCGGACGCGCAGCGGCTGTGCGACCCGCACACCGGGATCGGCGCGGACGGCGTGCTGGAGGTGGCGGAGGTGCGCGGCCCCGAGGCGGACGTCGTCGTCTGGAACCCGGACGGGTCGCAGGCCGAGCTCTCCGGGAACGGCGCGCGGATCGCCGCCATGTGGCTCGCCCGCCGCGCGGCGGTCGCGTTCCCGCGCGTGCGGATCGGTGGACGCACGATCCCGGCGCGGGTCGACGGCGACGAGGTCGAGGTCGACCTGGGGCCCGTCGAGGTGGGCCGCCCGGAGGCACTCGAGGTCGCGGGCGAGCGGCTGGAGGTGACGCCCGTCGCGGTCGGCAACCCGCACGCGGTGCTGCGTCGCGAGCCCGAGCGGGAGGAGCTGCTGCGCCTCGGCCCGGCGCTCGAGCGGCACGAGCGCTTTCCCGAGCGCACGAACGTGCAGCTCGCGCGCCCGGACGGCCTGCACGACCTGACCGTGCTCGTGTGGGAGCGCGGGGCGGGGGAGACGCGCTCCTCCGGCTCGAGCGCCGCCGCGGCGGCCGCGGCCGCGGTCACGCACGGCTGGTGCGAGAGCCCGGTGCGCGTGCACCTGCCCGGCGGAACGCTCCTGGTCGACCTCCGGGAGGGCCGCGCCGTTCTCAGCGGCCCGGTCGCGGAGGTGTTCCGCGGGGAGACCGTCTAGGC